>WTCM01000127.1 GCA_013138595.1 Methyloprofundus sp. | reverse complement strand
AGTACTATTTTGTATATCCGCTAGGGTTTTATTGCCATAATGTCCTGGCTCACGAACACCAAGAAGATTAAGATTAGGACCATTAAGAATTGTGATTTTTGCCATTCTGTACGTTGTTTTTTATTATTTTACGTAAGTATTCTCTAATTCTCTCTAATTTGTATGGTTTTGTCCAGATATATGTTTTTTAACAGCAGTTCGCGACAAAACCAGCCGTTTTTTTGCTGGTTTTTTGTGGGCTGAATATTTATTCAGCTCCTTTTAAGCAGATTTTAGAGCAATATTCGACTCAGCTTATAAGCTTCAACTCATGTATAGTGAAGCACTTATGAAAAAACTTTTTAATACCCAATGGGGCGAAGTGATCGCCCTATTTTCAGGCCTGCTATTTACTTTATCGTTTGCTCCCTTCGACCTAAGCCTATTAATTTTTATCGCCTTAGTAGTCTTTAGACTATTACTGTTTAATATCAGCCCTAAACGTGCCTTATTACGTGGTTTTTTATTTGGTTTAGGGATTTTTGGCTTAGGTGTTTCATGGGTATTTGTCAGTATGGTGGTCAATACCAATAGTAGTTATGCCCTACCCGCCTTAATAACCTTGTTATATTGCAGCTTTTGGGCAATTTTTCCTGCTATTTTTGCCTACCTATTTGTTAAAGTTGCTCAACATCACCCTGAAGAAAATCATAGCCTGCTGTTTGCAAGTGTTTGGGTATTAATCGAATACCTACGCGGTGAATGGGTCTTAAATGGCTTTCCTTGGTTGCAAGTCGCCTATAGCCAGTTAGATTCCCCTTATGCAGGGTATATTCCTATCATGGGAAGCTATGGAGCTGCTTTTGTCGTACTATTACTGTGTGGCTTATTAGCAGAAGTTTTTATTCAGCGCAGCGCATTGACTCTTGTGTTTGTGATGTTGCCTTTATTGACGCAAGTAGGGCAAGAACTAAAGCGCATCGATTGGGCAGATGTCAGAGGTGAACTCATTAAAGTGACCTTACTACAAGGTAATATCGCGCAAAAAGATAAATGGGCAGATGAAAATAGAGATAACACCTTAAGGTATTACCGAGATGAAACGGCAAAACACTGGGAATCAGATGTCATTATCTGGCCTGAAACAGCGATCCCAGCCTATTATAATGAGGTAAAAGATGTTTATTTAGCGCCTTTAGAAAAACAGGCAGTACAACATCAGACCGATATTATCACCAGTTTGCCGTATAAAGATGCAGCAGGTCAGCTCTATAATTCTGTAATCGTATTAGGGCAAGAACGCGGCATGTATCAAAAAATTCACCTCTTACCTTTTGGGGAATATTTACCCTGGCAACCTATCTCGGGTTATTTATTAGATTTAATGCAAGTGAGATTAGGTAGTTTTACAGCAGGCGCAATAGACCAGCCTTTACTTAAAGTCGCAGGACATGCCTTTGTTACCTCGATTTGCTACGAAGATGCCTTTGGAGCACAAAGTATACGCGATATAGAACAGGCGAGGTTTTTAGTCAATGTGACTAATGATGGCTGGTTTGATGGCTCGATAGAGCCGCACCAGCATTTACAAATTGCCAGAATGCGAGCATTGGAATCAGCACGCTATTTATTGCGCACGACCAATACAGGAATCACAGCCGTGGTGTCAGATAAAGGCAAAGTTGTGCAGCAAGCCCCTTTGCAACAAGCTTATGCTCTGACCACCGACATTCCACCGATCAGTGGCTTAACGCCTTATGCACGAATAGGGGATAAGCCGATTATGCTATTTATCCTACTGCTTTTTTTAGGGCTGGTAGGGAAAGCACGTTATTTTAGCTAGGAGTGATAGAGCGCAGTCCCCATCTTTTTTAAGCACATAGAGAATAGAGCAAAACAGGAGTCCAAAACGCGTTTATGGAGTTCACGGCATGCCTAAAAGACATGCCGTTCGCTCTACCCATCCTACGTTTTAAGCTTGCAACAAAGGGTCTAATTGTTTTTTTAAATCTAAGGCTCTTAGCTCATCAAAACCACCGATATGTTGATCACCAATATAAATTTGCGGCACGGTACGGCGTTTAGTTTTCTGCATCATTTCCTCTCTTAATCCTGGCGTGGTATCCACATTAAGTTCAGTATAGCGAGCACCTTTGGCTGTTAACAAGCGTTTTGCCATCGTGCAATAAGGGCAAATAGTACTAGAGTAAATAATTATTTCTGGCATTTTCTTTATATGATTGAAACGATTTTAGAGCGCCATTATACTTTAAATGAGAATGGTTTGTAACAAACTCACAAGATGCCCAAAACAGAGCATTGTATATTTTACTTATCCGTTTAAAACGAATAAAAGTCTAGCTATATTAAAATAATATTCAGGAACCGAATCTAAAGGGCAAGACAATGCATCACATTCTTTGTATTTTTCCTTGCTCCTTTATATAAGTGTGATGAATCACCAAAATTATTATTTTCCATAAAATTTATTTTATTACAGATCTTTAATTCGTAATCACTTGATAGCTGATTTACGTAATCAGTAAAGTGAGTCACGTACAATGGCTTTACTTGATCAAATGATGCCTTATTAAAGGGCATATTAAAAAAATATAATTTAATTTCTGACTTTTCTGCTAAATCTAAAAGCTTACGTAAATAATAATTTTGAAACCTTGAAATTTCAAAATCTTGTTGCTTAGTGTCTTTGTTTAACTTATTACTAGAGTTTCTAGTACCATAAAAATAATGCCCACGATCCGCTATTGAATCTCGAAAGACTTGCATATTTCTTCCCCAGCGCAAATTAAAAAAACCATTTCTAAAATTGCTACGATAATTAATAGGGTTTTTATAGTACCAATAAGACCTTTTTCTTCTTAAAATAGATATTTCCTTAAATTCTTTGGCTTTATTTTCTATCTCTTGATAATCCTTATCGTTCAGAAAATTATAAGAGACTGCCCTATTCCAATAAGAACTCCAATCTTCTAAATGATAGGGCACATAACTTAGTAATAAATGATCTGGAGCAGGGTTATTTTGTAGGTACTTTTCTAAAGTATAATAACCTTCAACAGCCGAGGCACCCCCTAAGGACAAGTTGATTGATGTAAAACCTTTTACTTCATTTGGAATAAACCCCGCCTTTGAGCGAGAATCTCCAATAACAAGTAAATTAACTTTGTCTTTTGTAGCTGTATTGATTGTATTTTTTACATGTAACCATGCTGCATATTCTTTGTCCATATAAAGTATCTTATAATTAAATACTATAATAGTATAAATAATAAATAATAAACCGAAAGTTAAACTTGAAATAAAAATAAATTGTTTATACATTGTGTAAGCTAAAAATTAAAATATAAGAATTCACTCTCTACATTAATAGAAATTGATGCTACAAAAAACAATACACCTATTGCCATTGCTGTTAAAGCTGTAGGTTTAAAAGACTCTAGTTTTTCAGATGAGTTCTTAAACCCTAGGATTAAAATAAAACTAACAATCATGCATACTAGGATCCACTCATCTCCCCAAAAATCACGCCATTTAGTACTAATTTCAATATCGTATTGCTTTAAAAACCAAAGTTGGTTAGCTAAGTATTTGGGTACAACAATAGCATTTAAACTAAACATAGCACTCAAAACTTTAATGGCATCTCCCCAGTCCTTCGCTCTAAAAAAAACCCAAGAAATATTAATAAAGTTAAAGGTTATAAACCAAGCTAAATATCTCCAAAGCTTTATGCCTAATTGACTCCATAAATGATAAATAACGAGAGCTCCCCCATGTAATGCCCCCCAAAATATAAAGGTCCAGCCAGCACCATGCCAAATACCACCCAATATAAAGGTTATCATAATATTACAGTAAGCCCTAAAATTACCTTTACGACTTCCACCTAAAGGAATATAAATATAATCCCTTAAAAATCGACTTAAGGTCATATGCCATCTACGCCAAAAATCTTGTATATTGTTCGCTTTATAAGGGCTATTAAAATTCATAGGCAATTTTATATTAAATAAAAGTGATAAACCAATTGCCATATCAGTATACCCACTAAAATCAAAATAAAGTTGGAATGTATACGATAGACTTGTTGCCCATGCTTCCAATAAATTTAAATTAATTGAAAGGTCAAATCCAGCTTTTGCCCATATTGAAAAGGTGTCCGCGATAACTACTTTTTTAAACAAGCCTATGCTAAAAATAAACAGTCCCAGCGCTATATTTTTATAATTAATATTTTTAGCGTGTTTGTTAGCAAACTGGGGCATCATCTCTTTGTGATGCACAATAGGGCCTGCTATTAGCTGAGGAAAAAATGTGACAAAAACAGCATAGGTTAAAAAGTCATACTCTTTAGTTTCTAAACGGTAACTATCAATAAGGTAAGCGATTTGCTGAAAAGTAAAGAATGAAATAGCAAGAGGTAAGAGCAGATTAAGTGGTTCAATATCTAAAGTAAAGACAGTATTTAAATTATCAATAAAAAAATCACTATATTTAAAATACCCGAGTAAAATAAGATTTATCAAAACACCAGAAATTAAAATATTTTTTTTACTGAAGGGGATTTTTGTATTATACGAATTCCTAGATAGTATATTACCGATATTATAGTTAAATAACATCGAACCTAAAATGATAGGTAGATAATAAATATTCCACCAACTATAAAAAAATAAGCTACTAAATACTAAAAAAAATGTACTTGCTCTAGTAAAGCCATTTTTCTGTAAATAAAAATAAACCAATAAACTGACGGGTAAAAAACCGAATATAAATTCGTAACTATTAAATAACAATTAGATAACTCCAGAAACTAAATTTGACACAATTATTTTTAATAAAAAGTAAAGGGTTAATAATACCCCGAAAGTATGACATCAGATTTTGACTTCACAGACATGTTAGGAAAATAGCTGCAGAGCAAGCCACTACGCAAAGTTATTCAATTATACCTAATAAAACCAAAAGGCTAATCAAACTCGGGTATTATGCATCCCCTGCATTAACACGTTTGGCACTCCATCCCATATAGTTATAAATAAAGTAGCGATACAACCCCATCCATTCATGCAATGCAAAATCCATGACGGCAAAGTTATACCATAAGGGCATGATGGATAGTTTAGCTGACATATAGTCCGCTCTTACTGGCTGCGTCTTGATACCAAAATGCGCAAAATATAATTCACTTCTTTGACAATGCAGCCCAGAGCTTAGCAAAATAATCGTATCGTATGTTTTGGCTTTAATCATAGCGCTAGTAAATTCAGCATTTTGCCAAGTATTCATACTATTAGATTCTTCACTAATATCGGCTACCGCTACACCTAAATCAAGTAAATAGCGTCTATACACACTGGATTCTGCTTCACCATTTTTTGCCGCATCGCCACCGCTAACAATAATATGACACTGTGTAGAGTGTTGCACACAATCTTTATAAAGCCTCACGGTTTCTGTGAGTCTTCCATACCCAAAAAAGCTGGGCTCTATACCGCTCTCCAGTGCTTGTGTGCTTGCGCCTAAAAGTACGATCACATTATCAGTCAACCAGTTAATCTTGGCTCTTTCTTCATAAGGAGCTTGTAGCTTGGTCAATAAATAATTGGGGGCGATTCCAACACCCATTAAAATCATTGCTAAAGCAATACCAGCAAACAACATATTTTTTGCCTTATGCCATTTAAAATACTGGCAAAGCAGCCCACAGAAAAAACTCGTAAAAATAACTAATAAGCTCATGTTTTATATATTATTCCTGTTTCACATCAAAAAACAATACACTTACAAAAACTAAGAGTATACTGAAATTATTGTACTAAAGTACATACAATATTATATAAGTGATATGTTCTTTAGTACTAGATTTTAAATGATTATTTAAAATTTAGGGAGAACTATCATGAACACTAAAAATATAATCATGTTACTGAGTGTTTGTTTTTGCATACTATTCAGTAACCAAGTAACATCACGTAACATCAGCCCACTACCCCATAACTTAGCCGATATTACTCAATATCGCGACCAAATTGGGGCTGTTTATTATTTTTATGTCACAGGGCAAGAGACAGGGGGAATCTGGGGGACAGGCATTTATACCGATGATACGGAAATAGCAGTCGCTGCCGTTCATGCGGGCTTATTAGCGGCTGATCAAGTCGGTGTCATTAAAGTGACTATACAAGCGGGGCAGACTTCTTATAGTGGTTCTACTGCTCATAATGTCACTTCTGCAAATTATAATAGCTGGGAAGGCAGTTATTCTGTTGCGACAGATGATGGTGGCGATAACCCTGTCCTAGCAGACCCCGGGAATCTGACCGCTTTTCGTGATGTCCTTGGAGGGGTTTACCATTTCAATGTCATCGCGGATGAAGAAAATAAGGGCTTATGGGGAAGCAATGTCTATTCCGATGACTCTGCTTTAGCAAAAGTGGCGATTCACACTGGCGTGTTACGCCTTGGTGAATCTGGCACGGTACGCGTCGTCATTGTTCCTGAGCAAGAAAGCTATATCGCGTCTCACTATAATACCATCAACTCGTCTTCCTTTAGTGCATGGAATGGTAGTTATGCGGTCTCTAATGTCTCAGGAAATACTGCATTAATTCCTTATCCGGGTAGTTTTTCACTACCGTTGACAGGGTTTTATAATTTAGCGGCATTTCGCGATACAGTAGGCGCGGCTTTTCATTTTACTGTCACAGGAGAGAATAACACGAGTATTTGGGGGGCTGGTATTTATACGGATGACTCTAGCTTAGCTGTCTCTGCGGTACATGCAGGCATTATAGGGCTGGATCAAACAGCTACCGTTAAAGTGTCTATTCTAGCGGGTCAATCTAGCTATAATAGCTCAACTGCCTTTGGCATTACATCCAGCACTTATGGTGAATGGGGTGGAAGCTACTCTTTACATACCGCTGATGGTGGAAATGGCGCTATTCCTGATATTAATAGTGCTTTGAGCGCAAGTATCACCAGTGAACAAAGTTTTTTCTACCAAATAACAGCGGGTGATCATCCAACAGGGTTTAATGCGACAGGCTTACCAGAAGGCTTAAGTGTTGACTCAAATGGGCTTATCAGCGGTACATCCAAAGTTAATGGGCACTTCAATATAAACCTATTAGCAATGAATGCGCTGGGCGTTGATATGGCTGAATTAAGCTTAACAGTCGGTGAAGGAGCTGAGGCAGTCTCAACCGCTAGCTGTATATTCCATTGGGCAGAACAAAGCTACCCTGAATTTTTTAGCCCTGCTAGTTTAGAGACTTTAGAATTCGCGGGTTACACTTACCGCTATTATTCTGCCACTGATTCGTATTTAGCCTTACATACTGATGGTAATATTTATGTGCTAATTCCTATTTTTGGCACACAAATTATTAATGTCGGTTCTATCAATGATTTTAGAGCTTTATCTGGCTGTTAAATGACAGCATGTGAGGAGTATTTACATCGCAATAAAAAGCTAACCCAGCCTAGTTTAATAGGCTTTAGGCTACAGGTTTAACACGGGAGCAGCATTATTCGTAGCGGCGACTTTAGTCGCACAGTGCAGATAAATCTGCACCTACATGACGATTATGTCCCGTGTTAAGTGGATAGCCACACTTTAATCACCTGCTCGGCTTTCTGCTGAACGCATAAAAGGAATAGGCGCATCTTCATCATTTTCAAAGGTGACCGTTTCCCAAGCATCAGTATTCGCCATCAGCGCTCTTAACAGTTGATTATTAAGCCCATGCCCTGATTTATAGCCTTGGTATTCACCAATTAAGCTATGCCCTAATAAATATAAATCACCAATCGCATCCAGCATTTTATGCTTTACAAATTCATCCGCATAACGCAAGCCGCCTTCATTGAGAATTTTATTATCATCAATCACGATAGCATTTTCTAAGCTTCCACCTAACGCTAGGTTATTTTCTCTTAGAAATTCAATATCCTTCATAAAACCAAAGGTGCGTGCTCGGCTGACTTCACGTACAAACGTGGTAGATGAAAAATCCATACTGGCTGTTTTCACATTATCATCAAAAGCAGGGTGTTCAAAATCTATGGTAAAAGTCACTTTAAACCCATCCATCGGTAAAAAAGCGGCCCATTTATCACCCTCCTCCACTTTCAGTTCTTTTTTAATCCGAATATATTTTTTCGGTGCATCTTGCTCTAAGACACCTGCAGATTGAATTAAAAAGACAAACGGCCCAGCACTCCCATCCATAATGGGTACTTCAGCGGCAGACACATCGACTAGTGCATTATCTATCCCTAAGCCAGCCATCGCAGAGAGTAAATGCTCAATGGTGGATATTTTCACACCGTCTTTAACCAATGTGGTCGATAAGTTTGTCTCGCCGACATTGTGTGGAATCGCATCTATTGTGACAGGTTCCTCTAAATCGACCCGTCTAAATTTGATCCCTGTATCTGCTGCGGCTGGGTGCAAGGTTAAATAAATTTTATCCCCAGTATGTAAGCCCACACCTGTTGCTCTAATTGTATTCTTTAATGTTCTTTGTTTTATCATTCATCATACCTACTGCTCGCTTATCCGAGCAATGTAACCCATTATAAAATAATGGGTTACATAATTATCACCCACTTTACTAAGCTTTTATTGCTCACTTTCTAGCCATACAAGCTCAGGAACAGACTATTCGAGTGAGTAAAAAATAACTCACGCCAATAGTCTGCTCTACTTCTGCACATTCCTTAATCTGCCTGTCGTCTTAAAAAGGCTGGAATATCTAAATATTCCATATCTGCAGTCCCTTTAGGCTGCACACCAAAACGTGATTCTGCATTTTCACCTTGTTTACGTGAAATAGCGGGGGTATCCAATCCTGCATAATCAGGCGTTGCCGCACTATTGATTACACTTGTTTGGGTGTTTTTAATGGTGGTTGTTTCGGATTTTTGCTCAGAGCTATTGCCCATGCCTGTCGCAACGACAGTCACTTTAATATCATCACCTAAACTTTCATCAATCGCTGTACCAATTTTAATAGTCGCTTCTTCTGAGGCAAAGGCATAAACGATATTACCTACTTCATCAAATTCAGCAATCCCCATATCAGAAGCAGAAATATTAACCAAAATACCTCGCGCACCTTGTAAGTTAATATCATCTAATAATGGGCAAGCAATCGCTTTTTCTGCTGCTTCTCTGGCTCTATTTTCACCACTCGCAACACCTGTTCCCATAATGGCAGCACCCATGCGTGACATCACAGTCTTAACATCTGCAAAATCAACATTAATCATACCTGGGCAAGTAATTAACTCAGTAATCCCTTGTACCGCATCTAATAAAACATCATTCGCTGCACCAAATGCACTTTTCATTGAAACATTAGCACCCAGTACAGGTAATAATTTTTGGTTAGGAATAATAATCAACGAATCTACATATTTTTCTAATTCTCTGATGCCTTCTTCGGCAACTTTCTTCTTTTGATTACCTTCAAAGTCAAAAGGCTTAGTCACCACAGCAACCGTTAGAATGCCTAGTTCTCTTGCAATTTCTGCAATCACAGGAATAGCGCCTGTTCCCGTTCCTCCGCCCATACCTGCGGTTAAAAACAACATATTAGTGCCTTCCAATACTTCGCGAATTAAATCTTTATTTTCTTCAGCCGCTTCTCTTCCTACTTCTGGGTTAGTGCCTGCGCCTAATCCTTTAGTTAATTCAGCACCTAGCTGAATAATAGCATCCACTTCTAAACGTTGTAGTGCTTGCGCATCCGTATTCGCACAAATAAAATCGACACCTTCTATATGGCTATTCACCATATGATCAACAGCATTACCGCCACCGCCACCAACACCGATCACTTTAATCACTGCATTCTCCAATCCTAGTTCGTATTTCATGTCTTCCTACCCCAAATTATTTTAAAAATTACGCTGAAACCAAGCTTTCATTCCTGAAAAAACTCCGTCCTCTGAATCTGATAAACCCTCACCATTTAGCAAGTGCTCTCTCCCGTATAACACTAAACCCACACCTGTTGAATGTGCTGGATTTGCAATCACATCTGTCAATCCTGAGACATGTTGCGGCAAACCTAATCGTACTGGCATGTGAAAAATCTCTTCTGCCAACTCAATCAAACCTTCGACTTTTGAGCTACCGCCTGTCAAAACAATACCTGCTGCGATTAAGCCCTCAAAGCCACTGCGCCTTAACTCTGCTTGTACTAATAACATTAACTCTTCATAGCGTGGCTCGATGATTTCAGCCAAACTCTGTTTAGATATTTTTCTAGGTGGGCGATCCCCAATACTGGATACTTCAATCACTTCATTCACATCCGCTAATTGCGTTAAAGCACAAGCATATTGACGCTTGATACTTTCTGCACTTTGCGTGGGTGTACGTAAGGCAACAGCCACATCATTAGTCACTTGGTCGCCTGCAATAGGAATCACCGCAGTATGCTTAATCGCACCTTGAGAAAAAATGGCAATATCTGTGGTTCCACCGCCTATATCAATTAAACACACCCCCAGCTCTTTTTCATCTTCGGTTAATACCGAAGTACAAGAAGCGAGTTGTTCTAAGACAATATCATCAACCTCTAACTCACAACGGCGTATACATTTAACAATATTTTGTGCCGCACTCACACTGCCCGTCACCATATGAACTTTTGCTTCTAAACGTATTCCTGACATACCAATAGGCTCTTTAATGCCTTCTTGCATATCAATCACAAATTCTTGCGGCAAAATATGTAATATCTTCTGATCTGCTGGAATTGCCACTGCACGCGCTGAATCCATCACTCGATCAATATCATATTGTGACACTTCTTTATTCTTAATCGCCACAATTCCATGCGAATTTAAGCTTTTAATATGACTACCTGCGATCCCCGCATACACTGAAGTTATCTCACAACCCGCCATTAATTCCGCTTCTTCTACGGCGCGACGAATCGAATTAACCGTTGACTCTAAGTTAATCACCACGCCTTTTTTTAAACCACGCGAAGGTGTCGACCCAATGCCTATAATTTCAACCTCCCCCTCTTCATTAACCTCTCCAACAATAGCAGCCACTTTAGAGGTGCCAATGTCTAAACCTACGATTAAATTACGTTCTACTTGTTTTGCCATTTTTTTTGCCTTTCACACTGCATTTTTGCATTATGTATTACGGTTACTTTATTTATTTTTCTTGCTCTTTGGCTAACTGTTTTTTCCAATCTATCTCTTCATTACCTCGCCATCGAACACTGTACCCATTAGGGTAACGCATATCTACATAAGCTATTTTCTCGACTAACTCACTTCCCAGAACCATTAAACTTTGCATTAACAAAGTAAATTTTTGTAACGGTTCAAACCTTCCCAACTGTACAACCATGCCACTTTCTGTCGCTAATAGCCATGACTGTCTATCATTGACTCTAAACTCGGTTAAGCTTAAACCGTGATCTAATAAACTCAAACTTAAACCTTCCATCACTTGCATTAATGGCTGACGCTGCTCTATCGGTACATATAATAACGGCAGAACCTGAAACCTATCAATATTTTTAGGCGTAAAAATTTCTGCCTGCTTATTAATCAAACTTGCTGCTCGCCAGCGCATCACTGGTTTTTGCTCATAAATTCTAAGCTTTAACTTATCCGGCCATATTCTTTGTACTTGTACCTTTTCTGCCCACGGCAAACTCATCATTGCCTGCTGTACTTGTTGCAAATCAACTGATAAATAACCCAACTGCACCAGCGGATTTATTTTCTCCTGTATATCTTGCTTCTTAATATATTGAAAAGCCCCTTCTACCTGCACGTAGCGTATCGGTAAAGCCTCAGCCATTAACTTTTGTATCACTGGCCAACTAAATATGGTCACTGCGATAAGCAACAAACCGACAGCGGTCTGTACTAAAGTCCACTTTTTGCTCACTTAAAACTCGTTTCTAAAATACGCCAAACTAATTCTTCAAAGCTAACACCTATTTGTTTAGCTGCCATCGGCACTAAACTATGATCGGTCATTCCAGGAACTGTATTCACTTCGATTAATTGTGCTTGCCCTTGTCGATCTATAAATAAATCAACTCGCCCCCAACCTGTTACTCCTACTACTTTACAGGCTTTTAGTGCCAAATTGGCTAATTCTTGTTCACGCTTTTCAGTTAATCCTGCAGGGCAATGATACTGCGTGGTATCTGCACGATATTTAGCATCAAAATCATAAAATACATGCGGTGTTTCTAAGCGAATAACAGGGAGTGCTTCAGCGCCTAAAATTCCCACCGTATATTCTTGCCCTTGTACCCATGACTCTGCATACACATCACATTGATATTTTGCCGCCATTTGCCATGCTGTTAATAATTCTGCTTTATTCTCTGCGCGACTCATGCCTAAACTAGAGCCTTCCAAAGCAGGCTTCACAATCACAGGAAAACCTAACTCTGCACTACATTGCTCTATATCACTTTCAGTTTGAATCAACACCCAGTTAGGCGTACTTAAACCGGCACCTTTCCAACACAATTTAGTGCGTAATTTATCCATACTCAGTGCCGAGGCCAGTACATCACTGCCCGTATAAGGAAGCTTTAAAGAGTCCAGTACAGCTTGTAAAACGCCATCTTCACCACCACGCCCATGAATAATATTAAACACACGATCAAACGAGGTATTTTCTAATGCTTCTAAGGCATTTGTGGTGACATCCACAGCAATCGCATTGACCTTATTCGCTAATAAAGCTTGGTGCACTGCATGCCCACTGTTTAAAGAAATCTCACGCTCTGCTGCTGATCCTCCCATAAGTACCGCAACACGACCGAACGCTTCTGCTTGTATTATTTGTTTAGGCTTCATGCGAGCGCCTCTCCAATAATACGCACTTCGGCCTGTAAGTCGACCCCTTGTTGCTTAGCTACTTCACTTTGCACATAGTCAATCAACTGCTCTATATCTGCCGCTTTTGCATCGCCCATATTAACAATAAAATTAGCATGCTTTTTAGACACCACAGCCCCCCCAATCATATAGCCTTTTAAACCACTTGCTTCAATAAGACGCGCGGCATAATCATTTTCTGGATTCCTAAATACGGAGCCGCAGCTCGGTAAATTAACCGGCTGTGTGGCACTACGCTGGGCTAATAATTTTTTAATTTTTTGCTGCCCTGCCTGACTTTTATCTTGCCTCAATGTTAAAGTCGCTGATAAAAAACAACGCCCTTGCAAGCCTTCTACTGAACGATAACCTACCGAAAATTTCTGTGCCTGACAATGCTCTGTCTTGCCACCCACCGATAGTAATTCAACACTGTCCACAAGGTCCCAAGTTTCTCCACCAAAAGCACCTGCATTCATCGCTAATGCGCCGCCCATCGTGCCTGGAATTCCTGCTAAAAATTCAGCACCGACTAAAGCATATTCAGCACAAAACCTAGCCACATGCGCACAAGGCACACCACTTTCAACATAAAGCTGTTCACCTTGCAACGTCATTTTTTTCAGTTTATTGCGGATATTAACCACGGTTCCCCGCAGCCCCCCATCTCTAATTAACAGGTTACTCCCTAAACCTAACCAAAAGACAGGTTCATCACCCTCTAATTGTGCTATAAATTGCTGTAAATCCACTTTGTCTGCAGGTATATACATACGTTCAGCTTTACCGCCGACCCGCCAACTTGTATATTTAGCAAGTAACTCATTTTCGAGTAACTGCCCACGTAAAGCTACTATTTCAGACGTCATTTTTTTATTAATTCAGCTAATTGCTGCGGTAACTCAGAGGCAATATGCCCCACATTTCCTGCCCCCATCGTCAGCAGAACATCACCCGCTTGTAAAATACCTACTAATATTTGCGCAAGATCCGCTATATTTTCCACAAACACAGGATCCACTTGCCCACGAATACGAATAGCACGACTCAGCGCGCGCCCATCTGCTCCCGCCATCGGCTCTTCACCTGCCGCATACACTTCTAATAAAATTAAGACATCAATATCCGATAATGCATGCACAAAATCTTCAAATAAATCGCGCGTTCTGGAGTAGCGATGCGGCTGAAAAACCACCACTTTGCGCTTTTCTGGCCATGCTTGCTTAAGTGCCGATAAAGTTGCTGTCACTTCTCTAGGGTGGTGTCCATAATCATCCACTAAAGTCACCGCACCTTGTGGCAATGCGACTTCACCATTGAGTTGAAAGCGTCGCCCTACCCCACTAAAATTCGCTAAACTTTTTATAATCGCTGCATCATCCACATTTAATTCAGTGGCAATGACAATCGCAGCCAAAGCATTTAACATATTATGCAGACCTGGCATATTCAAAGTCACTTGAATATCTTTATGCCCATCCCAACGTTGCACTAAAAATGAAGTACGCATTCCCTGTTGTTTGATCTCGACCGCACGAACATCAGCACCCTCCCTCATTCCATACGTTCTAATGGGCTTAGAGATATGCTCCAGTACTTCACGCACGCCTTCATCATCAATACACATCACTGCCAAACCATAAAAAGGCAGATGATGTAAAAACTCGATAAAGGTATCTTTTAAACGCGTAAAGCTACCTTCATAGGTTTCCATGTGATCTTGATCAATATTCGTCACCACCGCAATCATCGGCTGTAAATGTAAAAAGGAAGCATCACTTTCATCTGCTTCAGCAACTAAGTACCGACCTTGTCCCAGTTGTGCATTGGTTCCCACACTGTTTAATCGCCCACCAATCACAAAGGTCGGATCTAAGCCTGCTTCACCTAGAATACTGGCCGCTAAACTAGTGGTCGTGGTTTTGCCATGTGTGCCTGCTACCGCGATACCAAAGCGAAAGCGCATTAACTCGGCTAACATTTCTGCACGTGGAATCACAGGAATACGCGTTTCATACGCTCTTTTGACTTCAGGGTTTTGCTTGTTCACTGCGGTTGATGTCACCACCACATCGACACCGTTAATATTTTCCGCATCATGCCCAATAAAAATTTTGACACCTGCTTGTTCTAAGCGTTGCGTGACAGGCCCTGCTTTTATATCTGAACCTGAAACTTGATAGCCTTGGTTGGATAAAACTTCAGCAATACCACTCATGCCTGTGCCACCAACACCCACAAAATGAATGCGCTGTATATCTCCTAAAGGTTGACGAATAATTAAATTTTCAGGTATTTTCATCTCACCACCAATCGACATTGCGCTGCAACACCTTCAGTTGCATTTAATTTAGCACATTGTTTTGCCGCTTTTGCCATCATCTCTTTATGTTCTATACAATATTTAATCTGGGTCACTAGTTCTATTGCCGTTAACTCTTTTTGATTGATCATCACCGCGGCACCTGCCTCGACTAAATACTGGGCATTAGCCGTTTGGTGATCATCAATCGCGTACGGATAAGGTATCAAAATACTCGGTAAACCCATTGCCGCTACTTCACTAACCGTCATTGCTCCTGCTCGACAAATCACAATATCGGCACGACGATACGCAGCCACGACATCGCTGATAAAAGCCGTTGTTTCTGCTTCAATCCCACTTTGTTGGTAAGCATCCGCGACTTGTTGTTGCATTGCCTCACCTGTTTGATGATGCACTTCTACCTCTTGCAACTGTGCAATCGCCTCAGGCACAAGCTCGTTTAAACGCTGCGCCCCTAAACTACCCCCCATCACTAATAACTGTAGGTTCTTTTTATGCGCTGCTTCAACAGACTGCTGTGCGATAAATTCTTTACGTAAAGGGTTGCCCGTAAAAACCGCTTTTTTTTCTGCGGTAAAACTATTCGGAAACGCTTGTAATACTTTTGTGGCAAATCTCGATAATAATCGATTCGTTGTGCCTGGAATTCTATTTTGTTCGTGGATCACTAAGGGAATCCCCATCAGCTTTGCCATCACACCACCAGGCCCTGCGACAAAACCGCCCATGCCCAACACAACATTAGGCTTTCTTTGTTTAAAAATAGCTCTGGCTTGCAAGCAAGTTTTAAGCAGCATACTCGGCATTTTTAAAAGCGCTAAGCCGCCTTTACCACGCAAACCATTCACACTAAGACGATCTATGTCTATATTATTTTCTGCAACAACACGGTTCTCCATGCCTTTATCTGTGCCAACCCAGCTGACATTCCAGCCTTGCTCCAGAAAATAATGTGCAACAGCTAAAGCGGGAAACACATGCCCTCCTGTACCACCTGCCATAATCACAATACTTTTAGGCATACTTTTTTTCCTTTGCAATTCTTAAAACTTGCATTTCACTATTAATACGATATAGCACAGCCATCGCACAACACATAATAATCATACTGCCCCCACCATAGCTCATAAAGGGTAAGGTTAAGCCTTTAGTCGGTAATAAGCCCATATTAACCCCCATATTGACAAAGGATTGAAAAGCAAACCATATACCCAGCCCATAAGCGGTAAAAGCAGGAAATTTCTGATTAAGTTCTTCGGCAAGAATCCCAATCACAAAGGCGCGCCACACAATCACTGCAAACAAAGTAATGACGGTTAATACACCGATAAAACCTAACTCTTCCGCTAAGACTGAAAATAAAAAATCAGTATGCGCTTCAGGTAAATAAGTCAGTTTCTGTACACCACTGCCTAAACCCACCCCAAACCATTCACCCCGCCCAAAGGACATCAGCGCTTGTACTAATTGAAAGCTATCACCATAAGGGTCTTTCCATGGTTCCCAAAAACTGGTAACTCGCCGCATACGATAGCCTGAGACAGAAATTGCAATCACACCAGCGACTACCGCCGCTAACAGCAATAATAAAAATTGCTGCATACGTGCGCCGCTTAAAAACATAATGCCTAAGGCAATCACAAACACCACAACCGCTGAACCCATATCAGGCTCTTTTAATAATAAAGCACAAGCCACAGATAACAGTAGCAAGGGTTTAACTAAACCGTACACAGACTGTTTGACAAAATCATGGTGATGCGCAACAAAACTAGCGATATAAATCACCACACTAAATTTCATTGCCTCAGAAACTTGTATACGCACGCCAGCAATCGACAACCAGCGCATACTGCCATTAACCTTAATGCCCAAACCTGGAATCAACACTAACACCAGCAACAGCAAGCCGATAAAAAACAATAATTGTGCTGACTTTTCCCACAACTCCATCGGCACCATAAAAACAATGACTGCTGCAATTAAACCGATAATAATATGTATCAACTGTCTTAAGGGGTAATGAAATTCATTCCCTTGTTTTCTTACCCCTAAATCCAAGCCCGCTGATGTGACCATCAAATAGCCAATAATCAACAGTGCAAAACCCGCAATAACTAACGCAGTATCATAATAAAACGTTTCCTCTCTTAGGCTTTCTAATTGGGCTGTTAATCGATCTAGCGCAATCATTTTTCTAATCTCTTCACTTCTGAAATATAGCGAGAGCCTCTTTCTTGGTAATTCGCAAACTGATCTAAACTGGCACAAGCAGGTGATAACAAAACAGTGTCTCCCGACTGCGCAAGTTTAGCGGCTTGCTTGACCGCTTTTTTAATAGTCGCAACTTCAAGCACTGCAATGCAGCCATCAATCACTTGTTTAATTAAGACCCCGTCTTTACCTATCAACAATAAGGCTTTCACTTTTTCTTTCAGAACAGGGACTAAATCACTCATATCCGCGCCTTTAGCATCACCACCTGCAATCAAAATAACACTTTCCTGCTCAAAACCTTCCAGAGCCGCAATACATGCGCCTACATTCGTGGCTTTAGAGTCATTAATCCAATTAACACCATCAATATTCGCTATAAACTCTACTCTATGCTTTAAGCCTTTATACTGGCGCAAGGCATGACACATTGCAGCTTCTGGCAACCCGATAACTTTGCCTAATGCTAAGGCGGCGAGTGCATTTGCTTGATTATGCACACCACTGACTAATAGCTTATTGACGGGCAGTATCTCTGTTCCTTGAAAAGCCAGTGATTCACCCCCTGTACTGGTAATGACACCAAAATCTGCATCTTTCTGTAAACCAAAAGTAATTTGCTCCCTAGCTTGAGCTGTTTCCAACATCTTTGCAGCATAAGGGCAGTCTGCATTAATTAACATCACCCCATTACCACGAAAGACTTTTTGTTTTTCTACGGCATACTCATCCAGACTTGCGTATCTATCCAGATGATCAGGAGACACATTCAATACCGTTGCGGCCACTGCATTTAACTGACTTGTCCGCTCAAGCTGGAAGCTAGATAGCTCTAATATATATATTTCTGCCTGCTCCGTCAACAAATCTAAAGCAGGCGTCCCTAAATTCCCACCGACAGCTACTTTTTTTCCTGCTGCTTTGACCATTTGTCCCAACATAGTCGTCACCGTACTTTTACCATTTGACCCAGTAATCGCCACGACTGGCTCAGTTACCGAACAAGCAAATAAATCAATATCACTTAATGGCTGTACTCCTTGCGCAATTGCCTGCTGAATCATAGGCTCTTCCATCGACACCCCAGGGCTGACGATAATATGCGTTGCAACAGCAAAGACTGTGGGCTCAAATCCACCCGTAAAAACCGCAACATCGGGCATTTCTGCTAATAACTCATCGTTATAAGGTGGTTTTTTACGACTATCAACAATGGCAAACTGTATCCCTAAATGGCGCAAATAATAAGCCACAGATAGACCTGTCTTACCTAAACCAACAACCAGTACTTTCGCACTGTCAGGCTTGAGAGAAAACTGCTTTTCCAGAAGCTCTAATATTGCGTCATTATTCATCTGCTATCTCAATTTCAATGTTGATAAACCCACTAACACTAGAATAAATGTAATAATCCAAAACCTAACAATCACCCGTGGCTCTGGCCAACCTTTTAATTCAAAATGATGATGTATAGGGGCCATTCTAAAAATACGTTTACCTGTTAATTTAAACGAGGCAACTTGCATAATGACTGATACGGTTTCCATCACAAAAATACCGCCCATAATAACCAATACAATTTCTTGTCTCACCAAGACCGCAACAATACCTAAAGCAGCCCCTAAAGCCAAAGCCCCCACATCTCCCATAAATACCATCGCAGGATATGCGTTAAACCACAAAAAGCCCAAACCAGCACCCACTAAAGCAGCACAAAAAATCACCATCTCTCCTGCTCTAGGAATATAGGGAATCGCCAAATACTCTGCAAAAGTTGCATGCCCTGTTAAATAAGCAAAAATAGCCAATGCGCCTGCTACCATAACCGTCGGCAAAATAGCCAAGCCATCCAGCCCATCGGTTAAATTCACCGCATTACTGGTACCGACAATCACAAAATAGGTGAGCACCACATAAGCCCAGCCCATATCAATAATAATATCTTTAAAAAAGGGCACAATAAACTGTGTTTCTGCGGGAACCTCGGTGGTATTAAATAAAAATAAGGCGGCTGTTAAAGCAAATACTGACTGCCAAAAAAACTTCGACCGCGCCGATAAGCCATCGCTATTGCCTAGTTTTATTTTCTTATAATCATCCACAAAACCGATTACCCCAAAAGTTAAAGTGACCAATAAAGCCACCCAAACATAACTATTTTCTAAATTCCCCCAAAGCAAGGTGCTAATCGCTACACTCACTAAAATTAAGGTTCCCCCCATTGTGGGTGTACCCGCTTTTTCATAGTGACTTTCAGGCCCGTCTTCACGTACGCTTTGCCCTATATTCTTATTACTTAAACGCCGAATCATTGTAGGACCGACAATAAACGAGATTAATAAGGCCGTTAAAGCGCCCATAATTCCACGTAGTGTTAAATACTGAAACACACTAAAGCCTGAGTCAAACTGGCTTAAATACTCAAATAAATACAATAACATGCTTAGTTTCCTGCTTGACCTATTAAGGCGTTAACTACGGTTTCCATTTTCTGTGCCCTTGATCCTTTGACCAATATCACAACCTCAGCTGTTATTGCTTGTTGTAAAGCTGTTATCAATTCTTCTTTTGTGCTGAAATAATCAGCCCCCTTCCCAAAACTTTTGACGCTATATTTCGCCAGCTCACCCACTGCAAATAAACGCGTGACACCTGCTTGCTTAATCTGCTCTCCCATATCACGATGACACTGCATACTGTCGTCACCTAGTTCGCCAAAAGCCCCTAAAACAACCCATCGCTGCGTCGCACATTTTTGTAAAACTTGCAAAGCAACCTCTAAGGAAGCAGGGTTAGCATTGTAAGTATCATTAATAATTTTATTTCCCGCCGCGCTTGCACATAACTGCAATCGCCCTTGCACAGCTTTTACCTGTTGCAAGCCTTGCTGAATTTGTTCTAATGCTATCCCTAAAGCTAAACAAGCCGCACTTGCTGCAAGTGCATTAAGCACATTATGCTCACCTGCTAAGCCCAAATTAATTAAGACTCGCTGCTGATTGGCAATTAATTCAAACTCGGTTTTAAATTGCAAACCCTCTAGCTGGATACTTATATTCTCTGCCGTCACATCGGCAGAATTTTGCAAGCCAAAAGAAATAAGCTTACGCTCGCCTGCGAGTGCCTGCCACTGCGAAAAAAATACATCATCAGCATTTAAAATCGCCACGCCGTCTGCGCTTAAGGCTTGAATAATTTCTGCTTTCGCCTGTGCGACCCCCGCAAGGCTGCCAAAGCCTTCTATATGTGCCGCACCGACATTATTAATAATCGCTACATCAGGTTTTGCATACTGACAAGAATAAGCAATTTCACCTTGGTGATTAGCGCCCATTTCTATCACAGCATATTGATGTTGCTCAGTCAGGCGTAATAAGGTCAACGGTACGCCAATCTCATTATTAAAATTACCTGCGGTAAATAACACCGACGCTTGCACAGATAAAATAGCCGCAATCATTTCTTTGACCGTTGTTTTACCGTTACTCCCCGTCATTGCACACACAGTGACTTGTGCTTTTTCACGTACTGCAGCGGCTAATTCTGCTAGTGCAAGTCGTGTATCCTTAACAATAATTTGCGGCAATGCCGTTTGCATTAATTCAGCTACAATCACTGCTCGCGCACCTGCGGCTTCCGCTTGGGCAAGAAAATCATGCCCATCAAACTGTTCGCCGCGAATAGCAATATATAAATCACCCGCCTTTAAGGCACGCGTGTCTATTCCTACGCCTGTAATGTCTAAGTTTTCACCCTGCAATTGCCCATCAACGCAAACCGCTATGTCATTCAGACTCATCGCGATCATTAAACTAATAACTCCTGCACAATCTCACGATCACTAAAAGGCTGTTTAACGCCTTTTAAATCTTGATAATCTTCATGCCCTTTACCTGCAATTAGCACAATATCTTGCTCTGCTGCATGCTTAATGGCATATTCAATCGCCGACTTTCTATCATTAATAACGTTTAAACTATCTGTCATAAGCCCTGCAATAATATCGTCAATAATATCTGTTGGCTCTTCAAAGCGTGGGTTATCATCCGTCACAATGACTGTATCCGCTAATTCTGCCGCAATCCGTCCCATTTCCTGACGCTTGCCTTTATCTCTATCCCCCCCGCAGCCAAAAACAACGCTTAAGTTATTTTCGCAATGCCGTCTTAAAGTTGACAACACTTGCTTTAAAGCATCAGGAGTATGCGCGTAATCAACCACTAACAAAGGCTTTCCTACTGAGCCTTGAAAGCATTCCATACGCCCTATAACCGCTTTAATACTGTTCATAGCATGACAACATTCAGTCAGTGACTTACCCATCAGTAGCATCACCGCTATGACCGCTAAACTATTCTGTAAATTAAAATCGCCTAGCAAAGGCAGCGATAAACTTACTTGCTCTCCCTGCCAAGACACATCACAGCATATCCCAGCCATGCTGTATTGAACATTGCTCGCATTCAGACTCTCAGCCCTGCTATCTATTTTATTCTGCAAACTATAAGTGACGACTGTTACATCCTCAGCCACCGCCTGCAAAACACGCCCTGCATAATCATCATCTAAGTTAAGCACTACAAACTGTAACGCTGGCCACTGCATCAAGCGTAACTTCACTTGAAAATAAGCCTCCATATTGCCGTGATAATCTAAGTGATCTCGACTCAAATTATTAAAAACAACACCTTGAAAACTAAGGGAATTAACACGCCCCTGCTGCAAGCCGTGCGAGGAAACTTCCATCGCTACATTTTCAATACCTTGTTGCACAAACTGGGCAAGAATCTTATGTAAATTAAAAGCATCTGGCGTAGTATTAAGAGTGTTATGCAAGCTTGCATAGCACCCCCACCCTAATGTACCAATCAGTGCAGTATGTTCCAGCGCTTGTGCTAAAAACTGACTACATGAGGTTTTGCCATTTGTCCCCGTAATACCAATAAGCTTAAGCGGTATCGCACTATAAGCATAAAATTTAGCCGCTATCTCCGCTAATTTGCTCGCTAATTCTTCTACGGCATATAAGGCAATACCTGTGATACTTTGCGCTAATTGCTCACCTTGCTTAGCGGGATCATAAACAATCGCTAGCGCACCTTGCTGCTGCACCTGCTTAGCAAAACATAAGCCATGCTGCTCAGCACCTGCGACGGCAAAAAACACCCCGCCTTGAATAATCTCTCGACTATCTAAGCTAATCTGCGTAATTTCTACGTCAGTTTCTGCTTGTACATCAGCAAAACCTAATAATAATTCAGCTAAATGCATCTCAATCTTTACTTAATAAGACGGACATACTTTGTTCTTCATCAGGCGCTATTTTTAAAATACGTAATGCGCCCCCCATGACCTTAGAAAAAATAGGCCCTGCGACTTGTCCCCCGTAATATTCACCTGCCTGTGGTGAATCGACCATCACGACAATAATCAATTTAGGGTCACTTGCGGGAGCCATACCGACAAAAATAGATAAATAATCATCTGTATAGCCACCTTTACCTGATTTTTTCGCGGTTCCTGTTTTACCAGCCACTCGATAACCACTGACTCTGGCTCTTTGAGCAGTACCGCCCTTTTTCACCACTTCCTCAATCATCGTACGTACTTTAATCGCTACTTCTGGCGAAATAATACGCTCCGCATAGTCATCATGCTCACGCTTAAGTAAGCTCACTGAATGCAATAGGCCATCATCAGCAAAAATCGTATAAGCCCGCGCTAATTGCAAAGCCGAGACAGCAAGGTGATATCCAAATGATAAGGTTGCATGCTCAAAGTTACTCCAACCTGTATAGTCTGGTAATGCCCCACTCGTTTCACTCGGAAACCTTAGCCCTGGAGAACGCCCAAAACCTACTGAATAATAAAAATTCCAAAAATACTCAGGCGGCATAGATAAGGCAATTTTCGTTGCCGCCACATTACTTGATTTTTTGAGCACACCTCCTAAAGTCAGCGTGCCGTAATGATGCCCATCACGTACCGTCCTGCGATTTAAGCGCATAGGTTCAGTCGTAAACAATTGATCATCCGTGATATACCCCCCTTCTAAGGCTGCCGCAACGACCAAGGGTTTCACTGTTGAACCAGGTTCAAACTGATCCGTCACTGCTTTATTACGATAAATAGATTTATTTAACCTTTTTCGCGTATTCGGATTAAATGATGGCTGATTCACCATTGCCAATATATTGCCCGTTTCAGCCTCCAACATCACTAATGTAGCTGCTTTTGCTTGGTTCTTTACAAAACCTGTTTTTAATTCTCGATACGCTAAATACTGTAAACGCTCATCAATACTTAAAATCAAATCCTGCCCAGCAACAGGCTCTTTAATACTCTCTACATCATGTGCAATCGCTCGCCTAGTGCCATCACGAATCACTCGTTTACTGCCTGCAATGCCTTGCAGAGTAGAATTATATTGCAACTCTAGCCCTTCTTGACCTTGATCGCTCATATTGGTAAAACCCAATAAATGCGCTGTCTCTTCACCTGATGGGTAAAAGCGCTTAAAAGCACTTTCATACTGAACCCCTGGCAATTTCAAATTTTTCACTTGCTGTGTCAAAAAAGGATCGACACGTTTTTTTAAATAAACAAACTGCTTATGACTTTTGGTATCAAATGCCTTTTCTACCTTAGCTAAGGGTAAAGATAATAAACTAGCCAGTTGCTTCAATTTCTCTTTATTCAGCTGTAAACAACGTTTATTAGGCTTTTCACCCTTTTTTAAACGACAATACTGAGGGTTAGCTGAAATTGTTTTGACGGGCGCACTGACCGCAAGACTTTCGCCATGCCTATCTTTAATTCTTCCTCTATAAGCCGCTAACTTAACACTACCCGCATGCCTAGCACGTGCCTCTTTTTGCAAAAACTGAGTGTCTAAAAGCTGTAACTGTGCCGCTTTAAGTACCAGCGAAACCACAGCACAAATCATCAAGGCAAAGATTAATTTCCTTCTACCCAAAAACTTATCTGCTTTTTTTTGTGTATATTTCTGTTTTGGTTTCAACATAATTACAGCTGTATATACACAATTGCCTTTCTATCTAAGTCAATTAAACCCATATTCTTACGCGCCTTTCTTTCCGCGCGATTATGTTCAGAGAGCATTTTTTCTTCTAATGTTAAGCGCTCCCAACTAATATCTAGTTCATTTAAGGCATGTTCTAGTCGCTGCATCTCTTTAAACTTCAAACGCGAGTGGTGCTTAGCATAAATAACGGCAAGCCCAGAGCCTATACACGACACTAACAACACACTGACTAAAATTTTTTGCATCACTACTTACGTTCAGCAACACGCATCACGGCACTACGCGCTCTTGGATTTGTTTGTAATTCCTCAGCACTCGCCTTAATCGTCTTGCCGCATTTGTTCAATCTAATGGCGGCTAACTCGGCTGCTTGCATGGGTAATTTTGTCGGGTTATATTTCCCTCTGGATTCATCTCTAATAAATCGCTTAACAATTCTATCTTCTAATGAATGAAATGAAATAGCGACCATACGTCCCCCACTATTGAGCGCATTAACAGCAAGCTCTAACACGGTTTTTATTTCTTCCAACTCACTATTCACTGCAATACGTACTGCTTGAAAACTACGTGTTGCTGGGTGTTTATGTTTTTCTTTAAACGGTATTGCCTCTACCACTAAGTCGGCAAACTGCTTAGTCGTTTCTAAGCGCTGTTCCACACGCTGCGTCACCACGGCATTAGCTACTCTACGGGCGAAACGCTCTTCTCCATAGTCAAATAAGACTTGTACTAGATCTTGTTCAGAGACTGTTGCTAACCAATCTGCAGCAGAAAGCCCTGAACTACAATCCATACGCATATCTAAAGGACCATCACTCATAAAGCTAAAACCACGTTCGGCATTATCCAGTTGTGGCGATGACACGCCAAAATCCATCAAAATACCATCCACTTTGCCTAGCCAGCCACGCTTTTCCAATTGCGCTTGTAACTGTGAAAAACAACAATGTTCCAACTGAAAACGTGAATCTTTTAATAATTCTTGTGCAAACTCGGAATTAATCGCATCTAAATCTCTATCAAAGGCAAGTAACTGACCTTTTTCACCTAATTGATCCAGTATGCCCTTGCTGTGCCCACCTCGTCCAAAAGTACAGTCCAGATAAATACCGTCAGGCTTTATCAATAACTCACGTAAAGCTTCATTAAATAATACGGGTAAATGCATATACTAATTCCCTTTTTTAAAAAGACAAATTAGCAAGTTCTGCCAAGTCATTATCGTCATCATCGGCATTCATCCATTCACTTTCTTTAGCATTCCAAGCATCTTCATTCCAAATTTCAAATTTATTCAATTGCCCGACTAAAACGAGCTTTTTTTCCATACTGGCAAATGACCTTAACTTCTCAGGAAGTAACAAGCGCCCCTGCCCATCCATTTCAGTTTCTGTGGCATTTCCAACCAAGAAACGACGTAATCGACCCGCCATTTTATTTAAAGTAGAGAGTTTACTCACAGTGAGTTCTAATTTTTCCCATTCAGGTAAAGGATATAACCATAAGCAACCTGGCTCGCCTTTGCATTTTTCATTAATGGCAACGGTGACAATTAACTGACGCTCACAACAGTCCTGTAATTCCTCTCGGTATCGAGTCGGAATAGCAAGCCGTCCTTTCGCATCTAAATTAACTGCTGTAACCCCCCTGAACACTTTTTTCCCCTTTAGCGACTAAACTTTCCCGAAAAAACCATTTCTCACCACTTCTCACCACCACGCGTAGACTATAGTTTTCTCGCATTCGATAGTCAAGATACATTACAAATAATTTCCCTTTTTTTGCCAATGACTTAGGCTTATTTTTTTTATTAAAAAAAATATCTCTAGCTATCAGTTATTTAACTTTCTAACTTAAAGTAATTTATCACTATAACTATATAATTAAATTCTAATAAAAAATAACTAACAACCCCCCTCTTTGCCGCAGCCAAAAAACACCTCATAATAGACAAAAAAAAACCCCATAAAATGCATATATTTCCGCACTTTATGAGGTTTTAAAATTTATTATCAGCCAATATAGCTGACAATAAGCTAATTATTTCATGCTGCTACCGCACTTCCCTTCACCACATTTTCCTTCCATCGCTTTCGCTGCGCCTTTTTTAGCATTCGGCATAGGCTTATTACCTGCACATTTACCTTCCGCTGTTTTTTCTAAAGCACCCGCTTTTATCATACTTGCACCACACTGTCCTTCACCACAAGCACCTTCTTTCATTTTGCTTGCGCCTTGGTCTTTATCTGCTTTTGCTAGTTGCATATAACCATCGCTTAGCTCGGTCATGGCAAAAGGAGAAATACCTGATTCAATTGCCTCGGCACTCGCCGTACTCACTGCTAGACCTGATAATAATGTTGTGCCTACCGCGACCACTAAAGGTGATTTTTTCATACTCATTTTTCTTT
Organism: Methyloprofundus sp.; assembly: GCA_013138595.1. Classification (GTDB taxonomy): domain Bacteria; phylum Pseudomonadota; class Gammaproteobacteria; order Methylococcales; family Methylomonadaceae; genus Methyloprofundus. The sequence goes on along the minus strand of WTCM01000127.1, from coordinate 8,963 downwards.
CCTCAATTATTAATTTTTTACTCTATACTTCGCACTGCTTAAGCCAACAAAAAGATTGTCGCTAAACCTAAAAATGACATAAAGCCAATCACATCAGTCACGGTGGTTAATAACACCCCACCCGCTAACGCTGGATCTATTCCTTTCTTATGTAAGAATAAAGGAATTAACACCCCAGCGACTGCTGCACAACTTAAATTAATGATCATCGCGCCACCTAACATAACCCCTAATGGCACATTAGAAAACCAAGCCGCTGCAATCATAGCTACGACTATCGACCAAACGACACCGTTAACAGCACCGACAGCCAGCTCTTTAAACAAAAATTGCATCGCATTAGAAGCAGATATTTGATGCAGTGCTAAACCACGAATCACCAAAGTTAATGTTTGACTTCCTGCAATGCCGCCCATACTTGCAACCACAGGCATTAAGACCGCTAAAGCCACAATTTGATCAATAGTCGCTTCAAATAAACCAATCACCCAAGAGGCTAAAAATGCGGTAAATAAATTAACCGCTAGCCAAACTGCTCGGCGTTTCGCACTGACCATCACGGGTGCAAATAAATCATGCTCTTCATCTAAACCCGCAGAAGTTAAAACCGCGTGTTCCGCTTCTTCTCGAATCACATCCAGTACTTCTTCTAATGTAATCCGCCCAACCACCTTACTATTATCGACAACAGCCGCGGACAAAATTTCTTGATGCTCAAAAATAGCCGCCACTTCTGAAACAGGCATATTAGTAGGAATCGCTTCAGAAGCATCCATTATATTGGTAATACTTTCTTGTGGCTCGGTGGTCAAAATAGTCGCCACCGCTACCATACCTTGGTATTGTTCATTTTTATCAATCACCACCAAGCTATCCATATTAGCTGGCATTTTGTCTTGTGCACGTAGGTACTTTAAAACAGCATCGACCGTTGCATCACTGCGAACAGTCAGAGCATCCATACTCATCAACCGTCCTGCTGTATGCCCATCATAAGATAGCGCAGCCTCAAGACGACTCCCGCCCTCATTCTTAAGAACTTTTTGCCTTACTTCGTCTGGAAAATCACCAATTAAATCAGCGATCTCCCCAGGTGCTAGCTCACTCACTGCCTCCACTAAGTTTGATGAAGAACTATGCTCAATAAGACCAATACGCACTTCACCTTGTAATGCGGCTAATACTTGCCCCATAGCTTCAGGTGCTAAAATATCCCAAATCTGATAGCGATAATCCATGGGTAAGGATCTCAGCAATAAAGCGATTTCAGTGGGAAACAGATTATGCAAATGACTCCGCGCTTTATACAAAGCACCACTATCTAAATCATTAATAATGTGCTCTAAATTTAATTCTGAATGATCTTGCGGTCTACTAATTTGCATATCTATCCTTTTTTTCTGGCAAGCAAAAGATGAACATTGTCATCGACACAAGCCTGATAATATCATCAAACACCTAGGTTGATTGCCGCCTCAAGACATCAATCAAACAACTGAACAATACTGCTTAGCTGCACTCCCAGCAAGCAGTATTTAAAATTTTTTGTCATAAACTCAGCGACCCAAAATCCTAGTTTCGCTGTTTCTTAATTTACAATCACACACTCTGTATTGAGCGAACGAAGAATAGAAACACTATTCTTCGTTGCTTTTCACCTTAATGCAAAAATATTGTCACAAGCTGCGACTTTTATTTTTCGACAAGCCGCTAAAGCTAGCGGTGAGATTGAGTTTTTTCTTTATGCTTAATAATTTGACGGTCTAATTTATCAACCATATTATCGATTGCTGCATACATATCTGCTTGTACATCATCCGCAAATAATTTTGCACCGCTAACCTGTACGGTTGCTTCTGCTTTTTGCTCTAGCTTTTCTACTGTTAAAATGACATGAACATCAGTTACATTATCAAAATGACGTTTTAATTTACCAATTTTCTCTTCAACGTGTTGCTTCATTGCTGCTGTGACTTCAACGTGACGACCTGTTACGCTAACTTGCATAGATTTAACTCCTAATAATTTTCAAAATAAATAACTAAATACTCCGCTCGGCACTCTCGCCGCGTGAAGTATATTATATACTACCTTCTTACAAAAGCCGCTTTCTTTGGCTGGATGATGGAATAGAGATTGCTTCGCGATACTTTGCTATCGTACGTCTTGCCACCTGAATTCCTTTTTCTTCTAATAAGCCTGCGATTTTATTATCACTTAAAGGTTTAGCGGGGTTTTCATTACCCACTAACTCCTGAATAAACGCTCTAATGGCCGTTGCCGAACATTCTCCACCTGCTGATGTCGCGACATGACTAGAAAAAAAGTATTTAAATTCAATAACACCGCTAGGTAAGTGCATATATTTTTGTGTGGTCACCCGTGAAATAGTGGACTCATGTAGCTCTAGCTCTTCAGCAATATCTCTTAAGACCATCGGCTTCATCGCAATCGCACCATGCTCAAGAAACTCTATTTGCTTGGCAATAATACTACGCCCTACACGCAACAGGGTATCATTACGGCTGTGTAAACTTTTAATAAACCAACGTGCTTCCTGTAGATGCTCTTTCATGCTGGTGTTATCTTTACTATTATCCGCACGTTTAATCAATGCAGAATATAAAGGATTAACTCTTAATTTAGGCGCAATATCAGGGTTTAACTCAACCCGCCATTCACCCTCTACTTTAGATACGAATAAGTCAGGAATAATATATTCAGACTCAGATTCTTCTATAGAGCGTCCTGGCCTTGGATCCAAAGAGCGAACTAAAGCAATAACTGCGTTTAAATCACTTTCTGAAACATCTAAGCGGCGTATTAATTTAATCCGCTCCTGCCCTGCTAATAAATCCAAAAAATCTTCAACCAACCTTAATGCCTTAGCCCTAAAAGGCGTTGTCTCTTCAAGCTGCAATAACTGTAAACGCAGACAATCTTGTAAATTTTCTGCCGCAACCCCTGGCGGGTCAAAACGCTGAACTCTATGTAAAACAGCTAAAAACTCTTCTTTTTCTAATGGTTCTAATTCTTCTTGCGCCCCTAATCCCTCAATTAAAGGTTGGTAAATATCATCAGCAGGCGTATTTAAATACCCATCCATATCGACTGCATCAATAATCGCCATGGCAATCGCCCTGTCCTTTTCAGTAAAGGGTAGCATTTCCATTTGCCATGTTAGGTATTCTTGTAAGCTTTCAGATTTACTGCGTTGAACTTCAAAATCAGGTATTTCCGCGGCTAAAGTCGGTGTTGAATTCGGCTGTATAGAATCGAATACATCCTCCCAAGAACTATCGGTAGGCAATTCATCAGGCAGATCCGTCTGTGAGCCTTCACTCCCCATTTGGTCTGTCGTATCTTTTTTATCTTCAACCACTTGCTGTTCATTTAAGGAAGAGCCTTCCTCTTCCGTCACTTCAAGCATCATATTTGAATCTAAGGCTTGCTGTATTTCTTGCTGTAAATCTAATGTGGATAATTGCAACAATTTAATCGCTTGCTGCAATTGCGGTGTCATGGATAACTGCTGCCCCATGCGCAGCTGTAAGGACTGCTTCATAAGGCTTGCGCTACTCCGCGAGTTGCATAAAACAAAGACTCTACCAGCAAAATGTATAACTCTTTATATTTCATCATACTTCTCCTTTTAAAGGCTAAAGTTCTCACCGAGATAAACACGTCGCACTTCTTCATTGGCAATAATATCCTCCGCCGTTCCTTCAGCAATCACCTCACCTGCATTTAAAATATAAGCACGATCACAAATCCCTAAGGTTTCGCGCACATTATGTTCGGTAATTAATACCCCAATATTTCTATCTTTTAAATGCGCAATAATCTTTTGGATCTCAATCACAGAAATAGGGTCTACGCCTGCAAAAGGTTCATCTAATAAAATAAACTCAGGGTCAGTCGCTAAAGCGCGTGCAATTTCGACTCTGCGCCGCTCTCCACCTGACAAGCCCATGCCTATATTTTTACGAATATGCGTAATACTAAATTCAGTCAATAATTCATCAATACAAAGTTCCACCTGCCCTGCATTCAAATCATCTCTTAACTCTAAAACGGCACGTAAATTATCTTCAACACTGAGCTTTCTAAAAATAGACGCTTCTTGAGGTAAATACCCCACGCCCATTTTTGCACGGCTATGCATGGGATACTGAGTAATATCTTTATCATCATAAAAAATACTCCCCGCATCGGCACGCACTAAACCGACTAGCATATAAAAACTTGTGGTTTTCCCTGCTCCGTTAGGCCCCAGTAAACCGACAATTTCATTACTATTCACATGTAGAGAGACCTCATTAACCACAGTCCTCTTAGAGTATGCTTTACCAATTTTTTTTGCTGCAAGAACGGCCATGATGAATTACTTACTACCTTTAGGTTGAAACACAATTTTTACCCGTTTTTTAGCGGAGTTATTATCACCTGCTCTTAGTACTTCACTGATACGGTTATATTCTATACGCTCACTCTTTGTGCTATTTTTGCCTTGCCATACAATCGCTTCTTGCAACATAATCAGGATTTCAGTTTCAGGGTAATATTCAGCCGTTAAAGCATGACCATGCATATATTCCGCACCTTCACTGGGTTGCTGCTTATATTTAACAGGCTTACCTGTGGCTACAATTTTTTCTATTTGCCGATCATTCAAAGAAACCACGACTTTATCGGCTTCTATGCGCATACTTCCTTGCACAATAACTACCTCACCCGTATAGGTACTCACACCATTTTTTTCATCATAAAAGCCTGCATTAGACTCAATAGAAATAGGCTCTTTATTATCCCCTTTTAGGGCAAAAGCGACTGAGCTAAAGCCTATATTTGCTAACAAAAAGAGGCTCAAAAACCATTTACTTATAAACATGTTTACCTTTTACATCTGCCAATAATTCTATATAAATAGGGTCTTTATATACAAGTTTCAACCCCACACCTGAAAGAGTATTTAAACCAGTTACTAACTCAGCCCACTCTGCTGTTTCTGCATAATCTTTTTTGGGTTGTATATGTAATTCACTGGTTTTGATATGCACTCCACGTACATTTTTCACTGCTTCTCTGTCTATAAACACTTTGCCTTGCATAAAAATAGCGCTGCCATCATCAGCTAACAGAGCTTTTTCCGAGCGTATTTTCCAAGGTGGCAAATCTCCTTTATTGACAATCAACACAGCGGTCGTTAACTCGGTCTCATCAGTATCACTAAAATGTTTGACTAATTTAGCGGTTAATTTATTCGCCGGCTCGCCCGACTTATCTAAAGTCAGTTTACTATAGTTTTCTGCGAAATGGTCAATACTATGCTCTACTCGCTGTCGCGTTTCTTGCTTTACCTGCTCATCTGGCTCATTATTAACCGCCCACATAGAAAATAAAAAGATCAGCAGTAATAATAATCCACCTTTATATTGCTGACTCAACATTAGACAATTTTATAAGCGTCAAGTAACTCAGTCATTTTTCCTTGTGTGATCAGTAAGTAATCACAGACCTCTCGAACCGCACCCTGACCACCTGCTAATTGCGTTTGCCAATCCACATAAGGCAAAATTTGCGCATTAGCATCTTGTACTGCAACCGCTAAACCCACCTGCATTAACACAGGTAAATCAATAAGATCATCTCCCACATGTGCGGCTTGTTCAGCGGTACAACCTACTTTAGCAATAATGTCTTTAAAAGCCGCGCCTTTATCGCTCTGCCCCAAATAAACCAATTCTATACCCAGCATTTGCATACGCAAAGCGACAGGCTTTGAGCTACGCCCTGAAATCACCGCAACTTGAATCCCTGCTTTTTGTAATAGCTTAATACCCAAACCATCACGTGCATTAAAAGCCTTATATTCACGCCCTTGCTCATCAAAAAATAGCTTGCCATCGGTTAAAACGCCATCCACATCTAAAATTAATAACTTAATCTTTTTTGCTTTCTCTGCTCTATTCTGCATTTTAGTCTATTCCTGCATGAATTAAATCGTGCATATTTAAGGCTCCAATTACTTTATTCGCTTGGTCTACTACAATCAAAGCATTAATTTTCTTTTGCTCCATGATCTGCATTGCTTCAGCCGCTAAAATATCTTGCTTAACCACTTGGCAATTCACCGTCATCACTAGCTTAACAGGCGTGTAATTAATATCAATAGAACGCTCTAATAAACGCCGCACATCACCATCCGTAAACACGCCAGATAGACAACCTTGCGCATCCAGTACAGCGGTCATACCTAATTTCTTCGCGGTCATTTCAACTAAAGCTTGCATAATACCTGCATCTTCATCAATCACAGGTAACTGCTCGCCTGTATGCATCACATCACTGACCAAAACCAATAAGCGTCGCCCTAAACTCCCCCCTGGGTGAGACAGTGCAAAATCATCGCGAGTAAAACCGCGCATGGTCATTAAACTGACCGCAAGCGCATCCCCTAGAACCAGTGCTGCAGTAGTACTTGCTGTGGGCGCTAAGCCTAAAGAGCACGCTTCTTTTGCCACTGCATTACTTAAATGTGCAGATGAAAACTTCGCTAAACTTGAGTGTGCCTTGCCTGTGATCGCGACCATGGGCACGGCTAAGCGCTTAATAATCGGCAGTAAAGTGAGTATTTCCCCTGTCTCACCCGAATTAGACAAGGCAAGCACCACATCTTGTGAAGTAATCATGCCTAAATCACCATGACTTGCCTCACCTGGATGTACAAAAAAAGCAGGCGTGCCTGTACTCGCTAAGGTCGCGGCAATTTTGCCGGCAATATGTCCTGACTTGCCCATTCCAGTGACCACCACCCGCCCTTTACAGGCAATCATAATATGGCAAGCACGTACAAAATCAGCATCAATCGTCGCTTGCAAAGCACCAACCGCATCCGCTTCTAAAGTAATCACATCAATTGCAGTTTTTATTAACTGTTGATCATCCATACACTAAACCCTACATAACACTTTGATAAATCACCCATTGATAGGCAAGATAAGCACTGACAAGCACGCCCCCTTCCCAGCGGTTGATACGACCGGCTTTAGAATACCCCAACCCTAAAATAAATAAGGAAAAAGTAAAGGCTAATAAAACCGGAAAATCACGACTAATCACCGTTGCATCCACAGCACCTGGTGCAATCAGCGCAGGCAAGGAATAAACTGCCAATAAGTTATACACATTAGAGCCAATGACATTACCCACCGCTAAGTCATCTTCCCCTTTTAACACACTGCCAATAGAAGCTGCTAGCTCAGGCAAACTCGTCCCGAGTGCCACAATCGTTAGCCCAATCACAAGGTCACTGACTCCCATAGACTGTGCAATATTGACTGCTGCCCAAACCAAAATCTTAGAACTCACTAATAAACCGATTAGCCCTATAGCAAAATAAATCCATGCTTTTTTAGTAGACATCGCATCAGGTACTTCGCTTTCTAGCTCTTGTGTTAACACATCGCCCTTTTTGCGTTCCTGCATTGCCGTACGTATCAACCAAAATAGAAACAAGCCTAAGCCCAGTAGCATCAATATCCCGTCTAGCACGCTTAAACCATTTAAGGCAGCGACATAACAAGCAATACTAATTAATAATAAAATCGGTAACTCACGACGTAATAAGCCTGAATGAAAAGCCAAAGGGGCAATCAATGCAGTAGCACCTAAAACCAAGCCCATATTGGCAATATTAGAGCCAATCGCATTACCAATCGCTAAGCCGGGGTTACCTTGTGCAGAGGCTAAAAAAGAGACTAATATCTCAGGTGCAGACGTACCTAAGCCAACAATAGTCAAGCCTATCAATAAAGGAGAAACCCCAAAATTCCTAGCAATAGCAGATGTTCCATCTACAAACCAGTCCGCCGCAAAGACCAAAAAAACCAGCCCTCCCGCTAAAGCAAGATAATTAATCAGCATATTTTCTATTATGGTTTAAAAATTGCTTATTGTGCCATAAAAAGCATGATACATACCTTAATATATTCACGTTCAATATTTTTCCTATCAATTCAAGAAGATATACTCCCACTTAAAATTCTTTCACAGCCTCTAGGTTTTGGAATCACAATGACTCACAACACCTATCCCAAAAAAATGCATTACAATACGCTTATCTCGCATGCTTTCATTAACTCATACGAATAAATAATGAAACTACTCCCTCTACTTAAAGCTTTTACCGTTGACCCTGTTCAGCTTAATTTAAAAGTTAAGATTCTTTCTTTACTCGCTTGCTTTTGTGCTATTTTCTTTGTCTCATTAGCCACTCAAGCCTTTATCGGTAGCGAAAACACACCCATTATTGTCGCGTCTATGGGCGCTTCTGCTGTGATACTTTTCTTTATCCCAAACAGCCCACTAGCACAACCTTGGCCCTTTGCAGGCGGGCAGATCCTCTCAGCCTTTATTGGTATGGCGTGTGCCTTAAATATTACCGAAACAGCCTCAGCCGCCGCAACCGCTGCGGGAGCTTCCGTTTTGATAATGCTGTTATTTCGCTGCCTACACCCTCCTGCTGCGGCAACCGCACTCTCCCCAGTAATGGCAGGTGATAGCATTACGTCTTTAGGCTATTCATTCGCCTTATTACCTGTCGCCATGAATGTAGGCATTATGTTATTACTGGCACTTATTATTAACCGCTGGGTCATGAACCGAAACTACCCTAATGCTTTATCCATTGAGCCCAGTGAGCGTAATCAACGTCATAGCACATCAGCAGAGTCGCATAAAATAGGCATTACTGAAGAGGACATTGAACTTGCTTTAAAGCAATCCACTAGCTTTGTAGATATTACCTCTAGTGAATTAAGCAATATTCTAAGCAATGCCGAAGCAAACACTTTTAAACGTGTACGTGGGGATATTACGTGTGCCGATATTATGGTGCGCGACGTGATTAGCGTTGAATACGGCACAGAAGTCGAAGATGCTTGGCTGTTAATTCAAGAAAA
>WTCM01000190.1 GCA_013138595.1 Methyloprofundus sp. | reverse complement strand
TGTGCTCTTCCGATCTGATGGGTTGAGTGCTGTCTCCATTAGCTTCACCGCCATCATTTCGGCGATAAAGAAGTTGTCCATCATCATAGTCTGGATCTACCTCGACTGTTGTACAGCTATCACTAGTCGTTGTAGCACTATCTGCGACTGCATGCGACCCTGTTACAGCGGCTATAGCAACACCCGCACTGAGAGCGACACCTCCTTTAAGCATTACGCGCCTGTTTAGATTTTCTATTTCATCATGCTTATTTACTGTTTTATCGGTCATTTTAATCTCCGTTATTTTTTATTATTATATTTTCGGGGGTTTAAAGTATGAATAAGGGGCAACTCGGTTTCATTTGATGCCCTCAATTAATACAGTTAATGCTGAAAAGCAACTATAACATTATCTGTCCAGTCTTTTTTCGTTTATCGGTAAATGAGTTTAATTTTTATAACACTATTTAACAATGAACAAACGCGCCAAAAAGGTGAACAAACGCGCCATTTTGATTTATAGTAGGGTGCATTTTATGCACTTTTTGGAGCCACCAAGATTTGCGTGCGAGCAATGGTGTTTGGAATGACACTTTACAAACTCAAGCGTTGCTTGAGGTCTATCCCGTTTAACGTTGTAACCCGAAAGTGCAGTCGAGGGGGGGGTTAAGAAAGCGTTTTTCGTACCGCACCTGGCGTATTTTTTGCCCAACGTTTAAAGGCTTTACGAAAACCTCGCTCACTGTCAAATCCTTGATTCAATGAAATTTCTGCAATACTTAATTGTGTTTTCGTCAATAATTCCAAAGTATTCGCGTAGCGGTATTCATCAATTAATAAACGCGCACTCGTATTAGAGTGGCGCAAAGATCGCTGTAAATTACGCAAGCTCATGGCAAGTGTGGTCGCTAAGCCTTGTGCTGTATAGTCTCCCCTTTTTGAGTTTTTAGCAATGGCGAAACGAATACGATTTAAGTAATCAGCTTCTAGGTTATCATCATAAAATTCTTGACGTAATAATTGGATGCGTTTTTCTAAAACCTCCGTTTTTTCCATTTGCCCCTGAATATTAGGACTATTTAAATGGTCACGGTGAAAGAGCACTGCATTATAGGGAGCATTAAAGCGTACAGGGACTTGAAAATAATCATCATAGAGGGTTAAATCGTAGCGTGGAGCATGTGTAAATTGGATACTGGCAATGACTTTATCGCCAAAATACATGCGTGCAAAACGTACTTTTGCGCCTATTAGAACCTCGCTACCTAAACCTTCATCAACCTTATCAAGAGGATGATAAAAACGTAAAGCGAGTACATCATATTTGTCTATTAACTCCATTTCAAGACGGTCAACAAACAAGTCGTAATGACAGTTTAATAAATTCAGCGATGTTTCTAAGTCTTGTGCTTGATAAAACAAATGTCCATTGCGCCCTAATACATTTAAAGGTAATAAACGGGCTAACTCTAAGCTAGTAGCTTTGTTGGGAAACATTCCTTCAAACATTTGTAACATTTTTAACAATGTATGATCAGGCACTCTACTTTCAATATCCATTAATTTGCTCAAGCTCAAGCCCGTTTCACGTACAATACGTTCAAAGGGGACTCCAATAGAAGCGGCAATTAAACTAAGCGCATTCGGCATACCACCCGTGACATATTGTTTTTTAGAGTTATTTTTCTTCATGGTAAAAACTTAAGGGTCAAAAAACTTAGGGGTCACAAACTTAGGGGTCAAAACTTAGGGGTCACAAAACTTAGAGGTCAAAAACTTAGAGGTCAGGTCTTGTATTTTGCAAAAAAAAACTTAGGGGTCAAAAACTTAGGAAAACTTAGGGGTCAGGTCTTGCATTTTGCAAAAATAAAATTCAAAATCACCCAAAACGCGTTTTGGACTCCAGCTTGATCATACTTTTACGACCTCTTTAGCCGTGTAATGTGGGTAAATCCATACCTATATGACCTACAGTACCACGCCTTAAATTTATAACTGACTTTAAAAATATAGTCAATAGCCTCTACTCCTTTAACTCAAAGCAAAAAAAAACGAGAGCCAATTAAGGTCTCTCGTTTTTATTTTTCTAGCGTAGGATAGCATCTTACATAAAGACTATTCAGACACCGCTATTTTTTCCTCATTTTCATAAACAAAATAAGGTTCATGTTCGCCTTCAATCACTAATTTATCAATCACGACCTTTGCCACTCCTTCTGCTGAAGGAATTTCATACATGGTATCTAATAAGACATTTTCAACAATGGTTCTTAACCCCCTTGCACCTGTCTTACGCTGCATGGATTTTTGTGCAATCGCCGTCAAAGAATCTTCACGGAAAACTAATTCAGTCCCTTCCATTTCAAACAATTTTTGATATTGTTTTGTGAGTGCATTTTTAGGTTCAGTCAGTACTTGGATCAGCGCTTCTTCGGTTAATTCTGCTAAAGTTGCCACAACAGGTAAACGACCAATAAACTCAGGAATTAATCCATAACGAATCAAATCATCCGATTCTACTTCAGCAAATAATTGACCAATCGATTTTGCTTCATCTTTCGTTTTTACATCCGCTGCAAATCCAATCCCACCCTTTTCAGAACGCTGTTGAATCACTTTATCTAAGCCTGCAAATGCGCCACCGACAATAAATAAGATATTAGCGGTATTGACTTGAATAAATTCTTGCTGTGGATTTTTCCGCCCACCTTGTGGCGCAACGGATGCAACTGTTCCTTCTATCAGCTTTAATAAAGCTTGTTGAACACCTTCACCTGATACATCTCTAGTGATAGATGGATTTTCAGATTTACGTGCAATCTTATCAATCTCATCAATGTAAACGATACCTGCTTCCGCTTTTTCTACATCGAAGTCACATTTCTGCAACATCTTTTGAATAATATTTTCGACATCTTCACCTACATAACCTGCTTCAGTTAGGGTGGTTGCATCCGCCATCACAAAAGGAACATCTAGCACTTTTGCTAATGTTTCTGCTAATAATGTTTTACCTGAACCTGTAGGACCAATCAGCAAAATATTACTTTTCGCTAACTCGACTCCCTCTTCTTTCTTGCTCTGGCTTTGTATGCGCTTATAGTGATTATAAACGGCTACTGATAAAATTCTTTTTGCCTTATCTTGACCGATCACATATTCATCTAAGGCGGCATTAATCTCTTTAGGCTTAGGCAAGCGCTGTTCAACTTCTTCTTCTAGCTCACCTATCTCATCATTATCCAACTCTTCCTTGATAATATCATTACAAAGATCTACACATTCATCGCAGACATAAACCGATGGACCTGCAATAAGCTTCTTTACTTCACTCTGACTTTTACCACAGAACGAACAATATAAAATTTTATTGCTATCACTCTCTTTGCTCATTAACTAACCCTAAATAAATGTTAAGACACGAGACTCTAATCACCCCCTAACTGAAAGCTTTTGGGAGTGATAAAATCTCGTGTCTAAGACCGTTTAAGGAGCGAGGGTTTAATAAGACCCGAAAGTATGACGCAGGATTTTGGCTTCACAGGCGTGCTAGGAAAATAGGCGCATAGCAGGCTACGCAACTGTTTTTCTAGTGCGACTGTGGAGTCAAAAGACCAGTCAGACTCGGGTATTATTGAATCCTCGTTCCTAAGCCTCTGTTCTACTCGATAAAACCTTATCAACTAAGCCATACTCAACAGACTCTTCAGCACTCAAAAAGTTATCTCTATCAGTATCTTTTTGAATTTCTTCCAAGCTCTTACCTGTATGATGCGCAAGGATTTTATTTAACTTTTCACGTATGGTCAAAATTTCACGCGCATGTATATCAAAATCTGATGCCTGCCCCTGAAAACCACCTAATGGCTGATGTATCATTACGCGGGAATTAGGCAAACAAAAACGCTTATCTGCTGCACCACCCGCTAGCAATAATGATCCCATGCTAGCCGCTTGACCGATACACATAGTACTGACATCAGGCTTGATAAATTGCATGGTGTCATAAATTGCCATGCCTGCTGTCACTGAACCACCCGGTGAATTGATATATAAATGTATATCTTTATCAGGGTTTTCAGATTCTAAAAATAATAATTGAGCCACAATTAAATTAGCCATGTAATCTTCCACTTGTCCTACCAGAAAGATGACACGCTCTTTTAGCAAACGCGAATAAATATCATAAGAGCGCTCACCACGTGCAGTTTGCTCTATGACCATCGGCACTAAACCACCTGCGGCTTCGGGTGAAAATACTTCACCCATTCCCTTGTGACTATTATTCATTTTAGCTCCTAATTATTGTGCTGCAGGTTCCATGATTTCAGTAAAGCTAAGCGTTTCTTCTGCGACATCCGCCTGACCTAATACCCAGTCAACTGCAGCATCTTCAAGTACCATTTGCTCTACTTCAGCTAAACGTTCTTGATCGCCATAGTACCAACTCACGACATCTTCAGGTTGCTCGTAGCTTTTAGCCATATCATCAACCACAGAGCGAACTTGATCCGCTTCTGCTTTAATCTCATTTTTCTGAATAATTTCAGCTAAAATCAAACCTAATGCAACACGACGTTTTGCTTGATCTTCAAAATTTTCTTTTGGCAATTTTAGCTCATTGACATCCATATTTTGCTTTTTTGCATTTTCGTAATAAGGCTTCATCAAGCTTTCAACTTCTTGATCAATCATTACCACAGGCAATTCTAAAGCAACATTATCAATTAAAGCATCCATCACTGAATTTTTCAGTCTAGACTTTAAACCTTGTGCTAATTCACGCTGCATATTGTTCTCTACATCGCTACGGAACTCATCAAGTTCACCGCTGTCTACGCCATACGCTTGAATAAATTCAGCATCAACTTCTGGCATTACAGAGCTTTTCACCGCTAAGACTTCAATATCGAATTCAGCTAATTTACCCGACAACTCTTCGTTAGTGTAATCTTCAGGAAAGTTTATCTCGAATTTTTTAGTCGCGCCAACGTTTAGCCCAATAAGCTGAGTCTCAAAGCCTGGAATCATGCGTTCAGAACCAATTTCTACGTCAAAGTTTTCAATCACGCCATCAGTAAAATTTTTACCTTCTGATTCACCTGATAATTTAATACTAACTTGATCGCCTTCTTTTGCTTCTTGCTCTGATGTTTCCCAAGCTTTTCTTTGCTCTCTTAGCTTGTCGATCATTATATCAACATCGCTAGATTCAACCGTTGTGACAGGTTTTTTAAGCGCAATATTAGCAACATTATCTAAAGTGAATTCAGGATATATCTCTAAAGTAGCCGTATAAACTAAACCTTCATCACTTTGTACAGGTTCAATTTGCGGCATGCCAGCAGGTCTTAAGTCTTCTTGCTGTAGCGCTTCAAAATAAGTTGTTTGAATTAAATCACCAGAAATCTCTTCTCTGACGCGTGCGCCATACATTTTCTTGACGACTTTCTGAGGCACTTTCCCAGGACGAAAACCATCTAATTTAACGTCGCGAGCCACTTCTTTTAGACGCGCGTTAACTTTTTCCTGAACCAGTTCTTCAGGTACAGTAATAGTCATTTTTCTGCTTAATTCTGATGCCTTTTCGACAGAGACTTGCATTGATTTACCTCAAAAAATTTTTGTTTGTATGTATGAATTTATCCCTGATGGGACGAGCTTTTATATTAAAATAAGAAGCTAGAAGATTTAACGAAGATATTCGTTAGTAACGCTTTTTTGATATTAAGTGGTGCGAGCGGAGAGACTTGAACTCTCACATCATAAGATACTGGTACCTAAAACCAGCGCGTCTACCAATTCCGCCACGCTCGCTCGCTTACTCAATTTGAATGCCTATTATAAACAGCTATTTTTAAAATTACAAACATAAAATGCATTTATTATTTCAATCCCACATTTAGCTCCGTCAAACGTACTAAAAATACAGGGTTCACTCCGAGCGGCATTAGAGCTACGCGATACTCGTCTCATGCTTAACGACGGTCGTTTAACCCATGCAAAAAACAACAAAAACCCTTAATAATCAAAGAGAAATAAAAAATTTAAAGCTATGTTAAAATCAACCGTAGCGTATAACAAACCAAATGTTAATATGCTACGTACTACAATAAAAATAACTATAATAAAAAGGTATCCTAATGAAATCATTAAAAAATACTATTGCCACTGCTTTGCTTACATTATTTTTAAGCATATTCTCTTTCAACGCACTAGCAGATAGGAATAGTGAGGCAGTTGAAAAGATTACGATTCATATTAATGCTGCTATCCAGAGCATTGATGCAGAAAACCCAACAGAAGCTTTGGAGCATATTAAACAGGCTAAACGGGCTAAAAAAGAACTTAATAGTGAGCAAAATGCTGCGAGCATAGGAAGATTGTCAGCACATTTTAATAAAGCAAAAAAAATGATCAAAAAATCTGATTATGCGGGCGCTAAAGCCGAATTAGAAACAGCAAAAAGTGGTTATAACGCTTTAGACCTCTAATATACGTTATATGCTTAAGGAGCGAGGATACTATTCAATTCTCACTCCTTAAGTATATTTTTCACCACCTCCCC
>WTCM01000136.1 GCA_013138595.1 Methyloprofundus sp. | reverse complement strand
TCCAGCATGGGAACGCATAGGGTGACGCTCTGCGTCACGGAACGCACAGCGTTCCTTAGGCATCGCAAGGATAGGTCATCACTTAAATCAACCTGTAGGATGGGCAAAGGAGGTACGACGTGCCCATCTTTATATTGATGGGCACGAGATAAAGCCTCTTTGCCCATCCTACAAAAAAATTAAATTACAGCTGGGTAGGGTGCATTCCATGCACCTCTTAGAGCCGACAAGATTTACCTGCTAGCAAAAGAGCCGCCAAGAAAGGGTGCATGGAATGACACTCTACGGCTTAAGCATTGCTTTGGTGGTAATGACATCATTCAATTTTACTCACCGCCTACAAATCCTTGCTGTCTCCACGCTTCATAACTCACCAGCGCGACAGTGTTAGATAAATTCATACTACGGTTATTAGCTTGCATGGGGATTCTTAATTGCTGATTTTCTGGAATTGCCTGATGAATTTCTTTGGGCAGCCCCGCCGTTTCAGAGCCAAATAATAATATATCACCTGGTCTATATGCCACTTGATCGTAACGCTGTGTGCCTTTAGTAGTGAGTGCGAAGATTCTTTGATTAGGCACGGCATTTAAAAAGCTAGCATAATTAGGGTGTTGGCTAATATTGGCTAAATCACGATAGTCTAGCCCAGAACGGCGTAGGCTTTTTTCTTCTAGGTCAAAGCCTAGCGGTTCTATTAAGTGTAAATGGCAACCGTTATTCGCAATGAGACGCATGATATTGCCTGTGTTTTGCGGTATCTTGGGTTCATAGAGTGCAATGTTAAACATATTTTTTGTTTATTTTGAGAGGAGAGAATCAATGCTATATGATGGAACGGATACAAGCTTAAGGTGAAATGGCAGGTATTGCAACGTGTAGGGCGCATTCCATACACCTTTTTGCTGATCAACCTTGGGCTCCATTTTTCCAGATTTTATTTATTAAACAGTGATCCTACACTTTTATCGTTCATGCTTTCAAGGCTAATCATACGATCGCTATCTGAAAAGTCAGTGGGTGAGCCTAGTTTTATCATTAAGCGAACTTCATTTTTAGAGTCAGCATAAAGAATCGCATCGTCATAGCTGATTTTTCCTTGTTCATATAAATCAAATAAAGCTTGGTCAAAGGTTTTCATGCCTAATTCCCCCGATGCCTGCATCAGCTCTTTTATTTTATGCAGCTCGCCTTTACGGATTAAATCAGAGACTAAAGGCGTGCCGAGTAAAATTTCTAGCGCAGGGCAACGTCCACTGCCATCTGTTTTTGGAATAAGTTGCTGGGCAATAATCGCTTTTAAGTTTTGTGATAAATCCATCAAAACTTGATTCTGCATTTCTTCAGGAAAGAAATGCAGAATACGCTCAATTGCTTGATTAGCATTATTGGCATGTAAGGTGGATAGACATAAATGCCCTGTCTCAGCAAAGGTGAGTGCTTGTTGCATAGTTTCACGGCTACGAATTTCACCAATTAAGATCACATCAGGGGCTTGGCGTAGGGTGTTTTTCAGTGCAACCTCATAGGATTCGGTATCCATACCCACTTCACGTTGGGTAATAATGCAACCTAAATGAGGGTGGACAAATTCAATAGGGTCTTCAATAGTAATAATATGCCCTGTGCTATTCTCATTGCGGTGTTTAATTAGAGAGGCAAGTGAGGTTGACTTACCTGTCCCTGTTGCACCGACAAATAAGACCAGTCCGCGCTTCTCCATGATGATTTCTTTGAGTATAGGAGGAAGTTCAAGACTATCAGCACTAGGAACATCCGACTCAATACGGCGCAGTACCATACCAGCGGCATCTCTTTGAGTAAATGCACTGACCCTAAAGCGCCCAAAAGTAGGGCGACTGATGGCAAAGTTACACTCTTTAGTCTGCTCGAATTCTTCGCATTGACGCTGTGACATAATGCTGAGTACCAGCTTCATTGACTGTTCTTCTGTTAATGCAGTCTTTGAAACATCGCTCACTTTGCCATTAATCTTGATGGCAACAGGCCGGTCTGCTGTTACAAATAAATCCGAAGCTTTTTCCTTGTGCATTAACCCAAGTAATTTATCAAAATCCATTTAGCTCTCCTTTTAAGGGGCAAAACACATTAACGGAATAGGTCTTTATTGACCGCTTTACCCATTGCGGCTTGATTGGTGATTTTTTTCTGCTCATGTAGCTCTTTAAGGTTTTGATCTAGGGTTTGCATACCATCACGCCGCCCTGTTTGAATTGCCGAGTACATTTGTGCGACTTTCGCTTCACGAATTAAGTTACGAATCGCAGGTGTACCGACCATAATCTCATGTGCAGCAATACGTCCACCGCCTACTTTCTTTAATAAGGTTTGGGAAATAACGGCTTGTAAGGACTCAGAAAGCATAGAGCGAATCATATCTTTTTCTGCCGATGGGAATACGTCAATAATCCTATCAATGGTTTTAGCTGCCGAGGTAGTATGTAGAGTTCCGAGCACTAAATGCCCAGTTTCAGCCGCTGTTAATGCAAGGCGAATAGTTTCTAAATCACGCATTTCCCCAACAAGGATGATGTCAGGATCTTCACGTAAGGCAGATCTTAATGCTGCACTAAAGCTTTGGGTATCTCGATGCACTTCCCGTTGGTTAATTAAGCATTTTTGACTGGTATGGACAAATTCGATGGGATCTTCAACGGTAAGGATATGCTCGTAACGATTTTGGTTAATATGGTTAACCATCGCCGCAAGTGTGGTTGATTTACCCGAGCCTGTAGGGCCTGTGACCAAGATCATCCCGCGGGTTCTTTCCGTTAGTTCAGCAAAAAACTTAGGCGCGGCTAAATCTTCTAAAGACAAAATTTCAGAAGGAATCGTTCTAAATACCGCTGCGGCCCCCCGCTCTTGATTAAAAGCATTGACACGAAAACGCGCTAAACCAGGCAAAGCAAAGGAGAAATCGGTTTCTAAAAATTCCTCATAATCACGACGTTGCTTATCGTTCATGATGTCATAAATCAGCCCATGCACTTGTTTATGGTCAAAGGCATCAATGTTGACACGGCGAATATCGCCATCTACGCGGATCATAGGAGGAAGACCCGCTGAAAGGTGTAAATCAGACGCTTTGTTTTTAACAGAAAAGGTGAGTAATTCAGCAATATCCATAGAGTATTCTCTCGCTAATAGGTTAAATTAAGATGAGTTCAATACATATACCTTAGACTATGTCTTTCACTTTTTAAAGGATTAGTGTCTAATATTCCTAATCATTCGTTGCAGAGCCTATTCTAATGACCTCAATAGCCGATAAATTAAAACAAATTAAGAGTGATATTCGTGATGCCGAATATTGCGCGCAGCGCCGTAGTGGCTCAGTTCAGCTACTAGCCGTGAGTAAAACGAAACCCAGTACCGATATTATTCAAGCGTATCAGGCAGGGCAGCGGCACTTTGCAGAAAGTTATTTGCAGGAAGCATTGATAAAGCAGCAAGAACTCGCAAGTTATCAAATGACATGGCATTTTATTGGTCCTATTCAGTCAAATAAAACTCGTCAAATTGCCAATCATTTTAGCTGGGTGCATAGTGTGGACCGTTTGAAAATTGCCAAGCGCTTAAGTGAGCAGCGCTGTAAAGATTTACCGCCTTTAAAGCTTTGTATTCAAGTCAATATTAGTGCAGAGGAAAGTAAATCAGGTGTGCGCTTAGAAGCGCTAGCAGAGTTTATTGAGCAAGTGTCAATATTGCCCAATATTTGTTTGCGTGGCGTTATGGCTATTCCACAGCAAGTTAGTGACTATGAGCAACAGCGGCTTCCTTATCAGCAGTTACATCAATATATGACTGCACTCGATAACGCTAAAATAGATACCTTTTCTTTTGGTATGACGCGTGATTTAAAGGCGGCAATAGTGGAAGGGGCTACTTTTGTTAGGGTCGGCACAGCTTTATTTGGGGTGAGAACTTGAGATTAAACATAAATAAATTCATCAAAGCTACGACTGTAAAATAGCTATTTTTATTTAAAACAATAAGATATGTATAAAAAAAATAAGTTAAGCACGCAATATCCTGTTAGTTTATGGCTAGCGCTATTTTTAATTGCTTTTTTATTGTTACGAGGTCTAGGTAATGATAGCTTAGGCTATCCCGATGCAGATCGTATTTTAATGGATGGGGTCTTTGTCCATGATTTTTTACGCGATATGCCGCTGCTGCATATTTATGATTATACGATTCACTATTTTGCGCAGTACCCAGCGTTAAGTATTGGGTATCGTCCCCCCTTTTTTCCATTGATCGAAGCGATATTTAATGGCACATTAGGCGTGACGATGAGCAGTAGTCGCTTAGCTCTTGTCGCCTTTGTTTTGTTAGGCGCTGTCGCATGGTATCGCTTGGTTTGTAGGATTTTTGATGCGAATACGGCCTTATTAAGTCTTTTGTTATATGCAACCACTCCTTTTGTTGTTCAATGGGGCTGGTACACTATGGCAGAACTGCCTGTCTTATCTATGTCATTAATGACGGCATATTACTATTACCGTTATACTGAAACAGACCAGGCAAGGTACTTTTATGCAATGTCTATTTTATTTGTATTAACGGTATGGACTAAGCAAACCGCTGTTTTTATCGCAATATGGTTTGTGTTATATGCATTATTTAATGGGCAGCTTATTGCTTATTTAAAGCGTAAAGAGGTATGGCTAGGCCTGCTGCTTATGTTAGTGTTGTTAACGCCGTTAGCGATGATTACTTTGTGGCTAGGGAAAAAAAATATTTCTCAATCTATAGGTGGGGCAGGTGGAAAAGTTGTTAGTGCTCACTATATATGGCATGTGCTCAGTTTTTATTTTAAGAAACTGTATTTTAAGCAACTGACTCAGCCCGTCTTTTTCTTTTCTATGCTAGGCATGGGCTTGAGTGTTTTTTATCGGGATAAAAGAGTACATTACTTCTTTTTAGGGATTCTCAGTACCTATGTGTTTTTTACCTATTTAAATGCTAGAGATGCGCGCTATACCCTTTTTTGGTTACCCGCATTTTGTTTATTTGCCGCTCTTCCTTTTTACTATTTGAAAAAATATCCTTGGCCTAGGTATATATTGAGCGCACTTTTAGTATTGACTCTAAGTTATCAGTTATATCGTGTTACTGAGAAGTCAGCAATGTATGCGACAGGCTATGATGTTGCTGCTCAATATGTGCTTGAGCATAGTCTTGTTCCTATGGTTTTTTTTGATGGGTTTAATAACGGATATTTTACTTATTTTATGCGTACGCTTGATGCACAGCATAGGTACTTTGTATTACGTGGTGATAAATTGTTATCTTCCTCTTCAGTTTTTTCTAAATCCAGTCAAGCGGTTCATGCGCATAATACCGAAGACTTTAGAAAGGTATTGGTTCAGTATGGGGTAGACTTAGTGGTAGCGGAAAGCCGTAATGAAGTAGGGATTGCTATCCATGATGATTTTAGAGCCTATTTAAAAACAAGTGATTTTGAATTATTGACCGCTATTCCTGTGGATAGTAACCGCTCTCAATTAAAGAACCAACAGTTATTAATTTATCGATTTTTACAACGACAGCCTTTAAGTGCAGACTATTTAGAGTTACACTTGCCCATTGTAGGGCAGGTGCTTAAAGTACCTATGCGGTGATACCTCTATATGATTAGTTGTATTGACTTTTTTGAATGGTTCTACGTGTTATTTATAAGCAGTTAATGCTATTATAGACAGTACAAATTAAGAAATAAGTAAGTAATATGAACTTTGATTTATCAATTATTATCCCTGTCCATAATGGCGGAGATAAGTTTCAGCAATGCCTAAATAGTATTATTCAATATGCGCCAAAATCGTGTGAACTTATTGTTGTTGCGGATGGTGATACAGGGAATGATGCCACCTTAGCAGAGACTGCTGGTGCAACTGTGATACGTGTGCCTCAGGCCTTAGGAGCGGGTAAAGCTAGAAATTTAGGTGTCGAGGCAGCACAAAGTGATTTAATTTTATTTTTTGATGCTGATGTCACTATTCACAGTGATACAATTCAAAAGATTTGCGCTGTATTTGCTAAGGATACTGGTTTGTCGGCACTTATTGGGTCGTATGATGATGAGCCTAGTGAAGGTAATTTCTTGTCCCAGTATCGTAATTTATTTCACCATTATAATCATCAAATTGCGAATGAGAATGCCAGTACATTTTGGGGGGCGTGTGGTGCTATTCGCCGTGCAGATTTTTTAGCTGTCGGTGGATTCAGTGACAACGTACTAGAAGATGTTGAACTAGGCTATCACTTACGTGAGGCAGGCTATCGTATTCGACTTGACCCTACTATTCATGTAAAACATCTAAAATATTGGCATGTTAGCCTCATGTTAAAAACAGATATTTTTATTCGAGCTATTCCTTGGACGCGTATGATTCTGCGCTTTCAACATTTACCCAATGACCTTAATTTACGCATTGAAAGCCGCATTAGTGTGGTTTTAGTTTTTTTATTGCTAATGTTGCTAATGGCTGGGCAATGGGAGCTGAGTAGCGTGCTAGCCGTTGCTCTTTTTGTACTTAACCTAGATGTTTATCAGTTTTTCTGGAAACTAAAAGGCGCTAGATTTACCTTACAAGTGATTCCTTGGCATTGGCTTTATTATTTATACAGCGGTCTTGCATACATTATCGGTCATGCCCAACATTTTATTGAACTTAAACAACGATGAATAAAACTAGCGCTAAAGAAGTGATTGTGATTGGGGGTGGGCCTGCTGGGCTGACCGCCGCTTATGAGTTATTGCAGCAAGGGTTTAGACCTATTGTCTTAGAAGCAAGCTCACAAGTAGGGGGGATTTCGCGTACTGAAGTTTATAAAGGCTATCGCTTTGATATAGGGGGACACCGTTTTTTTACTAAAGTTTCCTTAGTTAAGGATTTCTGGCATAAAGTACTGACAGATGACTTTATCCGAGTAAAACGTTTGTCACGTATTTATTACGGCGGTAAATATTATGATTACCCCTTAAACCTAAAGAATACATTGGGTAATTTAGGCTTAGTGGAAAGTGGGCTTATTTTATTGAGCTATATAAAAGCTAAGATATTTCCTGTTTCAAATGAGCAGAATTTTGAAGAGTGGGTGAGTAACCGCTTTGGTCATCGGCTTTATAATACGTTTTTTAAAACCTATACTGAAAAAGTATGGGGAATCTCATGTACTGAACTACGCGCGGAGTGGGCGGCTCAACGAATTAAAGGCTTATCACTACCCACAGCCGTATTAACCGCCTTAAATTTGGTCAGTAGACCCAAAAGCCTGATTGAAGTTTTTGATTATCCGCGACATGGTCCTGGCATGTTATGGGAGCGTTGTGCTGAATTGATTGAACAAGGTGGTGGTGAGGTACGACTGAATAGCACTGTGGTTGCCGTCGAGCATGATGGAGCAGGAAAAGTAACCAGTGTACATGTCGAAAATAAATCTGGCGATAGAGAAATCTTATCAGCAGAGCAAGTGATTTCATCTATGCCTATTACTGAGCTTATTCAGAAAATGAGCCCTGAGCCAGCGACAGAGCTTGTGGTCGCCTCTAAGAAATTGAAGTATCGTGCTTTTTTAATTGTAGCGCTTATTATCCGTCGGAAAGATATTTTTCCTGATCAGTGGTTATATATACATGATGCCGGCTATGTTGTAGGGCGTATTCAAAACTTTAAAAATTGGAGTATTGATATGCTTGCTGATACCGATAATAGCTGTATTGGTATGGAATATTTTTGTAATGAAGGCGATGATTTCTGGAATACAGACGACAGTGAGCTGATTGCATTAGCTAAGCAGGAAATGCAGCGTTTAGGTTTTGCTGAACTTGATGAAGTGGAAGATGGTGTGGTCATTCGTCAACCTAAGTCTTATCCTGTTTATGATAGTGAATATCATGGCTACTTAAAGCCAATTAGAGAGTATTTGGCTGACTTTAGCAATTTGCAAACAGTGGGGCGTAATGGGATGCATCGCTACAACAACCAAGATCACTCTATGTTAACGGCCTTTTTAGCGGTTAAAAATCTATGTGGTGAGCAACACGATCTATGGCAAGTTAATGTCGATCAAGATTATCACGAAGAGGCTCACGAAGAATCTCACTAAAGAGCTTTCTCGTATTTAGGGGAATATTTTTTGGCTTGTTTCAAACTGTCAGTGAGATATAAATTTAATCAAACAATTATAAAATGAAATCAGTGACTGAAGCTATTTTTATACACTCTTTATTTCGTTCTGGAAGTACGTATATTTTTGATGTTTTCCGTCGTTCAAGCCCTGTTTATTGGTGTTATCAAGAGCCACTTAATGAATTTCTAGTCTCTGCTGGATTGGAGCCTGAAAAGCTTCTTGAAGAGAGTGGTGAAATACAGACCTATCTTAGACACCCTAAGCTTGAAAAGCCTTATTTTTATGAGTTTTATGCGATTGCTGATAAGTTAAAAACAAGTTTTAGAGAAGGATTTTCTTATGAACAGTATTTTTTCCCTAATGCTCAAGAAAAGAAGGACTTTATACAGTATTTCTCCCTACTAATTGAAGCCAGTGAAAAGAAGCAAGCTGTTTTTCAATGTTGCCGCACAACGGGGCGGGTTGAATTATTGCAACAAGCTCTAGGGGGGATTCATATTTTTTTATGTAGAAACCCTTGGGATCAGTGGTGGTCATATAAAACAAGTACCTATTTTGATGTGCGTAATATTGCAATACTTAATGCTAAAGAGCGACCTAGTTTTTTAAAAGCATTAGCTAAAGACTTGAATTTACCATACTTTTATACAACAAAAAGCTTTCAAGAGTATAGTTTTATTGTAAAAAATAGGCATTGGCTTGGTTCCGAGAGCAGCTATAAATTATTTTATGCTCTTTGGTGTCATGCAATGTTAGAAGCACTACCATACTGTGATTTATCCCTTGATATAGATAAATTGAGTTATTCTAACTCTTATCGTACGGATATTACTAAGCAATTAGCTGAGCTGGGGATAGCAGGGTTAGATTTTTCTAAATGTTCAATCCCCTCTATAAACTATACTCAACATGACAGTAATTTTTTCTTGAAAATAGAGACTTATATTCATGACCTGCTGTTGTTTCATGGCTATAGTCATGATCAAGTTGATACTTTAGTTTTACTTAGTAAGGCACGCTTATCGTCTGTAGTGGATGATGGAAATGAAGTGGATGATATCGCGCGTGCTAGGCTACCATTACTGCAACTTGAGACTGAATTGCCTACAGGCTTAAACTTGATAACAGGTATAGATATTGGGTTAATAAAAGAGTGTATAAAAATGCTAATCAATCGCTACTTATATTAAAAACTATAATTACACTCTAAGAAATGGCTATAGTTTAACAAACTTTTATATATGCTTTTTAACTCAGTTGGCTTTATCTTTTTTTTTCTTCCTATAACGGTCATTGTTTTTTTTACTATAGGCAGGTATGTGTGTCGTAGTGCTGCTATTTTATGGCTAGTGGCTGCATCATTGTTTTTTTATGCTTGGTGGAATCCAGTTTATTTGTGGTTGCTTATATTTTCTATCGCGTTTAATTATACGGTAGGCGTTATTTTATGCTCTAAAAATAAAAGTAAGTTGTTATTAATAATAGGTATTTCTGTCAATATATTATTATTAACTTATTTTAAATATACTAATTTCCTTGTTGATAATATTAATGAGGTTTTTAATAAAAATTATAATATTGCCTATATAGCACTTCCCCTTGCGATCTCATTTTTTACGTTTCAGCAAATTGCTTATCTTGTCGGTGCTTATAGAAGTAAGGTGCATGAATATAATTTTTTACATTATTCTTTATTTGTCGTATTTTTCCCTCAATTAATTGCAGGTCCGATTGTCTACCATAAAGAAATGCTCCCGCAGTTTGAGAAAAATGAAACGTTTGTACCAAATATATCGAATATTAGTATGGGAGTCACAATTTTTATAATTGGGCTATTTAAAAAAGTTGTTTTAGCGGATGAGATTTCTAACTACTCTAGCCCATCTCCTTACACACAAGTATCATAATAACCTAAAATCAATAAGTTATAGAATTGTATGTTTTTTATACAATTGCCTACAGCCCCTTATTTTACTGACTTCTCCATTTTGGGGAGGTTTCCGTAAG
>WTCM01000062.1 GCA_013138595.1 Methyloprofundus sp. | reverse complement strand
TATAAAGCCAATTTAATGGATACGCTTTCACAGCGTCAGGAGCTTATAAGAAAGGAGCACTTGCGCCTGGCCAGCGCTAAAAAACGATTTATTTGGGCCAGCATTCTGAGTGCGCCAGTGGTTGCAGTTGGTATGTTTATGCCTAAAGCGCGCGCATATCATTGGCTGCAATTTGCTTTAACGACCCCCGTGGTCTTTGTTGCAGGCGGTGGCTTTTTTAGCAAAGCTTGGTTATTAGCAAAAATGGGTAAAGCGAATATGGATAGCCTGATTGCTATCGGTGTGGGTTCTGCCTATGGTTATAGTATTCCTGCCTTATTAAGAGGCAGAGGGCATCTTTATTTTGAAGCCGCTGCAAGTATCATCTCCTTTGTGCTATTAGGGCGCTATATGGAGGAAAATGCCAAAGGAAAGGCAGGTGAAGCGATTA
Organism: Methyloprofundus sp.; assembly: GCA_013138595.1. GTDB lineage: Bacteria > Pseudomonadota > Gammaproteobacteria > Methylococcales > Methylomonadaceae > Methyloprofundus. The sequence continues at coordinate 22,582 of WTCM01000062.1, read as the reverse complement.
GAAAGTTAGTCGATTTACAACCGCAAACGGCAACCTTATTAAAAGATGGCAAAGAAACTACCATCAGTATAGATGATATAGAGCTGGATGATATTTTACTAATCCGCCCAGGTGAAAAAATCCCTACTGATGCTGAAGTCGTTTCAGGTATTTCTACTGTCGATGAAGCAATGGTCACAGGTGAAAGTATTCCTGCGATTAAAGAAGTGGGTCATCAGGTCATCGGTGGCTGTGTTAATGGTACAGGTTTACTCACCGTTAAAGCCACAGCCGTTGGTATGGATACTGTCTTAGCGGGTATTATCCACATGGTCGATCATGCACAAGCCTCTAAGCTGCCTGTGCAAAAATTAGTGGATAAAATCTCCGCTGTTTTTGTGCCTAGTGTTATGGCTATTTCAGCCTTAACCTTTGCCTCTTGGACATTAATGGGCGCACCTTTTAGCTTTGCTTTTAGTAGTGCCGTCACTGTCTTACTAATTGCCTGCCCGTGTGCCTTAGGCTTAGCAACACCGACAGCGATTATGGTCGGCACAGGACAGTCAGCTAAACGTGGCGTGTACATTCGTAATGGGGAAAGCTTGGAAACCGCCACCCATTTAACCGCGATTATTTTTGATAAAACAGGTACGATTACCGAAGGCAAGCCTGAGGTCACTGATTTTATTAATATTAGTAACCATGACGATGAGTTATTGCTGACCCATATTGCCTCCGCTGAACACAATTCAGAGCACTTTTTAGCACAAGCGATTGTCAATTATGCGCAAGCTGAATATGAATTTGAATTTAAAGCGGTTAAAGACTTTCAAGTCACCGCAGGTCGAGGCTTACAAACTAAAGTCGGACACTATCAAACCATTATCGGCAATCAAGCGTGGCTAGAAGAGCAAGAGGTGGATATATCTGAATTGCTACCGCATATAGACGAGCTAGGGCTAGCAGGAAAAACCCCCGTTTTAGTGGCCTTTAATGGACATGCCAGCGCGCTTTTTGGTATCGCAGATCAACCCCGCGAATCCGCTAAACAAGCGATTGCCGCATTACATCAATTAAATATTGAAACCTTAATGGTGACAGGCGATACCAGTGCGACAGCGCATCATATTGCGGATTTAGTCGGTATTAAAACCGTGATTGCTCATGCAACACCAGAGCAAAAACTGCAAGAAATTCATCGCTTGCAAGAAGAAGGTGGTTCCGTCGGTATGATTGGCGATGGTATTAATGATGCCCCTGCGCTAGCAGCAGCAAATGTTGGCTTTGCCATTGGGCATGGCACTGATATAGCAATTGAGTCAGCCGATTTAACGCTGGTGAATGGTGATATTTCCAAAGTAGCTGAAACAGTAGAACTCAGCACCTATACAATGAAAATTATTAAACAGAATTTATTTTGGGCTTTTGGTTACAACACGGTAGCTATTCCTATTGCCGCGATAGGCAAACTAAACCCCATGATTGCTTCGGCAGCGATGGCCTTAAGTTCTGTCTCTGTGATTGTTAACTCTTTACGTATCAACGGAAAATGACGTGGTAGATATTTTAGCAAATCTTGATTATACGGTTTATGTACTTGCCTTAATGACAGGCTTTTTTGGCAGTGGGCATTGTGCGGGCATGTGCGGCGCATTAGTCGCTGGCTTTTTTATGAAAACCGAGAAAAAAAGTGTCTGGCCGTATATCGCCTATCATTTTGCGCGTATCGGTATGTATACGCTGGTCGGTATTACCGCCGCCTTTATCGGTGTCTCGCTGGTTTCCACAGGCATATTAGGGCAGATCCAAGGCATATTACAAATAGCAATAGGTTTTTTTGTGATTGTCCTCGCCTTGGGTATTATCGGTATTTCACCGTGGCAGTTCTCGATGAAATACATGCCGACTAAGGTGCTGAATAAAGTCTTTATGGCAGCCGCAAGACGCGGTTCAGTTTTAGGCGCAAGCATGGGGGGGATGTTAAACGGCTTAATGCCTTGTCCTCTAACCTTTGCGATGGCTGTTAATGCGACCACAGCACCTTCTCCGATTGAAGGTGGATTAATGATGCTAGCTTTAGGGGTAGGCACATTACCCACGATGTTCCTAGTCACCTTTGCCTTTGGAAAATTAGGCACGAAAGCGCGGGGTTTAATGCTTAAAGTCGCTGCCGTATTAATGTTAGTGATGGGGGCTAATACCATGTATAGCGGTGTTAAATTCCTTGCCTCTGATGATGGCTTTAAAAGTATGATGCACCATATGCAATCAATGGAAATGATGGGCGGTATGGATCATAGTAAAAACAACGATATGGAAAAGCAAATGGATCACTCGCAGATGGGACATAGTATGCCTATGCACGAGACTGATTCAGAATCAGAGCAAGAAAGTATGCCTATGGATCATGTGATGCCTGTTTCAGCTCCTGCTCCAGAAGAGGAAGCTATGCCGATGGATCATTCGCAGATGCAAAAAGAATCTGAGGTTATGGATCATTCTATGCATGAGATGCCTTAGATAGCCTAGGAATATAAAAGTGAAAAAAACTATTTTTTTGTTAGTTAAGATTTTCGATAATGAAGATTATGCCAAACAATTTATAAATGGAAATTTGTATGCAAATACACTTGCATACTTTAAAGCTATGGAAGGAGATGAAGTTGCAAACCGTGCTGATAAGCATGAAGGGACAGGCAGCTGGCATCAGCCCGAAAAAATTCAACTAATATTAAATGGAAAAGATTTAACGGGAGGTTTAGCAGGGCCTATTTCAATTCAAATGCATAAACATACTCAGGTGAATGTTTTTTGCATGTATGCAGTTCATAGCGGAGAATTCGATCATATCTCTAATGAAAATTTATCGGCTTTTACTAAACAACTAGAATTACCAGATGAGTGTGAAAAATTGGGGCAATATGCTGTAGTAGTTACCGATGTGACTCAGTTTATTGAAAGGATTAAGATTGCCATTAACAAAAAAAATTATGGTTTACAAGCTACTCTAGTAGATTATTATGACCCAAATTCTTTTAATGGTTTTTTTCCTGAAGAAAAGGCAATATTTATGAAGCGTAAAGAATATAGCCATCAAAGTGAATATCGATTTGCAATAGACACAGGATTAGGTAATGACACCCCTATAAATCTATTTATTGAAGATATAAGTGATATTTCAATACTTCGTGCCACCTCTGATTTAAGAAAATTCCAATGGAATACAGCACCGTAGGTTGGAATAGCGACAGTGTTTTCTGCGGTGGAAAACGCTACGCTATTCCACCCTACGTTGATATTAACTTAATACAGGGCTGTTATTTTGTATACATACATGATATACATTAAACATGAATTATGAAATGATAAAGCAGTGTGTAGGCTTTCAGTGGGATGATGGAAATTCTGATAAAAACTGGATCTTACACCAAGTTACCCGATCAGAGTGTGAGCAAATATTTTTTAATCAGCCATTGATTTTAGGGTGTGATGATAAACACTCAATCACTGAACAAAGAATCTATGCGCTAGGACAAACTGACGAAAATCGAACGCTATTTATTGCTTGTACCATTAGAGAAAAATTAATTCGCATTATTTCTGCAAGAGATATGAGTAAAAAAGAAAGAGAGGTCTATAGTCATGAAAAATAAAATTCCAGAATTTAATTCGGAAGACAGTGAAAGGGAGTTTTGGGCTGAATCTGAGTCATCTGACTATATTGATTGGTCACAGTCTAAAAAAGTAATATTACCTAAGCTAAAGCCATCGACAAAAAAAATATCATTAAGATTGCCTGAAATAATGATAGAAGAGCTAAAGGTATTAGCTAATAAGCGAGATATTCCTTACCAATCATTATTAAAAATATTTTTAGCTGAAAAAATCCATCAAGAATTTCATTCATAGTTATACTTAAACTTGATGCTGTTTGTCTAAGCCATGCAAAACACACCATGAAACTCACCTCCCACGATCTAGCCATTCTACATCACGCGGCTGATGTCTTAGAAAACCCCAGCTTTAGCTCGCGTGTGACTAAAACAGTGGGTGGTGCAGTAGAAAAAACCATTGCTCTTTTACCCGCGCAAGTCTCCTTATCACTGAATGATATTACTCGAACGGCGTTAGAAAAATCCCTAGAAGGTGCAGTCTTTACCTTAAATTCGCGTAAAAGTAGTATCCCTTACAATAAAACTCATAAATTTTTTGCTGTGCTTAGTGGCGCGTTGGGCGGTGCCTTTGGCTTGGCGGCGATTACCGTTGAACTACCTGTTTCTACCACGATTATGTTGCGTTCTATTGCTGATATTGCACGTTATCATGGTGAAAATCTCAGTCATGCCAGTACTAAAATGGCGTGTTTAGAGGTATTTGCGTTAAGCGATAATGCCAAGCATGGCTCTGAAACAGGTTATTATGCGATTCGTTCAATACTCGCTAAAGTCCTTAGCGAAGCTAGTACACAGCTAGCCACTCCTGCACTTAGTAGAGAAAGCGCACCTTTAGTCGGCAAAGCTCTAAACCAAATTGCGGCACGTTTTACTGTGCCTGTCTCAGAAAAATTAGCGGCACAATCTATTCCTATTATTGGAGCAATTGGTGGTGCGAGTATTAATCTTTTATTTATTAATTATTTTCAAAACTTAGCGCATGCGCATTTTACTTTACGTAGCTTAGAACGACAGTACACACCTGAACTGATTAAATTAAATTATCAGAAATATTTGGTGCAACACAGTTAAATCTTTATTTTTCCTGTATGATACTCAGCCCTTAAAGACAATCTCAGCGGTTTGTTATGAAAATTGGCTCTTATACGCTTGCAAATCAGTTGGTATTGGCTCCGATGGCTGGGATTACCGACCGCCCATTTAGAAACATTTGTAAACAATTTGGTGCCGCGCTCGCGGTCTCTGAAATGGTCGCGTCTAATCCTGCGCTGCGTCAACATAGACGTACTTTATTAAAAGCAGACCATACTGGGGAAATTGGCTTACGTTCTGTACAGATTTTAGGCACAAATCCTGAACAAATGGCAGCAGCCGCACAATTTAATGCACAGCGTGGTGCGCAGATTATTGATATTAATATGGGCTGCCCTGCTAAAAAAGTTTGCTCAGTTGCCGCAGGATCAGCTTTAATGCGCGATGAAGACTTAGTCAAAAGTATTCTGGATGCCGTTGTCAACGCGGTTAATATCCCTGTTAGCTTAAAGATTCGTACCGGTTGGGATAAAGACAATCGTAACGCGGTTAATATTGCGCAGCTTGCCGAGCAAGCAGGCATCGCCGCTTTAACCGTACATGGGCGGACGCGTGCTTGCGCTTTTAAAGGCGAGGCGGAATATGCAACCATTAAACAAGTCAAACAAGCGGTGAACATTCCCGTGATTGCCAATGGCGATATAGATTCTGTGGAAAAAGCGCGTTATGTTTTGGATTATACCGAAGCAGATGCGATTATGATCGGGCGTGCTGCACAAGGGCGACCTTGGTTTTTTGCAGAAATTGAACATTATTTAAACACTGGAAAGCACTTGCTTGACGCTGATTTAACGCAGGTGCAAACGACTTTACAGCAGCATTTAGAAGAGTTATATCTATTTTATGGCTCGCTCAATGGTGTTAGAATAGCCCGTAAACATATAGGCTGGTACTTTGGGCACTTAGGTGCTTTACCACCTGCGGTTAAAGCTAAGATTTATCAGACAGACTCTCCAGACACACAGTTATCTCTCGTTAACTCTGCCTTTAAACTTTACCAATAACATAGACTATTGATTCCTCAAGTACAGCATTCAAGTATTGACTATATGAGCATCCCTAAAACTCCCTCGCCCACACCTTTAGCTGCACAGGTAAAAACAGCTGTCAGCCATTACCTAGCGCAACTTGATGGTACAGACACCACAGGTTTACACGCTTTGGTGCTTGCGCAAGTAGAAAAACCCTTATTTGAAGCCACTTTAGAACATGCTGGCTATAATCAAAGCAAAGCGGCAAAAATTTTAGGCATTAGCCGCAGTACCTTACGTAAAAAATTAGAGTTATACGATTTGGCTTAATTTGTATACCAAGGAAGGTATTTACGGCATTATTTAAGTTTCGTGTAGGATGGGCAAAGGGGCTTTATCCCGTGCCCATCCTACGAGACACATCAAGATACCATCGCTCCAAGGGATGTTATCTTTTTGCCTTTGTTAAGCTTAATTATTGCCTCAGGTTAAATTTGTAGCCAAAAAATGTATCAAGCGGGAGTCCAAAACACGTTTTGGGCATTTTTCCCCAGTAAGAACACATAAATTATTAAAACATCAGCCTTAGAGATTTCCATGAAAAAAAAAGTAAGCCGCGCTCTTGTCAGCGTTTCCAATAAAACAGGGGTTCTTGAATTTTGCCGTGAGCTAGATCAGCTAGGCATAGAGCTATTATCCACAGGTGGCACGGCTAAATTATTAGCTGAAAACAATATCAACGTCACCGAAGTATCGGATTACACCGGTTTTCCTGAAATGATGGATGGGCGTGTCAAAACCTTACACCCTAAAATTCATGGTGGAATTTTAGCGCGTCGCGGAGTTGATGACGAAGTCATGGCAGCGAATGGTATCAAAGCGATTGATATGGTCGTGGTAAATTTATACCCTTTTGAAGAAACCGTTGCGAACCCTAATTGTGATCTTGCCACAGCGATTGAAAATATTGATATAGGCGGCCCTAGCATGATTCGTGGCGCGGCTAAAAATCATAAAGATGTCGCGATTATCGTTGACCCTAGCGATTATGAGCCGATCTTAAATGAATTACTGAATAACGATAATCAGCTAGAGCACGCCACACGCTTTGACCTTGCGCTAAAAAGCTTTGAGCATACGGCTAGCTACGATACTGCTATTTCTCAGTACTTGGCAAAGGTTAATCAACAAGAATTTCCTAGCACCTTGAATTTACAATTCAAGAAACTGCAAAGTATGCGCTACGGTGAAAACCCACATCAAAAAGCTGCATTTTACCAAGAAAAAAATCCAGCAACAGGCACGATTGCAGCGAGTGTTCAGTTACAGGGTAAAGAGCTTTCTTATAATAATATCGCCGATACCGATGCTGCTTTAGAATGTGTTAAATCATTTGAAGAGCTACCCACTTGTGTGATTGTGAAACATGCTAACCCTTGTGGCGTTGCCCAAGCTGAGACATTGTTACAAGCCTACGACTTGGCTTATGCAACCGATCCAACCTCATCTTTTGGCGGCATTATCGCCTTTAACCGTGAATTAGACGGCGAAACAGCCAGTGCGATTATTGCACGTCAATTTGTTGAAGTGATCATTGCACCAACGATTAGCAAAGAAGCACAAGCGGTACTTGCCGAAAAGAAAAACGTACGTGTCTTAGAGTGTGGTTTATGGAATGGCGGGCATAGTGCTAGCTTAGATTACAAACGTGTTTCTGGTGGCTTATTGGTACAAGAGAAAGATTTCGGCATGATTAGCGCTGCCGAAGTAAAAGTGGTCACTAAACGCGAACCGACTGAGCAAGAATTAGCCGATTTATTATTTGCATGGAAAGTAGCTAAATTTGTTAAATCAAATGCTATTGTGTATTGCAAAGACAGCCGTACTATCGGGGTAGGCGCGGGGCAAATGAGTCGTGTTTATTCAGCTAAAATCGCAGGCATTAAAGCAGAAGATGAAGGCTTAGTGGTGCCAGGTTCGGTGATGGCTTCGGATGCATTCTTTCCCTTTAGAGACGGCTTAGATGCAGCTGCGGCAGCAGGGATTACTGCGGTGATTCAACCCGGTGGCTCGATGCGTGATGATGAAGTGATTGCCGCAGCGGATGAGCATAATATTGCGATGGTGTTTACGGGAATGCGTCATTTCAAACATTAATAGTCTGCTTATATGACCACTGACTGCGTTATTTTATTGCATGGCTTAGCGAGTACCCATCGCTTCATGCAGAAAATAGCGCGATCATTAGATGAAAATGAGTGTTTTGATCGTGTAAATTTATAACTTCGCATTTTATAGTAAGCATTTCACTAATATTCTTTTTTTAAATTAACTTTTCGTATAAAATCTACAAAATACTTCCTTATATATCGCATAGTCATGCTTCTTCAATTTAAAGTTAATAATTTTTGCTCTATTAAAGAGACTGTCATATTCAGTATGAATACCGCAGGAAATAAAGAGATTCCTCATAGTTTTGTGACTCGTGGCTACCATTTATTAAATAGTGCGGTTATTTTTGGTGCTAATGCTAGTGGTAAGAGTAATGTTTTAAAAGCGGTGTCTTTTATGCGAGAACTCGTTTTAAATCGTAGCAAAGTGACCCAATCCGTTGATAAACTTCCCCATCAGCCATTTCGATTAAATTCAGAAACGGAAAACTCCTCTAGCGCGTTTGAAATGATTTTTTTTAAAGATAATGCTAAGTATCGTTACGGCTTTGAAGCAGATAGTGAAACTGTTTATGCCGAATGGTTATTTGTCGATGAGAGAGGCAGAGAGGCGCGTTTATTTGAGCGTGATACTGAAACAGAATTACTCTATATTAATAAACAAAAATTCAAAGAAGGCAATGGCGTAAAAGTTCCAAATAATCAATTGTTTATTTGGAGGTGCGACCAGCAAGATGGGGATATTTCCAAAGCTATTTTACAATGGTTCGAATCGCTTAATTTTATTGATGGCTTAAAAAATGAGTCATATTTACATGTTGCCTTAAAGCAAGTAGAAAATGATGAAGCAAAGTCAGAACTATTAGCCCTCTTACAAACAGCTGATTTAGGTATTGACGATATAAAAATAGAGGAGCAAGAAGTATCTTGGGAGCAATTAAAAGACTTACCTATTGAAATTAAGCAATTTTTTAAAGAGGCAGAAAGCTTAACTACAATTGAATTACAAACCAGTCATAAAAAATTTGATAAAGATAATCAATTAGTCGGGAATGTGGTTTTTGAACTTGGAAAAGAAGAGTCAGCAGGAACGCAAAAGTTTTTTGCTTTATCGGCTCCTATTTTAGATACTCTGAGAACAGGAAAAACCCTATTAATTGATGAGCTAGATGCCAGTTTACATCCTCAATTAAGTGCAGCATTTATTAAGTTATTTCATAACCCTAAATATAATAAACATAATGCACAGCTTATTTTTGCTACGCATGACACTCACTTATTATCTAGCCCTGAGTTATTTGAGCGCGAACAAATTTGGTTTACCGAAAAAGATCAATATGGCTGCACTGACTTATATTCTTTATTAGAGTTTAGAAAGAAAAATAAAGGCAAGGATATTAGAGGCTCGGATAATTTAGAAAAACATTATTTACAAGGGCGCTTTGGATCCACCCCAAACTTAGGGGACTTTTAATGGCAAGACGACAAGCTGCTGAGGGCTTTAAAAGTAATAAAAAAGCAAAAAAACAAGCTAAAATAAAAGCAAGAGCAGAAAATACGCGTGATGAACGTGAAACTTTTATTTTAGCCTGTGAAGGGACAAAAACAGAACCCCTGTATTTTGAGACTATTTTTTTAGACCTTAAAAGAAACCACAAGATTGCAGCAAGCTCTTTAGTGATTGCAAAGCACCGACATACAAATCCAAGCGGTGTTTTGCAAGACTTACTTGACCATCCAAACTACCAAGATTTTAATCATCGCTGGATAGTTATAGACCGAGATGAAGGGCGAACTAATGGCGGCGGACATAACTTAAATGATTTTAACTGCGCCATAAATCGAGCTAACAGTAAAAATATTGAGGTCGCTTATTCTAATCCTTGTTTTGAAATTTGGTATTTATTGCATACTGAGTTTAGAAATACAGCCATAAATCGAGATGAGTTAATCGCCAAGCTTGAGCGTGATTATGGATACCATAAGAATCAATTATTCCAGCACGGATCAGAAAGGGATGCTATTCACAATGCAAAACAGCTACTTAATACGTATGACGTAGTAGATCCAGCAAATAACAACCCTAGCACCACCGTTCATCAACTAATTGCAGTATTAGACTCTTTTAAAAGTACAACAAAAAATACACTCATGAAAATCGTTATAGTCGGCAGTGGCGGTCGTGAACATGCACTTGCCTGGCAAGCCAGTCAATCCTTAGATGTAGAAAACGTGTTTGTTGCACCTGGTAATGCGGGTACGGCCTTAGAAAAAAACTTAACAAATGTCGCTTTAGAGGTCGGTGATACTGCAGGCTTGCTTAAATTTGCTCAACGCGAAAACATCGGCTTAACCATTATTGGCCCTGAAGTGCCTTTAGTTGCTGGCATTGTCGATGCTTTTCAAGCCGCTGGCTTAAACTGTTTTGGTCCTAGTGCCGCCGCTGCACAATTGGAAGGCTCTAAAAAATTCTGTAAAGATTTTATGGCACGACATAATATTCCTACCGCGGAATATGACACGTTTACAGATGAAGCGGCAGCTATTGCTTATATTAAGCAAAAAGGCGCGCCTATCGTCGTTAAAGCGGACGGCTTAGCAGCAGGTAAAGGCGTGATTGTGGCTTTTACAGAAGCAGAAGCGATTGCGGCTGTGGAAGATATGCTTTCGGGTAATAGCTTTGGTGAAGCGGGCAGTCGCGTGGTGATCGAAGAATTTCTTGATGGCGAAGAGGCAAGTTTTATTGTGATTGCCGATGGTAAACAAGCCTTGCCTATGGCAAGTTCACAAGATCATAAAGCGCGTGATAATGGTGATAAAGGGCCGAATACAGGCGGTATGGGTGCGTACTCCCCTGCCCCTATTGTCACGGCTGAAATTCATCAGCGGGTGATGGATGAAATTATTAATCCTACTCTACAAGGTATGATTGCGGATGGAATGCCTTACACAGGTTTTTTATATGCAGGCTTAATGATTAAACCGAATGGCGAGCTTAAGGTTTTAGAGTATAACTGTCGCTTTGGTGATCCTGAAACTCAGCCGATTATGATGCGCTTAAAAAGTGATTTAGTAACACTTTGTTTAGCCGCTTTAGCTCAAGACTTAGATAAAACCAGCACTGAATGGGACTCGCGTAGTGCCTTAGGTGTGGTTTTAGCGGCAGGTGGTTACCCTAACGCTTATCCTAAAGGCGATATTATTCACGGTTTGCCGACGGAAGAAAATGCAGAGAGTAAAGTTTTTCATGCGGGTACACAGGAAAAAGACGGCAATACGGTAACAGCGGGCGGACGTGTTTTATGTGCCTGTGCTTTAGGGGATGATTTACAGCAAGCGCAAGATAAAGCTTATGAATTAACTGATAAAATCACTTGGGATAAAGTGTATTATCGTACGGATATAGGTTTTAAAGCTTTGAGATAAGCTATAAAAATATGCTACGTCACTTAAATTCGGAATAAAATTATTTATATAATAACACCGTCATTCCCGCAGTACTTTTAGCGGGTATGCTGTTATGTGCAGGTATACCTAAGAGATGAAGAAATATTTAGAATCATCCAAATATATCAATTGGAGTAATCCCGACATTAAAGCGTTGGCTAAAGTCTTGTCATCAGGGTTGTCTGATGAAGAAAGCATATCAAAAAACTGCTTTGAATGGGTGCGAGATAACATAAAGCATAGCTTTGATTACAAATTAAACCCTGTAAGCTGCAAAGCATCCGATGTTTTAATTCACAAAACAGGATATTGCTATGCTAAAAGTCATCTTTTAGCCGCACTGCTTAGAGCGAATAATATTCCCGCTGGTTTATGTTATCAAAGGTTAAGTGTAGAAGGTGATGCTGCCCCTTATTGTCTGCATGGTTTAAATGCAGTATTTCTTAAAAATCACGGCTGGTATCGGATTGATGCAAGAGGAAATAAAGAGGGAGTAAAAGCTGAATTCTCACCACCACAAGAGCAATTAGCATTTCCAATAAACTTAAACGCCGAAGCGGATCTTCCTGAAATTTGGGCTAAGCCACTATCTGTTGTAATATCGGTGTTGGAAACATATGAAAGCTACAAAGAAGTTTATGATAATCTTCCTGATATTGAATTGTTGGGTTGCCAAAAAGATGGCTGCCCAAGCAACGAAACTAGATAAAAATCTGTCCAAAACGCGTTTTGGGTTCCAGTTTTAGAGTACTTTCACAGCGACCAATGACATAATAGCCAAGGAGAGACCGTGTCTAACTTATTTCATATCCCCGAAAATCACAGCCAACGTTTTTCTCTGCATAATGAGATACATGCGCGCCCGCCGATTCCTTTAAAAAGCCCTGTCAGTGCGAGCTTACTGGCGCTTAAATTAAATACACAGGAACGGATTGAAGAGCGTAACCATTTAGAAAGTTTATGCCAGCGCTTTGGGATCAACCCTCCCCCTGCTGAGGCGACCCATTTTATTGCTAGCTTTGACCATTTTCTATTTCATTGGGAGCAGCATGGGGAATTTAGTAGTTACTCCTTTTATGTGAATAGTGTGGATACCACCGAACCTTTTGCAAAACCTGCTTTAGATTATGCCCCCATGGATTGGCTGGACAAACTGACAGGGCAAACAATGTTGGCGATACATGCCATTATTCTTCCAGCAGATGCTCAGCAACTCAATGTAGAAAATGTTTCACGCTATTTTGAGGGTAATACGGTAGTCGGTGCAACGGTGACGGGAAGAGATGCGCAAGCTTTTACCGATTTTCGCATTCATAAAGATGGTTTTAGCCGCTTTGTGATTCTGGATAAAAAATTGCAATCTCAGCAAGCAGGACGCTTAATGCAACGCTTATTTGAAATTGAAATATATCGCGTGATGTCTTTACTTGCCTTTCCCCTTGCCCAAGAGCTTTCACCTAAGGTTAGTGAGTACGAGCAGCGACTCTCTAAAATCACCAATACGATGGCAGAACCAGAGTGTGATGATGGGCAATTGCTGGATAAAATGACGCTGCTAGCGGCGGAAGTGGAAAGTCATATTTCACGTAGCCAATTTCGTTTTGGTGCGGCTGAAGCGTATTACAAAATTGTAGAACAGCGTATTAGCGATATACGTGAAGAAAGAATACAAGGCATACAAACAATAGGCGAGTTTTTAAGTAAACGCATGCATCCTGCGGTGAGTTCTTGTAAATCCACCTCTAGGCGCTTTCGTTTACTGTCTGAACGTATTAGTAATGCCAGCCAATTATTGCGTACGCGTGTGGATATTTCGATTGAACGGCAGAACCAAGCCTTATTAACCTCGATGAATTTACGCGCTAAAATTCAACTGCGTTTTCAAGAAACAGTGGAAGGCTTATCGATTGTTGCGATTACCACCTATATTATTAGCTTGATTCATTCGGCTGCAAAAGCATTGCAAAGCACCCAGTTAATCGGGGTCAATCCAGACCTTATTTCAGGTATTGCGATTCCTTTTGTGCTGGTTTTTGTTGCGATTGCTGCACGGCGTTTGCATAAACAGATTAAAAAGTCGGATTAGTTAAAATTGTGGGGGTGTCAGCTTGTTTAGCGGGAATCCATGCGTACACAGAGATTCCTACTAACAGCATGCAGGGATGACGGCTGATGAGTTCAGGCATTAACCTTCCCTATTCACCTTGAGGCGCAGCATAAGCATCACTGACTAGAAGTGGTACATTACTGCCTGTTAATGACTCTAAAAAAGCGACTAAATCCTGTTGTTCTACCTCTGTCAAATTTAAAGCTTTGATTAATGGATCCAAGTTTTCATTGACCACACCACCTTGATTATAAAACTCGACCACCTCGCTTAAGCTTGCTAAAGCGCCATTGTGCATATACGGTGCGCTTAAAGCGATATTACGTAAGCTAGGCGTTTTATATTTCCAACGATCTTGTGGGTTTTGGCTAATACTGTAGCGTCCTAAATCATTGCTCTTACTAGCACTCACCGCTTGTAAAATATGACGATCTACCTCAATAAAAACGCCTGGTGCAACTTGTAGCTTTTGCTGTTCAGCCGTGGCTTGCATCGCCTCTCGATAGCCTATTCCCGTATTATGTAATTGATTATCCGTAAATAAGGCATAGCTTGCTTCAATACGATGGCATTGAGCACAAGCTGCTTTGCCGGTAAAAAGCTGAAACCCACGTTTCACTGCTGAACTGACGGCATTGTCTTGCTGAGCAAAATGCCAGCGGTCAAAACTAGAATTAGCCGAGTTAAGTGTGCGTTGATAACTTGCCAAAGCTTGACCGACAGTGAGCATATCGATTTCTTTAGCAAAGCTTTGCTCAAATAAGCCTTGATAGTCTTCTAGGGATTTAATTTTATCCAGTACAAAACCAATGGAAGGATTGCCCATTTCATTATGTGCGAGTAAAGGCCCCCAGACTTGTTGCTCTAAACTATTTTCCCGTCCATCGTGAAATAATTGAGTGGCATAAGCAATATTGTAAAGGGTTGGGCTATTACGCGAGACACTGCGCCCTTCTATCCCTACGGCTGTTTTCATTTCATTGCTGCTAAAGCCCTGCTCAGGAATATGACACATGGCACAAGAAAAGGTATTATTCAGAGACAAACGGCGGTCATAAAATAATTTCCTTCCTAATGCAATTTTAGCCTCTGTTATCGGATTATCTTTGGGTATGGGGACGGCGGGTAGACCGAGTGGTGGCAACTCTATATTCATTAATAAATCTGCCGCACTGCCTTTACGTTGCTTTAAAGCAATAGACTGAGTTTGGTAGTCTTGTTGATCATATTGCTGTTTATTATCGCCTGCGTGAAAATTTGCCTCAGAGATAAGGGCTTTATCATTGAGTGGCTGCGCAACTTCGGCTAATAGATTTTTGACATCATTGATTAAAGTATCGGCATGTAAAAAGGTAACACTGTAAATATTGCGTATTTGCTTATCACGATCAATCAAATACACGCGCAAAATATGCGAATAAGTCCCTGTAAACTTGCCTTTCTGGTCATAAACTTTTTGAATACTTTGCCGATAGTGATCCAAAATAGGCTGTAATTGCTGTTCTGATTGAGTGGTTAAAAACTGCCAATCGATCCCATCACTTTGGAAGCCTTGCGCATAGCGCGCCATTGCTGCTGGCGTGTCATGCTCTGGGTTAAAGCTTAAAGTGAGTAAACGTAACTTAGAGCTTAATTCTATTTCTTGCTGTAAACGACGATTAATTTTATGAAATACCATCGTTGCCAGTGGGCAGCCGTTGACATCACTACAGGTCGCATAAATAAAGCTGAGTAACACCAGCTTATCGCCCATTAAATCATGTAAGTTCTGAGTGTGTCCTTCACTAGATAGCACCTCGCCATCTGCAGCGGATTCTATGACAGGCAATTGATAGCTGGCGGCTGGCGGCAAGGTAAATGTTAAGGGGCTATACGCAGGCGCTAGTTGTGTAGCGAGTTCTTCTGCATATAAAGTATGACTGGAAAATAGACCTATTAGAAAAAAAATAAGTGCTTGCATAAGCGAATTCTCAATAAAAAAGGATTACAAATTTAAATTTATGTAGGGTATCGCACTGCGTACCTTTTGCCTTTTGATATAGGATGTGTTGACGATAGGAAACGCATCCAACGTCAAAAAAAGATGCGTTTCGTGCCTCAACACATCCTATGTTTTTTCCTTAACTTAGCAGCAGTGACCTTTTGCCAGCATGAGGTATGCGGTGCATACCCTACTATCCCGGCTTAAGTCTGTCATCAAAAGGGAAAGGTAGGGATCTATATTTTGTGCTTACTTTTTATCAGCAACAGGTTTTCTCAAACTTTTAGGGGCATCCTCTTGCTTTAAACCTGCATACAAAGAATACGCACCAAAGCGCATTTGATGGGCACGGCCTAATTTTTCTTTAATAAAATCAATTGAGAACTGCTCTTCTAAGGCTTTGCCATTCCAGCTATAGAGCTTTAAATATTGCTCATTATCGACCCCTTTTTTATCCCAATTCGCCAATAAAGACGAGGTGTAATATAAACGCTTACCATCCCAGCTAGAAGACACCATATTGACTTGCTTGCCTATCACTTGCTCGAAAACTTGCTTAGGATTAAAAGGGTCAGAAATATCAAAGCCGCGAGTTTTACCATCCATAAAGGTATTTACCCACAACATATTGTCATCACTTTGAATGGAAATATCCACGGGTAAAGGAATCTTACTAGGGTCGCCTATATCGGCAACTGCTTTTGTTTGCCATTCACCTTGCTTATCTTCATAGATCAACCAAATTTTTGAAGTGAGTGCGGTGGTTGTAAAGCAGTAGTTATGGCTAGGATTCCATGCACAACGAATTTCTAAAGGCGCACCCGGTACATCAAATATTTTCTTTGGCTGCTTAGTATGCAAGTCCCATTGCACCACGGTATTACCAAAATGCTTCATTGCCTCAGCATCGCCCAGCATTGTGCCAAAATCCATCATATAATTTGACCAGCCCGTAAACGAAGAGCTAAACATGGCATTACTTCTAGGCAGTACGCGTACATCATAGCCGTAACCATCGGCATATTGACCTGTTTTAACCGCACCGCGTAAATCACTGTCTGTAGGCGTCCAGTGAGTAGTGATATAGTTTCCTGCATTGCTGTATTCCACTAAGGCCGTACGCCCGCCGTGATCTTTACTATTAGACAAGCCCGTAATCATCATTCGTCCGGGTAAAGCATAAGTCGTATGCGGTCCTACGACACCGCCACTTTTCGCGACAAAATTATCAATCACTTTGTTCAGTGTCGGTTTTGCAGGGTCGGTATGGACATCAAAAATAAAAATCTTATTGGTATCTAAGCCCCCCGCCCATAAGTACTTACGGTCATCGGTAAAGCCAGAATGATGTGCTTCATTGCGTCCGCCTACCGATAAACTATTAATCACCTTGCCATAGTTCGCTGACTTTGGATTCACATCCACGGTGACTAATTTATCCTGCTCATCACCGACACCTTGCATGCCTAAAGCCCAGACATAGACAAAGTCTTCTTGCCCTGTAATTTTAGCCATATAAGGCGATTGGCAGGTTTCATCAGCTTGAATCGGCGCGCTTAGTAATAAGGTACTCGCCGACAATACGCCAGCCAGTAGTGTTTTTTGCCATAAATAAGGCGTTTTAGGTATTTTATGCATTGTTCTTCCTCGATATGTTTTTATTATTATTGGAAAGGAGGTTTTAAGAAAACTTATTCTCCCGTCGTTGGATCGATCATCGTGACTATTTCATTAATTGCATTTGCTGGAAATTCACCTCGTTCTGCATGTTCACGAATCGTTTGTTCATCAGGGGCGATATAAATGCAATACACTTTATCTGCGGTGACATAGCTTTCTAACCACTGAATTTTAGGTCCCATCTCTGTCAACACACAGCATGATTTTTGGGAAATTTGTTGTAATTCCAGCACGCTTAAGTTTCCCGCGGATGGAATTTCACGTTCGATAATATATTTCGGCATAGCTTAGCTCCTAGTAGACCAGTCGTCTTATAGTCAGGTTAAAAAAAGGCACGTTGCAAATGCAAGGTGCAAGGTGAATATATTTCAGCATATAGCCGAGTAAGTCTGTAGGGTATATTCCATGCACCTATTGCTAGCAGGTAAGTCTCGGCGGCTCCAAGGTGCATGGATAGCACCCTACGCTTAGAAAGTCTAATTTAGCATGTATTATAAGCCATCATTAGCACTTAAAATAATCATCCAATAAGGTGGATCGAAACTCTTTGAGTGCCGCGACTGACTGATCAATTTTCATACGCAATAAAGCCCCTTGCCAATTATTAACCAGTAGATCCGACATGCTCAATGCGGATAAATCCATACGTACTACACCTTCTTGTTGTCCACGTAGTAATGCGGATTCTTGTAAGCTTCGATAGCGCTCAATTGCTGTTTTTAAAGACTGATGACATGCCTCGCTGCTTCCACCTATTTCGCCCATTAAATTACCCAGCAAACAGCCGCTTTTATAGTCTGATTGACTCACTTCAATAATCAATTCGCTATAATATAGTCTTAATGCGGCTAGAGCATTTAATTGCGGATTTTGTAAATGCCCTTCTAAGCGCACTAAAAAAGGTTCAATATAATGCGTTATTGCTTGAGCTGCAAACTCCTCTTTGCTGTTAAAATAGTTATAAAACGAACCTTTAGGGACACCGACAGTCTCCAGCATTTCTTTTAGACCTGTACCATGGTAACCCTGCTCCATTAGCATTTTTACCCCTTGGTCTAATAATCGTTCGCGCTTAATATGTTTGTTTGTTTTATCTGCCATGAACAGAATATACGACCAGTCATCTTAAAAGGCAAGTTTTTTATTTTATAAGCCGGCCCCCTTTACCCCAATCAATAAGACAAGCCATCATAATGAAAAAAGAAGATTTTCAACTCGGACTAGAGTTCTATACAGATGCTGGAACATGGCGCTGTACCGATATAGGGACTCGCGTGATTGTTGCTATTAAATTAGATCAAAAACAGCCCGAAAACTATAACGGTCCTCCCTACACTATTGCAGAATATGTTTTTGATGAGTATGACTTTCAAGGTTGTAGCCTTGATAATACAGATTTTGAAGATGAAGAAGCTGAATTAGAAAAAAAACTTGGATGAAATGATCAAAAATAAACGATTCAATGAGCTATATGAAGCTTATGAATTTATCAGTGGCGATCCAAGTCAGGAAAGTAGTGCAACATTAGATAAAACAACAGGAAAAATCTATTACGATTCTGAATATTTAGATGAGAATGATGCTGAAAGGCTTCCTGCTGAGGAGTATAACGCAGACATTCATATAGAGCTTCCGTATAAAGATGAGTTAGATTTAGGGAGTGAGCTGGTCTTTGATTTTGTAGAGCAGTTTATGCCGAATGATGAAGATAAAGTCAGTCAAATCTTTAGCAAGAAAGGCGCTTATTCCAGATATAAAGATTTTTTAGATTCCAAGGGCTTTTTACAAAAGTGGTATGACTTTGAGACCAGAAAGAAATATTTAGCCTTGCTTCTTTGGTGCAAAGAAAACGATATTGATTTTATTAAGGGGTAAGGTCACGCGCAATAAAAAAACTACCCCTATTGCGCAGGATTTTTGTTTGTCTTCAAGGCGTAGAAATAGGCGCGTAGCGAGCTACGTAACTATTTCTGTAACGCAGAAGGCGGACCAAAAGACTAGCAAGATGGGTGGGTTATTTGTTGCGAGTTGCCTAAGTACGTTAAAATAGAACGCTATTTGGCATCCTTCATATAGAACTAAAAGTAGTTGATACTTTTTTAAAAAAATTATCGTCATTGCTGCATGCGTCTAGCAGGAATCCATCGTGTACAGTGGATTCCCGATAAAAGACTTCGGGAATGACCTTGTTAATGAAGTGAAAGTGCAAACCATTCAATGAAGGATGCCTACTATTTTTATATTTCTCAAAGAGCCATCTACAGCGAAAACTCAATAATACCTCGTCCCTAAGGTAGACCTCTTCAATCTTTTTCACATCAAAACTTACTTTGCAAAACAGCATGGCACATACTAAAAAAAAACCTATATACACCCCTTATGCAGGCTGGATTCTCTTAGAAACCGCCTTATTAAATAAAGGATCTGCTTTCACGGAAACGGAAAGAGAGGAATTTAACTTACATGCCTTGTTACCGATTAAAGTTGAAACGATTGAAGAGCAGTCCGTTCGTGTATATCAACAATTTTCACGACTACGTAGCGATCTAAATAAGCATATTTACCTGCGCAATATTCAAGATACCAATGAAACACTGTATTACCATTTTATCACCCAACATTTAGACGAGGTGATGCCGATTATCTATACCCCAACCGTGGGTTTAGCGTGTCAGCAGTTTTCCAATATTTATCGCTGTAAACGGGGGTTTTTCTTATCTTATCCAGATAGAGACAAAATGCATAATATGCTGGAAAACACCGATAAACCCAATGTTAAAGTCATTGTCGTCACTGATAGCGAGCGTATTTTAGGGCTAGGCGATCAAGGCATAGGCGGCATGGGGATACCGATAGGAAAACTAGCGCTGTATTCAGCCTGTGGTGGTATCAGCCCTGCTTACACTCTGCCGGTTACATTAGATGTCGGGACTAATAACCAAGCTTTATTAGATGACCCTCTCTATATGGGGTGGCGACATAAAAGAATTACGGGGCAAGAATATACTGATTTTGTCGATTCTTTTATTCAAGAGGCTGTCGCACGCTGGCCTTCTGCACTGATTCAATTTGAAGACTTTGCGCAAGCGAATGCCACGCCTTTATTAAAAAAATATCAAGATAAACTCTGCTGTTTTAATGATGACATACAAGGTACGGCCTCTGTGACAGTGGGGACATTACTCGCAGCTTGTCATGCGAAAAATAGCCCGATCACAGAGCAGCGACTGGTTTTTATTGGAGGTGGCTCTGCAGGGTGTGGTATTGCGGAGCAAGTTGTCGCTCACATGGTTGAGCTAGGGTTGACTGAAGAGCAAGCTTTAAGCCAAATATTCCTATTTACCCACACAGGTTTATTATGCACAGACACGCCAGATCTACATGATTTTCAGCGTAAATTCGCCAAAACACCTGAAGAAGTGAGTGCGTGGCGTTACCCTGATGCAAAAAACAGCTTATTTGATCTAGTGCATGAAGTAAAACCGAGTATTTTAATCGGTGTTTCTGGGCAAGCGGGATTGATGACTGAGGAAATTATTACTATGATGCATAGTCATTGTGAACGCCCTATTATTTTACCGTTGTCTAACCCAACCTCGCATGTAGAGGCGATACCTGAGGATCTTATTTACTGGACCAATGGTCAAGCGATTGTGGCGACAGGCAGCCCATTTGAGCCTGTGGGTTTTGCGGGTATGATTTACCCTATTGCGCAATGTAATAATAGCTATATTTTTCCAGGCGTAGGTTTGGGGGTTATCGCCAGTCAAGCGACCCGTGTGACAGAAAAGATGTTTATGGCGGCGAGTGAAGCCTTAGCAGAAATGTCTCCTATCGTGAATGGGACAGGAGATACTTTATTACCGCCGCTCAGTGAATTGAGAGCGGTTAGCCTACAGATTGCACGTGCGGTAGGTATGCAAGCAATTAAAGAGGAAGTGGCTCCTGTGGTCACAGAAGAGCAACTGGAAGAAAATATACAGAAAAACTTCTGGGAACCTAAATATCGTGAATATCGCCGTTTATTGCCTGATCAATAGGTTACCAATTTAAGACGGGGCAGCCATAAACTCAAAAAATATTAAAAAGATAACATCCCTTGGAGGCATAGGTAACTACACAAATATTTACTTGTGGATAAAAATTTAACTTTATTTTCAATGATTTACGTAGGATGGGTAGAGCGTCTTTTTGCGAAACCCATCACAATGCGCAAAATGATGGGTTTCACTCGTAGTGTGACGGGGGCGGAATGTCATTCCATTGTTGGCTTGCGAGCGCAGCGAGCCAAGCCTAACGAGGCTGTAGAAAAACCCTAAAACACAAGTCCCTTTCAACATCCTCAATATTTTTTTTGATTTTTAACATCATCCTCGCTTTTTCCTTTCATTCCATCACCTAGTTTTCTTGCCTTCTAGCCTTCATTTATGATGATTTACCGCAGTATTCTGCTTATTTCTATTCTTACCTTGCCTTTATGCAGCTAATTTCCCATAATTCGCCAGCTTCTCGATATTCTGGATCAGACAGAACAACTTCCACTGGGTATTCACTTTGGTTTTACCTCTTAAACTAAAACGCTTGAGTCCTTTATTGCTGCATATATTTCAAAAGACAGGCTCTACCACGGACATTCGATGGCTATATATTT
This sequence comes from Methyloprofundus sp., assembly GCA_013138595.1. Classification (GTDB taxonomy): domain Bacteria; phylum Pseudomonadota; class Gammaproteobacteria; order Methylococcales; family Methylomonadaceae; genus Methyloprofundus. Next base: position 829 of record WTCM01000062.1, on the reverse strand, counting down.
GCTTGCCCTTTTCACTGTCAACTCGACATTATTCGCCTCGTACTGAGACTCACCCTGCGGGCTAGCTGAAGCTATTCAAATACATTCCAGACGTATTTGTCATCCAGTCGGTATGCTGTCCCTCTGCCTTTTCTACCAAAAAGGAGACTTGCCGACCATCCCCTTTCGGTTTATCCACGGCAGCTGGGTTTCTCAGGCATTGCCCTTTTAATTCACAGTGTCGGCAGTCGCTGACTTTGCCTTTAAAAAAGGCTCTTTTATTGTTACCTTTGTTCGTGGTCTCTTTCTTTTCTTTAGTGAGTTGCTTACCCGCGGGGCATTCACAGCTTTGTTCGATTGGGTCGTAGTTAAATTGACTGGCTGGAAACGTTGACTTCGATCCACTCTTGGATCGGGAGGGACGTTTGTATTTCTCTTTCTATTTATCGAACTTGGGGTCGCGCGAGCGAAACTGGTTATCGGGTATATAGCCATTGATTTCATTCATGCGTAAATACTCTATATTTTCTTCGCACGCAAACCCTGTATCGGCTGTGACATAAACGTCGGTGGCGTAAATATCATCATTAATTTTGAGCCGTCTGTAGCGTGCTTCGATGGTTTCTAAAATCGGCTGTAAGGTATGTTGCTCTGAGCCCTCCCCAAAGGCTTGTGCATCAATAACAATTTGATGTTTTTATCCACAGCCGCTACGCCGTTGTATCCTTGGATTGTGCCTTTGCTGGTGGTCATTTTGGCACTTTCATTATCGGTGACATTGCTTTTAACTTCGTTTTTACTTTTGGAGTGACCAATCCGTGGCTCGCTCGCTTCTAGGAATTTGCCTATT
>WTCM01000257.1 GCA_013138595.1 Methyloprofundus sp. | reverse complement strand
CCTGTGGATGGGCATTGGATTTTAGCGGCACAAGGCAAGCAGTTATTTTTTACAGGCATAGAGCCTGAACATCATTATAAAGTCGTGGTGTTTAAAGGGCTAACAGCGATCACTGATAAATATTTAGTAAGCGATGTCAGCGAAAGCATACACACAAAAAATTTACAGCCCTTTATTGATTTTGCCAGTGATGGCTCTTTGATTCCTGCTGGATTAGTCAAAGGCATTCCTATTGTTGCAGTCAATGTGAAGCAAGTTGATGTGGATTTTTACCGTATTAAACCGGATAAAATTAGCCACTTTTTAAACAATTGGCGCGGGCATGAGTCGGCTATTTCAATCTGGCGTTTAGATGACTATAAGGAATACACCGATTTAATTCATTCAGCTCGTTTTGAGTTAGATCCACCTGTTAACCAACGCTATACCACGCATCTGAATATTGCCAATATTAAAGATTTAGATCAAGCAGGTGTGTATTTAGCGGTGATGAAACAGGCAGGGCAATATCGTCAGTATCAAGCCAGTTATTTTACGATTAGTGATATAGGCTTACATGCGCAGCAATTAGATAATGAACTCAATATTTATGTGAGTTCATTGCAAACAGGCGAGGCAATGGACGGCGTGGAGTTGTCTTTTTTAGATAAAGAGGGCAAGGTGTTAGCCGAAGTACAAAGCGATAAAGACGGGGTGGCACAGTTAATCAAATTACGTGATAAAGCGACAGTTTTATTAGCAAAACAGGGCAATCATTTATCCGTTTTAAACTTGCAAAAAGCCGCGCTTGATTTATCAGAGTTTGCGATCACAGGTCAGCCTTATCATGCTTTAGAGCTTTTTGTGTATGGGCCGCGTGATTTATATAGACCAGGTGAGAAAGTGCATTTTAATGCCTTGTTACGTAATGAAGATGGGCAAAAAGTCGCCACGCCACCTTTGAAAGCAGTGATTAAGCGTGCCGATGGGCAGAAAATACATTATTTTACGTTTCAAGCCGATGCGTCGGGGCTTTATCGCTATGATTTTGATTTACCTGCACAAACGGATACCGGGCAGTGGAAGCTTAGTATTGCCATGCCTGATGGCAAAAATATTGATTATCTTTTTGCCGTCGAAGACTTTTTACCTGAACGCATGGCTTTACAGTTAGGTGATGCGCAGCGTTCAACGTGGGTGTTAAAAGATCAAGACTTACAACTGGATGTGTTGGGGCGATATTTATACGGTGCCGCTGCTGAGGGAAATCGAGTCAGTAGTGAGGTTGGTTTGCAGGCAAAGCGACACGCTTTAGTGCAGCAATATAAAGGCTTTTTATTTGGTGATGAAGATGAGTCTGTGCCTTATTCTAAGGGAGAGCGGTTTGCACCGAAGGATTTAGAGCTAAATGCTGAGGGAAAAGGACAGATTGCAATTGATACTAAATGGCAAGTGGTTAAAAATACCCCTGTCAAAATTGCCTTAAGTGCCAGTTTATTTGAAACAGGCGGGCGTGCCATTAACCGTTTTATTAATTATACTTATTGGCCGCAAGAGACTTTATTAGGCATTAAATCGAGTTTAGATTTAGCCCAATTAAACCCTGATAGTACATTGGAATTTGAGTTTATTAATGCGCAACATAATGGCACCTTAGTGGCCACAGAAGCAGTGTTGACTTTAATCCATGAACAACGCGATTATTTTTGGGAATTTTCAGGAAACGGGAATGGCTGGAGACAACGCTATACCGAAAATAATGTACCTGTTTCAGTTGAGCAGCTTAGTTTAAATGCTGATAAGCCGACCACTGTTAAATTAGCGGTGCAGCAAGGGCAGTATTTATTACAAATTAAAAATACGCAAACAGGGCAGCTATCGTCTTTACGTTTTCATGTCGGTCATCGCTGGGGGGATTTAAACGCACAATCTGCACGCCCTGAACGTGTGCAAATGCAATGGGATAAAGCCGCTTATAGTGCGGGTGATATTGCTCGCTTAACTTTAATTCCACCGCATGCAGGGAATGGTTTTGTGTTATTAGAAAGTGCTGATAAAGCCTTATGGTTTAAACGCGTTAAAGTACCTACTGAAGGTTTAACGCTTGATATTCCCGTGGATAAAAACTGGCAGCGACATGATATTTATGCCAATGCGGTAGTTTTTCGTGCAGGGGATGCGCAGCAAAAAATCACACCCAATCGAGCGGTGGGTTTATTACATTTAAAGTTGGATCGAGAACCGCAACGCTTACAATTAGATATCTCTACCGACAGCCCCAAAATACGCCCTGAAACCACTTTAACAACACGGATTAAACTGCTCAATAGTCAAACAGGTGAAACCGTGCATGTTACCTTAGCGGCGGTGGATGTTGGTGTGTTAAGTTTAAGTCATTTTACAACTCCCGATCCAACCCGTTTATTTTGGGGTAAAAAGCGTTATGCTGTCGATCAATATGATGTGTATGGCAATATTGTTGAGTTGCTAGACGCAGGTTTAAGCAAAGCACGCTTTGGGGGCGATGCCAGTGAAGATGATGGCACAATGCCGCGTACCGATGTCAAAGTGGTGTCTTTATTTAGTCAGCCGGTTAAATTTGATGAGCATGGCGAGGCTGTTATTGAGCTAGAGATTCCTGACTTTAATGGCAAGTTACGCTTAATGGCTTTAGCTTATAGTGAGCAGCGCTTTGGTGCGGCAGAAAATTATGTCACAGTTGCCGCGCCTATTATTGCAGAAGCGGCAATGCCGCGCTTTTTAGCGGGAGGCGATGAATCCACTTTAAGCGTGGATATATTGAATCAAAGTGGTGTGACTCAAACGATTCACTTAGCACTGCAAAGTACCGCGCCTGTGCTATTAAACAGTGAGCCGCAAAGCTTTGTGTTGCAAGATCAAGAAAAGAAAATTTTAAAATATCCACTGATTGCACAAAATGATTTTGGGCAAGCGCGTATTAGTTTGCAGCTAAGCACAACAGACAGTAGCGAAGCAATCGAGATTAATCGCGAATGGGGGCTAGCCGTACGTCCCGCTTATCCAGCGATTAATCAAGTGATTAATACACAAATTAGTGCACGGCAAAGCAAGCTGATTAAGCCTGACTTAAACGCTTTTTTATTAAACTCCAGTTATGCCAGTTTAAGCTTATCAGCACAGCCGCCAATGAATGTGGTGGAGCAATTAAGCGAGTTACTGGCCTATCCTTATGGCTGTTTAGAACAAACCACGAGCACCAGTTACCCGTGGTTATTTTTAAATGCACAACGAATTGCCCAGTTTAAGTTAAATGAAGTCAAGGCAAATGGCAAAAAGTTAGATCTAACGCAGCGCACAGACCGTATTAATCAAAGCATTATCCGTTTAGCGGGGATGCAGCGGGGGAATGGTAGTTTTGGGTTATGGGGTAATCACAGTGATGAAGAGCATTGGTTGACCGCTTATGTCAGTGACTTTTTATTAGATGCACGGGATGCGGGATTTAGCATCCCTGAACCTGTGATTAATAAAGCATTAGCGCGTTTACTAAAATATGTCAGTGCTGAAGGGCGTTTGTATTCAGAGCCTTATAGTGCTTATCCAGAACACAGCCGTTTTGCTTTTAAAGCCTATGCGGCTTATGTTTTATCGCGTGTGAATCGTGCGCCGTTAGGCTCTTTACGAACCTTGTACCAGCATCATCGCGAGCAAGCGCGTTCGGGCTTGCCATTAGTGCATTTAGGTTTAGCTTTAATTAAACAAGGCGATACAAAACGCGGTCAATTAGCGATTCAACAAGGTTTAAAAACGAAGCGCGTTGAACGTGTTTATTTAGCGGATTATGGCAGTCGCTTACGTGATTTAAGCTTAATGACCTATTTATTAAATAAACATCATGCGCAAGGTGCAGAGTCTTTAATTTTTAGGTTGTCAGGTCTACTGGCAAGTCGAGTATATTTAAGTACCCAAGAAAGAAATGCCTTGTTTTTAGTGGCTGTCGAGTTAGCAGGGAATAAGGCAAGTTGGTCGGCTAATTTAGTATTGAATACGATTAAACAAGTCTTGAATCAAGATAAGGCATATCAAGAACGTTTTAAAGCAGCAGCGATTCCTAGTGAAATCAGCGTGCAATCGACTCATGATAAAGCACTGTTTATGCAATTACGCTTAAAAGGCTATCCACAGAAAGTCCCTGCAGTTGATAAGAGTGTCTTTAGCACACAACGGAAATACTATACATTAGCAGGGCAAGCTATAGATTTAGCTGCATTAAAAGTCGGTGATTTAGTGTTAGTGCATTTACAAGTCAAAGCAAATGAGCGGATTAAACAAGGTTTAGTCGTGGATTTATTGCCCGCAGGTTTTGAAATAGAAAATCAAAATTTGGATAATAGCTTGTCATTATCTGATTTGGCTATTGAATTAGAGGGTGAAAGTATCGCGCGGATTATGGATCATACTTATTTTGATTATCAGCAATACCGTGATGATCGTTATGTTGCCGCCTTAGATATGCAAGCAGAACGGGTGAATGATTTGTTTTATTTAGTGCGTATGGTAACCCCTGGTGTTTATACTATTCCACCCGTGTACGTAGAAGATATGTACCGGCCTTATTTGCGCGGGATTGGGCAGTCTGGAGCCAAGGCGAAGATTAGCCAGAAGTAAAATAGCGAGCTTGTAAAAGGTAGCCGTTGAATATGCTACTGCACGCAGTCATCTTTGGATAAAAAATAAAATCAATAAGTGGTCAAAAAATGATAGATCAAGGTCAAGCACTCGCGGCAAAAACACAACTCGAAGAATTTCAGATTGAAAAAGTGCTGGGCGAAGGTGGTTTTGGAATTACCTATCTCGCTTATGATCAGCACTTAGATAAACACGTGGCCATCAAAGAATATTTACCCAGTGATTTTGCTGTGCGTAATAGTGATGCAACGGTGATTGCACGCACTGAAAAGAGTAAAGAAGATTATGAATGGGGTTTAAACGCATTTTTAGATGAAGCGCGTATGCTGGCAAAATTTAAGCACCCCAATATTGTGACGATTAATCGTTTTTTTCATGCTAATGGCACAGCCTATATTGTGATGGATTATGCCGGCGAGCGTACCTTAGCGGATGTGCTTAAAGAAGTGAATAAGCTCAATGAAGAAGAAGTATTATTTATTTTAAAGCACTTAATTGACGGTTTAAAAGAGGTCCATCAACAGCAAATCTATCATCGCGATATCAAGCCCGCAAATATTATTTTACAAGATGATGGTAATCCCGTTTTAATCGATTTTGGTGCAGCACGACAAATTATAGAGACCAGAAGCCGCTCAATTACGACATTATTAACCCCAGGTTATGCACCGATAGAGCAATACAGTAATAAAGGTAAAATTGGCGCATGGACAGATATTTATGCCTTAGCAGCGATTGCTTATCACTGTTTAACGGGTAATAAACCCGAAGATGCCTCTGAACGAGTCGAAGAAGACCAGATGGTTCCTGCAATGGTCGCCGCTAAAGGGCAAGGCTGCTTAGCTTTCTTACGTGCCGTAGATCAAGGGCTAAGTGTTTTTTCTAAAGATAGACCGGTAAGTTTAGAGCAGTGGTGGGCATTACTGATCAAAGGACAGGAGCCAGTAAAGAAAAAACCTAAAGATCATTTTAAAACGGTGACACTAGCAAGCTCTACTCAGCAAGAAGAGCTGATTGCAAGCCCAGTCACTGAGCAGAGTCATGCAGCAGGACAGCAGGATGAATTAGCCGCTTATTTACCTATTACAGAATTCTCCCAAAAGAAAGGCATTGCTGAAAAACGTCTTATTAAAATGATTCAAGCAGGCGGTTATGCAGGTAAATTTATTGAAGGGCAGTGGTATGTTAGTGGTGATGAACTGAATAAAAATCCCACTGTGGCTAAGAGCAATGTAAAAAAATATAGTGTCTTAGGTTTGCTTGCGGCGGCTGCGGTATGGGGAGGGATGCAGTATCAAGAAAATCAGATTCAGCGTGCAATGGAAATGGAAGCTCTTGGAGATATTCGTGAAGATGTCATATTTGAAGACCTAGAAACAGTACAGCCAGCACTTGGGGATATTCATGAAGATGTCATATTTGAAGACATAGAAACAATGCAGCCATTACCTAATTTGACTCAAAATAGAGAAATCATTGCAGAGGAAGGCTTGGAAGAGACTACAAGTACTGAAATAGAGCAGAGTGGTGTCAGTATAGACTCTTCAACTCAGAATCTTGTGCGGCGCATCAGTGCAAATATGATGGAAATCCCCGATGACTGTTTTGAAATGGGCAGCCCTATTGATGAAGTCGGACGGGATGAGAGCGACGAGCGGCAACATATTATGTGTGTTGATGAGCACCAAATGAGTACAAAAGAGGTCACTGTCGGTGATTTTAAAGCCTTTGTTGCTGCTACGGGTTACCGTACTCAGGCAGAAGATAATGTAGAAAAAGCAGGCTGCTATAGTTATAAAGAAAGAGAATGGGGTTGGCATCAAGGGGTTTATTGGGGGAATATGGAATTTGAGCAAACTGATGAGCATCCTGTGGTTTGTGTCAGTTGGTATGATGCGCAGGCCTTTATCGCTTGGTTAAATGAAAGTAGTTTGGCCGAGTATCGTTTACCTACTGAGGTCGAGTGGGAGTATGCCGCAAGAGCTGAGTCACAAACTTTATTTTTCTGGAGTGGCAGTGTTGATGCAAGTGCTTGCCGTTATGCCAATATCAATGATAGCAGTTGGAGTGGTGAGTTTTCTTGCTCCGATAACTATAAATATACAGCCCCTGTCGCAAGCTATAAGCCCAATGATTTTGGTTTATATGATATGTCAGGTAATGTTTGGGAGTGGACGTGTACCCAATATGAATCTAAGTATCAAGGGGGAGAAGCCGAGTGTATGAGCCCAGCAGCCGTGCAAGATAATAATTTCTTGGTGGTGCGCGGCGGTTCTTATAGCAGTGTCACACGCTGGGTACGCATGGCAGTGCGCTCGGGAGATCACCCTTGGGAGCGCGATAGTGATCGTGGCTTTCGTTTAGTCAGAGTGAATTAGCCTGGCGTTTAGAATGCTGTTATTGGCATCGTTTTTATTTGTATTTAATGCGCTGAAACAGCTGCATCGCTATAGTCGCCCACTACCTTGATTACCCAGCGCTTTCTTTGTATTGCAATCATTATTGCCTTGCTGCTAGTTTTAAGTGGCGTAGGGCTTAATCGGCTCTATCCACTACCCATAAATTCTAAAGCACAAAATTACGCACGTACTATTGTGAGTCAAGAGGGCGAGGTTCTGCGTGCCTTTGCAGATAAGCAAGGGGTATGGCGTTACCCTGTTAGTATAGATCAAGTCTCGCCTAAATATTTACAAGCCTTATTAGGCTATGAAGACCGCTGGTTTTATTGGCATTTTGGGGTGAATCCTTTCGCTATATTACGTGCTAGCCTGCAAAACCTGCGCGCAGGGCGGGTGATTTCAGGTGGCTCTACTTTAACGATGCAAGTGGCAAGACTGATAGACCCACATCAACGTAGTATTCAGGGGAAGTTGAAGCAGGTATTCCGTGCCTTACAATTGGAATGGTATTTTAGCAAGCAAGAAATTCTGACTTATTACCTAAACCAGGCACCTTTTGGCGGTGTGTTAGAAGGGGTGCAGGTGGCAAGTTATCGCTATTTAGGGAAATCAGCGAAACAACTCTCAGATGCCGAAGCTGCTTTATTAGCCATTTTACCACAAGCCCCTTCCAGACTACGCCCAGACCGACATGCTAAAAGAGCGGAACAAGCGCGTAATAAAGTATTGGATCGACTAGCCAACCTAGGTATTTGGACAACTGAGCAAGTACAAGATGCCAAATTAGAAACAGTGCTAGCACAATGGCATCGAGCGGAAGTCTTAGCGCCCTTATTAGCACGACGATTAAAACCCAAAGTCTCTGCAAATCAGCCTTTAATCACCACCCTAGATTATGCCATGCAACAACGCTTAGAAGAGCAGGTAAAGCTATATGTACAAGGTTTAGCTGCAAAAACCTCAGCGGCTGTTTTAGTGGTGGAAAATAAAACCATGCAGGTTAAAACTTATATAGGCTCTAGCGATTTTACGGATTTAAAACGTTATGGGCATTTGGATATGGTGCGTGCAATACGTTCGCCTGGTTCTAGTTTAAAACCGTTTTTATATGCTTTAGCAATGGATGCAGGCTTAATTCATTCAGAGTCTTTATTGCAAGATGCGCCGCTGAGTTTTGGCAACTATCGACCGAGTAATTTTAATCGTGGATTCAGTGGCGCAGTCAGTGTTAATGTCGCTTTAAGGCAGTCTTTAAATATCCCCGCAGTACAGGTATTACAGCATTTAGGGGTGAATAATTTCCTTGGGCAATTAAAAAATGCAGGCTTGACCGTCAGTTTACCGGCGGGTGCTAAGGCGAATCTTTCTGTTATTTTAGGAGGAGTAGGCACAAACCTAGAGAGTTTAGTTGAAATTTATTCTGCCTTGGCGAATCAAGGGCAATCGGGGAAGCTACGTTATTTAGCTGAACAGCCCTTAGAGCAAAAACGATTTCTTTCAGCAGGTTCCGCCTTTATCATCAAAAAGATATTGCAACGTGATTTAAGCGGTAAAGCAAGTAAGGCAAATCCTATTGCATGGAAAACAGGGACTAGCTATGGACATAGAGATATGTGGAGTGTGGGGGTTAATGATCAATATACAGTCGGTGTCTGGATTGGCAGGCCTGACGGTTCGCCATTGCCTGGTTATTATGGTGCACGTACTGCAGCACCTTTATTATTTGCTTTAATGCATCGCATACAAAATAATAAGATTAGCTCTATCGCGGTTAAAAAACAGCCTGCAAGCGTGACCGAGGAAATGATTTGCTGGCCTTTAGGTGGATTACAAAAAAATACCCCTGAGGCACAATGTCACCGACTTAAAAAAGCATGGATTTTAGAGCAGAATAGCCCACAGACTTTAGTGTCTGAACAGCAATGGGAAAGCAATCCACTGACTATTTTATTGAATCAAAAAACGGGTTTAAGGCTGAATGCAAGTTGCTTATCTGAAACGGCTAGACGTGAGCAAAAGGCGCTTTGGCCGCTGGCGGTCGAACCTTGGGTGGAACCCGCTTTAAGGCGTAAGGCACAAATTCCTGTGTATGCTAAAGAGTGTCAGTTAGATACACAACAGCATGAAAAAAACTTTGTGATTGAAGGTTTGCAAGATCATAGTATTTTACAATCAGCAGGCGGTCATTTTTCATTACCGATCATTAGCTTAAAGACCACGGGCGGGCAGGGGCAGCAATTTTGGTATGTGAATGGGCAAGCAATAGAGACCACAGGTCTAGGGCAAAATATGCACTACCGCTTTAGGCGGACAGGAAAATATCAGTTGATGGTGATTGATAGTATTGGGCAGACGGCAATGCTTAATGTTGAGGTGCAGTGATAGGGTAGGGGCATTGAAGTGTCCATATTTCCCAGTTGACATTTTACATTCAAAATTTTTAGGTTGATTTATAATTATTGGGAATGATATTGTATGTTAGATTGAATAATCTTTTAAGATAAAATTATGAACTCAATACAGACTAATGTAATAGGTAAACCGAAAAAAAATTCTTTATTTTTTCTCGTTATTTTTAGGTCGCTGATATTAGCCATTTTATTTAGTATCATTAGTCAATTTGATGTGTTTGGTATCAAGGCTGCAACAAGCTTGCATTCAGAAGCTATTTTTTCTCGTTTTTTTTCTAGTAGAATTTATCCTGATAATGCACAGAATGAAATAAGTGTTGTGTTAATTGGTGATGATTTTTTAAATGCAACCAATCAAACTTGGCCTATGCCCTATAATGTGCTTTCAGGCAAGTTAGCTGAGATTTTTGCGTATGAGCCAAAAGCTGTTTTTATTGATATATTATTTCAACAACGGCACCTTGCAAAAGGTAAATTAGAGAGTTTAATGTTAACAATCAATGCGTACAAGGACAGTATCCCCATTTATATCCCGTTAAGTATGTTAGGTAGTTTGGAAGACGCAACATGCAATCCTAGTTTGCCGCTGACAATGAAAGACATTGACCAAGGCTCTGTGATTGAGAAAGTACGTAGCTTAAAGATAAATCATAGCTATATAAGGTGGGCTGGTTGTGGAACGCGTTACCCACTGTATTTAGGTGGAAACTCTAGGCTTCCCACTCCAGCTCTTTCGATGTTTCAGGCTTATTGTAAATTAGAAAACTATAGGCCTGATATTTGTGCTGAAATGAAGTCACTCTCATCAATTAAAGAATCTTTTGCAGAACCTATGGTTATTCAGTGGGGGGGGATGGCAAGTAAGAAGCAGCAAGAGTTGATGATAGAGTATGGTACGCCTTGCAATGACACGGGTTTTTGGGCGCAGTTAAGGAGTCTTATTCCTCAAACAATGGATTCAAGAAAAGAGCGTGGATTACGCCAATTATGCCCCCATACCAATACGCTAAACATGGTTCAGTTTCTTACTTCTACTGAAGATAGTCATAAACTTTTAACTGATTATATTAGGGGGCGCTATGTCTTTATTGGTGCTAATGTTGCGGCAATACCTGACTTAATTGAAAACCCAGTTAATGGAAAAATATCAGGTGTTTATTTATTGGCAATGGCGTTCGATAACTTAATTAATTATGGGCATAATTATTTTCGTGAGCTTAGTGTTTTTGAAAAAATACTAGAAGAATTTTTAATTATTTTTGTGGTTTTATGTCTGCTGGATTGGAGTAACCATATCCTAAGGAATCGCACTAGGAAGTTCCGTTTTATTGTTATAAAGTTACTATTACCTGTTGTATTATGCTTATTGATTAGCTATTTTTTTTGGTACTATTGTAGACAATCCCCTGTTGATTGGATTGGAATATCTTTAATTGCCTTTATCATGAATCCTCTTTCAATCTATAAGGATATTACCGATTGGTTAAAGAGAAAAAGTATTTAGTTAGTTAGGGGGCGATAAAAAACTGAATTAAGGCAATTAAAAAATTAAATTTAAACTAATACAAATCATTAATGAGGAAAAAAATGAAAAAAATATTTTATCTTATTTCTATATTTCTAACAATCTGTAGCCTTCATGTCAGTGCAAAGGATAGTGTTACAGTCATTAAAATTTACCCCAAAAAGCTGCCAACTTATAATGCAGAAGGTAAACATATAGCATTCATTAATGCTGGGGATATACCTGAAGGCTCTCTTGTGAAAAAATATAACGATAAAAGTGGTTTAGTATTAATAGGAACCAAGACTAAAGACGTTTGGTTAGGAATCAGTGCGCTTAAGTTTTCAGGTCCCTTAAAAGGACCGTGTCCTACTAGCTATGCTTCAGCAGCAGCAGATTTAACATCACCCGCCTCATCGGGTTTAGGAGGTCTTTGTGATGACTAAATTATTTCAATATACCAATCTGATTCTACTGTTATTGCTTAATGGGTGTAGTGGCGGAACAACTGGGCTTAAATTAACACTAGGCTACGATAAAGATAAGCAGTTGCTCCCACAGGTTAATATGGATGCAAAAGCTGATAATCATTGGTTTGAAAATTCTTCATTCTTTGATGGTGCCGATGTAACAGAGCGATATAAGGGAACTGTAACGAGTTCAATTGCTCACTACCTTGACGAGGGAGGGGTGTATTTTATTGATGATAAGCCAAGTATTCAGTATCTCAACTCTGTTGTCGATAAGCTACTCTCTGGGTGGGATGGTCCTAAAGTGGATTATTCAATTTTAATAAAAGAAGATTCTGAATTTGATGCTGTAGCTGATGAGTATGGACAAATAATTTTAACGATTGGTGCATTTAATAAGGTCAGTAGTGATGATG
>WTCM01000187.1 GCA_013138595.1 Methyloprofundus sp. | reverse complement strand
GCGTGGCGCGGTGTGCCTATTATTAATATTGCCACCCCTGTGCGTTATATCTCAGCAGCAGAAGGCGGTGTCAGTCAGTTTAAATATTTACGTGATAATATTTTATTGATTGGTATGCATATTCGTTTATTGGCAGGATTTTTTTTACGTTTACCTTATCTTTTGTTTAGACAATTTTCGGCTAAAAAATAAGGTAAAATATTTCATTTTGGTAGATGGTTATCAACAGGAGTCCAAAACGAGTTTTGGATGGCTAAAAATTTATTAATGATTGAAGCTCCTAAATTGGGTGGAAATACGCCCAAAATGCGTTTTGGACTCCAGTTTGACGTTTTATCATGTACAGAGAAATTTTATTTAACAATTTTATTGAGTGTGGTTAAGGACTTTATGACACAAGAATTAGTAGCAGAATTAAAAGAATTGGTAATCGAAGGCTTACATTTAGAAGATATTACCGCAGACGAAATTATGCCTGAAGAGCCTTTATTTGGTGAAGGTTTAGGCTTAGACTCTATTGATGCCCTAGAAATTGCCGTATTACTAGATCGTAAATATGGCGTTAAAATCACTTCAGAAGATGACCGCAACCAAGAGATTTTTGCCTCACTAAATTCACTCGCTGAATTTGTTGCTGCAAACAGGGAAAAATAAGCCGCTTATGCGAGTTCGAGTTATATTGCGTAGCATTATTATCGGAACTTTTTTCGCCTTCTATCCGTACCTTGTTTATAAGGGCGTACAAGCGGGAGTGGTTTGGTTTGCCCCCATTCTGATTGCCACGCTTTATCTTTATCAAGCCGTGATTGCAAAAAATCGACGGGTACGCGTTAAAAATTTAGCCTTAGTAAGTATTTTATTAGCAGGCTGTTTTTACTTTCCCGCGTTGATGGCTAAATTGATTCCTATCTTTGTGCAGTTTAGTCTTATGCTGTTCTTTGGCAAAACCTTATTTAAAAGCAAAGCGCCTTCTTTAGTTGAGCGTTTTGCAGAGATTGATTTTCCAGAAATTCCACCTGTTGTTAGCCGCTATTGTTGGTATGTAACCTTAATGTGGGCTAGTTTTTTTGCCTTTAATGTAGTGACTTGTATTGCGCTTGCTTTATTCGCCCCTGTATCATGGTGGGCGATTTTTACAGGGGTGTTGATTTTTGCTTTATCGACACTGTTAATGGTCATGGAATATATCGTACGGCATTTTTATTTCCGCCGATTAGACCCAGAATTACAGGCACAAATCCCCAGTGTTAAAGAGTCTATGCGCAGTATGGTAGTGAATGGTAAGCAAATCTGGTTGTCGGTTGGTGAGCGTTAAGTCACTGTCATGTAGGATAGGTAGAACGGAGTGCCTTTTTTTAGGCGCGCAGTGATACCCATCATAATGCGTATTGAATTGAGGCAGGACATAGTAGATCGTGTAGATATTCAATCAATGGCTAAAACTGGAGTCCAAAACGCGTTTTGGGCTACTTTGTATTTAGAAAATAACTCAAAATGACATTAAATAATTCTATCCTATCTGCCACACTATTTTTATTCAGCGCAATACAGCCTAGTATTGCAGAAGAAAGCATAGAAACTGTGATGGCGCGTATGAAGCCTGAGATTGCAGTAAAAATAGCGTATCAAGAAACGCGTTATATGGGCTTGTTAGAAGATGATTGGCAGGGCAGTGGTTTTCTCTATGCTGCGCCCCCGAATACTTTATTAAAACAGCAACTAAAGCCTTATATTGAAACGATGGCAGCAGAAGGGCGGCAATTAACCTATATAGAGCCCGATACGCAAACATTTCATCAATTACAGCTAGATGAAAGTAATCCGATGATGGCGAGTCTAGCAGTTTTTCAAGGCATTATGATGGGCAATTTACAGTATTTACGTCATAGCTATCAACTCAAATTTACTCAGTTAGATTCAACATGGAAGTTAGTGATGGTTGCTAAAGAGCATGAGCCAGATGAAGAGCCGATTAAGATTATTTTGCAAGGTTTGCAGCAGCAAGCCGCCACTCAATTAGAGCTTATTTTACCCGATGGAGATCGTAATTATTATATTTTACAATCAGCACAGCAAGGTGTAGATATTAAGCAGCAGATGTTAGGGGTATTACAGGGGCTGAAGAGGAAATAAGCTAGGGCTTAGTAGCTTATTAATTGCGTCTGTATCCCATTTGAGATACACTGTAATATCTTATTTACTAGGAGTTATTTATGAGTAAAAGTGCCATGATACGCGCAAGAATAGAACCTGATTTAAAGCAACATGCTGAAGAAGTTTTCCAAAGGCTAGGAATGACTGCAACTCAAGCAATCACAGTTTTTTATAAGCAAGTTGAAATGAGAAATGGTTTACCTTTTCAGCTCAGTATTCCAAATGAAGAAACGATAAAAACATTGATAGCGACAGATGCTGGTGACGAGCTGGTTGTTTGTAAAGATGCGGAAGATATGTTTAAAAAACTTGGTATTTAATGTTAACGCCCGTTTATACGAAACAATTTCTTAAAGACCTTAAAAGGTCTCAAAAAAGAGCTAAAGATTTAAGCAAGTTTAAAGCAGTTGCTGAAAGACTACTAACAACTCAAGCTTTGTCTGAAACTTATAAGGATCATAAGTTAGTCGGTAATTATGCGGGGCGGCGAGAGTGTCATATCGAACCTGACTGGCTATTAATTTATAAAGAAACCGAAGATCAAATTATTTTTGAAAGAATGGGAACGCATTCGGACTTATTTAAAAAATAAGGATTAGGCACGAAAATTTCCTAGCTCCGATATTTAAACCCGTCCCCCGTCCCCACTAAAGCCGCAATAATATTTTTCTGTATCTCCGAAGAACCTGAAAACAAACGGCTTGCCATTGCATCTTGAATTAAAGTGCTCATTTTATTTTCTGCGATTAAGCCACTGCTGCCTAGAATATGTGCAGCATCTAAGCTAGACTGCAAAAAAGCTTCACTGGCGATTAATTTTGTTTGCGCACTAACAAGGCTAATCCGTTTACCCGAATCTTTTAAGCGTGCGCATTCACTCACCCAAAGTAGACAGCCATCTAAGCGACATTGCATATCGGCAATTTTATGACTAATGGCTTGATTCGCGCCTAAATGCTGTCCATTGACCAAACGCTGGCGGCTGTATTGAATCACTTGTTTGAGTTGCCATTGCATAATGCCGATAATCCCAGCAAAAATAAACGCACGTTCCAGTTCTAAAGCATTTTGAACCATCATATTACCCGCGCCTGTTTTGCCTAGTTGTCGATCCATAGGAATAAAGCAGTCGGCGAGTATAATATCGCCCATCGTTGCTGTGCTACAGCCTGTGACATTCGGAGAGTCTTTAAAGCCAGCGCCAACATCATCTTGTTTGACTAAAAAGGCGGATAACTTACCTTCTAATCTAGCGTAAACCAGCAAAACATCGGCAATCGGTGTATTGGTAATAAAGCGTTTATGCCCATTTAATATAAAGCCTTGCTCCGTTGCTACCGCTAGGGTGTTCAACTGAGTAATATCTGAACCTGCTTGGGGTTCTGTAATCGCATGACCTGCTAAACGTTTGCCTGACAGTAAATCAGGTAGCCACTGGGCTTTTTGCTCTGCTGTACCATATAGAATTAAGGGGAAAATTGAACCCCAAATATGCGCATTTAAGGATAAAATCAAGCCTGTGTCCTGACAACTTTTACCTAATTCTAAATGCGCTTGAACCAACGCTTGGAAGTTATCGCCTAAACCGCCATTTTCAATGGATACTGCATGTTTTAATAACTGCTGTTGTGCGCAAAATTGCAGGCGTTTTTTAGAGTCTTGAGTGCCTCCAGCGGCAGGCAGTGCTTGATAAGTATTCATGTTTTAAAAAGTGATTCTATGGTTTGATAATCTGTTTTACCATTGGATAAAACAGGCAGGGTGTTTACGCTAAGAAATTTATACGGCTGCATATAAGCGGGGAGTAATTGGCGTAAAGGTTTTATCGTATCCCCTAAGCTTGCCCCTGCGTTTAAAACCACTAAGGCGGCAGGGCGCTGCCCACTGGTGGAATCTTTAATCCCCACCACGGCACATTGTGCTATGCCTGCTAATTGATTAATACAATGCTCAATTTCCGCAGGTTCTACACGATAGCCTGAACATTTCAGCATACGATCTAAACGCCCATGATAGCAATATTCACCCTGTGTATTCAGTGATACTTTATCCCCCGTGGCATAGCGAGTCTGCTCTACAGGCTGGAGTTTGCCTTGCTGCCAATAGCCTGAGAAATTATTTAAGCTTTGTACCTGTAATTCCCCTGTTAAAGCATCGATTGATAACTGAGCATTTGCCGCCGCTTGCCCAATTGGAATGCTTTGCTGCGGATCTAATTGCTCACGCTTAACTGCCCAATAACAACACACATTGGTCTCAGTAGGGCCATAAAGATTATATAACTCCACCTCTGGTAATAGGTTCGCAAGTTTGATTAAATAGTCAGTCGGGAAAACTTCACCTGCAAATAATAAGCGTTTTAAATGACTTAAATCAGTACTGTCTAAAGCCCCTTTAAGCGCAATAAAACTGAGTAGAGAGGGCACGGTATACCAAGTGCTAATTTTGTTTTCACTGAGCCAAATGGTCAATCGACTGGGTGAAAAGCTGAATTTAGCAGGTATAAAATACACACTCGCTCCCACCGCTAAGCTACTGAATAAATCAAAAATAGATAAGTCAAAATGAAACGGAGCGAGACTTGCTATACGGTCTTGTGGGTTTAGCTCAAAGGTTTGGCTTGCCCATGTAGAAAAATTACTTAAAGCTTGGTGACTTAGCGCAATGCCTTTAGGGTTTCCCGTCGATCCAGAGGTATAAAGTATTGCGGCGAGTGAATCCGTTTGTACTGGAACAGGGGAGAGTATTTGTGCATCCGATTGCAGTAACTCATTAATATCCAGCCAAAGTGCTGAATTTTCTAACCAAGTGGGCGGTTCACCTAAACCTATAATAAAAGCAGGTTGTGCATCATTAATAATAAAACTCAGCCGTGTTGCGGGTGTTTTCATATCTAAGGGCAGGTAAATCCCCCCCGCGTATAACACACTGTAAATACAAGAAGCCGCTAGAATGCCGCGATCTAAAGCGATAGCAATACACTGTGTTTGTATCTGCTTATTTTTTAAAGCTGTGCTGATTTTATGGATTTGAGTTTGAAACTCTGCATAAGTCAGGCTTAAATCCTCCTCGACAAAAGCGATATTATCGGGGGATTGAGTGCATTGCCGTAAAAAAGGGCTAAGGATAGGGGACATGGTTTATTTAAAATTAACATTTTGTAGGATGGGCAAAGGAGGCACGACGTGCCCATCTTTATAGGCTTTGCATTATCCACGTGCCATTAAGTTAAGTATTTTGCATAGGATGTGCTGACGCTAGGAAGCGCATCACACTCCGAAAGATGCGCTTCGTACCTCAGCGCATCCTATGTTTTTGCTTTAACTTAATTGCTGTAATGAGAAATTACTCAGTCATCATAAAGCAGCTCTTCCAACATATAACTATGCAACTGCGCAATCCACGGCTCAGTGAATAAAGGCTGCATAAAATTATAGCTAAAGGTAATACGCTTATTAAATTGGCAATTTAAAAAGGCAAGGGCAGGGGGGCGGCTGATGTGGCATAAATGATAGATTTTGGTGATTTCACTGCCAAAAAAAGTGCTATTAGATAAATCTACATGACCTATATCAGAAAACCAAAAAGAACTACGCTCTGTGCCTGTACGCATAGAAGTACGTAATTTCTCCCCGTGCTGCTCCAATGATAACCAACTCGCCGCCCATAATAGCGGTAAAAACGCATAATCCAGCTTTTCACGAATACTGTGAATATTCTGCTGTTTTAAATGCTGAAACAAGGCATCTCTATCAGCAAGTAAGGCTTTAGGGGCTTGTGCAAATAAAGGCGCGACATGATTGCTTAATAAGGGGCTAAGGGCTCTATTCTTACGTAAATTAAAGGTATAAGGTGCGCAATATGCCTCGCCTTCCTGATCGGGATTCATACGATGTAAGGCAAGCATAAAACAGCCTATATAATAAAGACTGGTACTGGTTAAGCCCACATGTTGACGTGCCAGTTTATTAATTTGCTCGGTTTGCTCTAGGCTTAAGGTATAGGTGCTGAAATTTAATTGTTCAGGCGCAAGACGGGTATCGGCATGAATAATACTTTGTAAACGGTCAATATTAGAAATATGCCGTTTAGCTTTAAGAAACATCAAGCCTTTTTGCCACCATTTATATTTTGCAAGTTGCAGATTAACCAAAGGCTGCATCGCAGGTAAATCAAATTTTAAACGTTGTTCTAAAGAGTCCGTACACAGATATTTTAAAATCAAATCCGCCCCGCGCGCATCACAAAAAGGATGGATCCAACGCAGTAAAAATGTCGTTTTAGTTGGGCTACATAGCAAATGAAATTCTAAAGGTGGAATCGTTTCACGCGCTTGTCGTTTATTAATAATACCTAATACGCTGCGATTATGCCAAACCGCTTCATCGGCTGTTTCTGTGCTTTGATGCTGATGAAATAGTGGTAGGTTTTGTTCGCGTTGACACCAAAAATACCGCTTACCGCGTTGCTGTAAACTCGCAAAAGCAAGCGGAAAACGTTCACCAAACTCATGAATACGCTGTTTTAGTGCCTCACTATCAGGACGTGCCCCCAATTCCAAAGCAAAGCCGCATAAACTCCCCGCCATATTTTCTTGGCGGATTTCCTCATCCATTGCCAAAGTAAAGCAATCTGAGGGGTTGAGTATTTGAATAATATCGTCAGTAGAAGTGTTCATTTTTTATGCTGCAACACCCATTTTTCCAAAGCATTAAATGAATTCACATTATCAGGATCAATTTCAGAATCGGGTAGAGTCACAGCAAATTGCTCTTCTATATACATAATCAAACGCATAATTCCCATACTATCCAGCCCAGCTTCTAATAAATCGTCATCATCTGAAAAATTCTCAGGTTCAGCGACAAAGATAAGTTCATCAAAAATAAAAGTACGGATTTCTTGTTTCATAGGGAAGTATAGAGGGCTTGGGCTGATGACGAAAATAAGACGTAGGATGGGTAGAGCGTTTTTTTGCGAAACCCATCATCATATTAATGATGAATTTCTCTACGACCCTAAAAAAACAGGTACTGCGTTCTACCCTCCTACAAAGTCTACTT
>WTCM01000211.1 GCA_013138595.1 Methyloprofundus sp. | reverse complement strand
GCATTAGCGGTTTTAGGTAGCCGAAAAATAGATGAAGACCTATTAGAAGAAATAGAAACCAATTTATTGATGGCGGATGTCGGCTTGGAAGTGACCACCGATATTATTAATACCTTAAAAGAGAGTGTGGATAAGCATCAATTACAAGATGGCGATGCCCTATTAGCAGTATTAAAACAACAGCTATTGGAGCTCTTAAAGCCTGTAAGCGCACCTTTAGTGGTTCCAGAGCAACAAGGGCCTTATGTTATTTTAGTGGTCGGTGTGAATGGGGTAGGGAAAACCACTACGATTGGTAAATTAGCGCAAAGACTGCAACAGCAAGGGCATAGCGTCATGTTAGCGGCAGGCGATACGTTTAGAGCCGCTGCTGTTGAGCAATTGCAAGTTTGGGGTGAACGTAACGATATACATGTGGTGGCACAGCATACAGGTGCAGACTCCGCCTCAGTGATTTATGATGCAGTACAATCCTCACAGGCAAAAGGTATTGATGTCTTAATTGCCGATACCGCTGGACGTTTACATACCAAAGCTAACTTAATGCAAGAGCTAAGTAAGATTAAGCGGATTATGAAAAAAGTGGATGAGACTGCGCCGCATGAAGTCTTATTAGTATTGGATGCAGGCACAGGGCAAAATGCACTGTCGCAAGCAGAGCATTTTAATAAATCTGTGGAACTGACAGGGCTTGCCTTGACTAAATTGGATGGCACAGCAAAAGGGGGAATGATCTTCGCCTTAGCAAAACAAATTGGCGTACCGATTCGTTTCCTAGGGGTCGGCGAAGGTATTAATGATTTACAAGACTTTAATGCCGAGCAATTTATTGATGCCTTATTTAGCGACGAGGCGTAAAGCGTATGCTAACTTTTGATCATGTATTTAAGCGCTATCCCGATGCAGGGGAAGCACTGAGTGATGTAAGCTTTCACCTAGATAAAGGGGAGATGGCTTTTTTAACAGGGCATTCAGGTGCAGGTAAAAGCACCTTGCTTAAGCTGATTGCCATGATTGAACGTAGCACTAGAGGTCAAGTGCTGGTAGATGGACAAAACTTACTGCAAATGCATGATCGACAGATCCCACTATTGCGACGTAAATTAGGGCTTATTTTCCAAGATTATAAGCTCTTATTTGATCAAACCGTTTTTGATAATGTCGCCTTACCCCTACTTGTCGCAGGGCTAGGCAGGCATGAAACCGCTAAACGCGTGCGTGCAGCACTAGATAAAGTGGGCTTATTAAGTAAAGAAAAAAAATATCCCTTAGCACTCTCAGGAGGAGAGCAGCAGCGCGTAGGGATTGCGCGTGCTGTGGTGAATAAACCCAGTATTATTTTAGCCGATGAGCCTACGGGGAACTTGGATCCTGAATTATCAGCAGAAATTATGCGTTTATTTGAACAATTTCAACAAGTCGGTGTCACGGCACTGATTGCAACGCATGATATAGAGTTAATTAGTCATTTTGAACATAAAGTACTGCAATTAGAGCAGGGGCGATTAAAATAGTGCGCTATGAAAAAATCAACTAAGAAACATAAAAAAGCAGCTAAGTATAATCAAAAGCCTATTGTGAATGCGTATGAGCCAATTAAGCGTCATACTGATACTGCGCTGAATAATATGCTGCAGCGTCATATAAGCGCACTGCTTGCCAGTCTTGTACGCTTATTAAAAGCACCTTTTGCCTCAGGGCTAGCGATTATTGTGATGGCGATTGCGATTGCTTTAGCGGGGAGTTTTTATGTATTGGTTAATAATGCACAGCAACTAGTGAGTACTTTGCAAACAGGCTCGCAAATTTCTCTCTTTATGCAGCAAAAGGTCAGCGATCAACAAGCAGCAAGACTGGTACAAGAACTCAAAACACATGCCTCTATTGCAGAGGTGGTGCTTATTACTAAGCAGCAAGCTTTAGAAGAATTCCAGCAATACAGTGGTTTTGGGGCGGCTTTAGATGCCTTGTCAGGCAACCCACTTCCCGCTGTTTTACAGATTGCACCTAAACAGACGATTAATGATGCGACTCAGCTAGGCTTATTGCTACAGCAACTGGAAAGTCAACCCGCAGTAGAATTTGCACAAATGGATATGGACTGGGTAGCACGCTTGCAAGCCTTAATGCAAATGGTTAGCCGAGTGGTTTTATTGCTCAGTGTTTTATTCGCCTTAGCAGTGGTTTTTATTACAGGGAATACGGTACGCACAGAGTTACAGGCACGGCGTGATGAAGTGATCGTGACGAAGTTAGTGGGTGGCACGAATGCCTTTATTCGTTTACCTTTTTTATATGCGGGTTTTTGGTATGGTTTTATTGCTGCTTGCATAGCATGGTGCATTATCACGTTTATGTTATGGCTGGTACAAGCCCCGATAGCACAATTATCACAACTGTATCAAAGCCAGTTTCAACTGAACTTTTTAAGCTTTAGTGAAACTGTTTTATTGGTCTTTATAGCCGCTATATTAGGGGTTGTAGGTGCATTTGCAGTAGCAAGTCATCAGCTTAGTTTATTAAAGCCTGAGTAGTTATGGCTAAAGAAACTATCAAGCATTACAAAGCGAGTGCAGAATTTTATATTAGTGAAGATTGCTATATTAATGAGCTATGGAATAGCGCAACAGATACAGAAGTGTCTATCGCACGCGCACGAGTCCTGCCAGCGGTGACAACCAAGTGGCATCGTTTGGAGGGGATAGTCGAACGCTATGTGATTCTTGAAGGGCAGGGGCGAGTGGAGATTGGAGGGCAGCCAGCGACGCAAGTGACAGCTGGCGATGTAGTAGTGATTCCCGCTATGTCAGCACAGCGAATTGCTAATACAGGCTCAGAAGACTTGGTCTTCTTAGCGATTTGTAGCCCTAGGTTTGTGCAGAGTGCTTATCAAGAGTTGCTAGATGAAACCTAACAAACTTAGAAAATTGGAGTCCAAAACGCGTTTTTGGCGGCTTTTTTCAAGTAATCAGTAGCCTGAGTTCGGGATAAAGTTATTGATACTCGATGCTCCAGTTTTTTATTATTGCTTTTCTGAAATATAAAAGTATAGGATGTGCTGAGGCACGAAGCGCATCAGGCGCGTGAAAGATGCGCTTCGTGCCTCAGCACATCCTATATCGAAAATGAATGTTTCAAAGTACCCTGTATTTTGTGCTAGCCCTTTCAGTCATAATGGCTTTACAAAATTAAGTTAAAAAAAACTGGAACATTGAGTGATACAGTCGCTCATGTCATTCCCGCAGTGTTTTAGCGGGAAGCTATTATTTAAACTTGTTTTTAAGCTTTGCGCCCTTATATCTTGTAAAGCGCATTAAATATCGGTAAGGTATCATGTTCAGTTGATTTGAGGCAGGTTCTATACCGCTCAGAATAATAACAATAATAGGGAGAAAAGGTATGCCAAAAGGTCAAAATTTACAAGACACTTTTTTAAATACACTAAGAAAAGAGCATACGCCAGTATCTATATTTTTAGTGAATGGCATTAAGCTACAAGGGCGTATCGATTCATTTGATCAATACGTGATTATGCTAAAAAATACTATGGTGCAAATGGTGTATAAACATGCAATTTCAACCATTGTGCCTGGTAAATCAATAAATATCATTAAGAAAGAGGATGATTTTGAGTAATTTAACTTGTATGAGGATTCGCCTTGTTTGATCGTCCAGAATCAGGTGAAAGAGCCGTTTTAGTGCATATAAATCTTTATGAAGGACAAGAAGATTTAAATGAATTAAAAGAACTAGCCAAGTCAGCAGGTGCAGAAGTTGTGCACGTCTTAACAGGCTCCAGGCCTAAACCTGACCCTAAGTATTTTATTGGTAAAGGTAAGCTTGAAGAACTGTTAGCGATTATAGAAGAAACAGAAGCCGATTTAGTACTGTTTAATCATGTGCTAACGCCCAGTCAAGAACGTAATCTTGAGGCTGCTTTAGAATTTAGAGTAGTAGATCGCAACGGTTTAATTTTAGATATATTCGCCTTACGCGCTAAAACTTACGATGGAAAACTGCAAGTAGAACTCGCGCAGTTAAATCACCTAGCCTCTCGTTTAACCCGTGGTTGGACGCATTTAGATCGCCAAAAAGGCGGCATTGGAATGCGTGGAACAGGGGAAACCCAGTTAGAGGATGATCGCCGCCAAGTGGCCGCACGTATGAAGTTGGTGCAAGGGCGTTTGGCTAAAGTGGTTAAACAACGTCATCAAGGACGTGCTAGACGTAAACGCACTGAAACACCGAATGTATCCTTAGTAGGTTATACCAATACAGGTAAATCAACACTGTTTAATGCCTTAACAGGCGCGAATATTTATGCTGCAGATCAGTTGTTTGCGACTTTAGATCCAACTTTAAGGCGTTTTAAATTAGGCAATACAACTGAGGTTGTTTTAGCGGATACCGTGGGCTTTATACGTCATTTACCACATGAATTAGTCGCCGCCTTTAAATCGACTTTACAAGAAGCGACCGAGGCAGATTTATTATTGCATGTGATTGATGCGAATGATGAATATCGTAATGAAACGATTTTAGAAGTGAATCGTGTCTTAAAAGAAATTGGTGCAGATCATAACCAGCAACTAGAAGTATTTAATAAAATTGATTTATTAGAAGGTTTCCTGCCAAAAATAGATCGTAATGAAGACGGTATCCCTATTAGAGTATGGATGTCAGCACAAACAGGTGCAGGCATGGATTTACTGCAGCAAGCGGTTGCCGAGATTTTTTCTGCATCCCGTGTGCAAGTGCGTTGTCATTTATCCGCAAAAGAAGGCGGGGTACGCGCAAAGCTCTGTGCGGTTGCGAATATTGTAGAAGAAGAATTTACGGATGAAGGGGGTTGGGAGCTGCTATTGGAAATTGATCGGCAGCACTTAGGCATATTAAAACAAGTCGATTTTGAAGAAATTGTGTCGTAATGATTGTGTAATCCTGTCTTTTTTAGGATAATTACAAGGTTGAGTTGTGTAAAACAACGTTAATATAGTTAGTAGGGTACGCACCGCGTACCTTCAAGCAATGCTAGGTATGCGGTACATATTTTACAGTCTTTAAAAGTCTGCACCTCAGTTGCCTGGAAATAGAAGTTAAATAATTGACCTTTCAGTTATTAAAGTAATTAGTATAAAACGTGGAGTTAGTAGAATGTCTTGGAATGAACCAGGCGGTGATAAAAACAAAGATCCTTGGAGTGGTCGCAATGAGGATAAAAATAATCCTCCTGATTTAGATGAGGCATTGCGCTCCTTGCAGGGTAAGCTGGGTGGCTTATTTGGTGGCAGTAATAGCGATGGCGAAGACACTCCACCTTCAATGAAAGGCTTAGGCTTTGTCGCTGTTGGCGCGCTAGCCTTATGGCTGGCGAGTGGCTTCTATATTGTTGATGAGGGAAATCGTGGCGTAGAAATGCGTTTTGGTCAATATACCAATAGCACACAACCTGGTTTAAACTGGAAATTCCCATCACCTATTGAAAAAGTCGAAATTGTTAACGTGGCGCAAATTCGTTCTTTAGAAGTCGGTTATCGCTCAGGCGGTGGTCGTAAAGGCACGGTTTCTAAAGAAGCCTTAATGCTGACTAAAGATGAAAATATTGTGGATGTGCGCTTAGCGGTGCAGTACCAAGTCAGTGATGCAAAAAAATACCTATTTAATATCAACAACCAAACAGCAACTTTAAAGCAAGTGATCGAAAGTGCTGAGCGTGGTGTGGTGGGTGGAAACACCATGGATTTTGTTTTAACCGAAGGGCGTACTCAAATCGTTGCGGATATTAAAACAGAAATTCAATCGGTGATTGATTCGTATGACTCAGGTATTATGATTACCAGTGTTAACTTACAAGATGCCCAGCCTCCTGAGCAAGTACAAAGTGCTTTTGAAGATGCGATTAAAGCGCGTGAAGATGAGCAGCGTTTAATCAATGAAGCCGAAGCCTATGCCAATGATATTGTGCCTAGAGCGCGGGGAGCCGCGGCAAGGGTTCTACAAGAAGCCGAAGGGTATAAATCACGTATTATTGCTTCAGCAAATGGGGACGTGAGTCGTTTTTCACAAATTCTAACCGAGTATGAAAAAGCGCCAGAAGTCACTAGACAACGTATTTATTTAGATACGATGGAAGAAGTGATGAGTGGCACAGATACTGTCATGGTGGATGTGCAAGGTAGTAATAATATGATGTACCTGCCTCTTGATCAGTTAGCGAAAAAATCGCAAGCGATGAAGGCGCGTGCAAAAAACTATCAAACAGCAGCTTCTTCGGCCGCTCAGCCGTATGATTCAACCAATACACCAAGACCCTCAGGTCGTGGTCGTTCACCAAGAGGACGTTAAGCATGTCAGCAAATAAAATTTTAGTGAGCGTAGGTTTAGTGTTCACTGTGCTTATGATGTGTGTTTTCACGGTCACAGAAACTGAAAAAGCGATTAAATTCAAATTAGGGGAAATTGTCAGTGCAGACTACCAGCCTGGTTTGCATTTTAAAATGCCTTTTATTAATAACGTCAAAAAATTTGATGCACGTATCTTAACCTTAGATTCTGCACCAGAACGTTTTTTAACCTCAGAAAAGAAAAACGTGATCGTTGATTCTTTTGTTAAATGGCGTATCGGCGATGTTAAAACCTTTTATACCTCAGTGGCAGGGGATGCATTCCAAGCGAATATTCGTTTAGATCAAATTATTAAAGATGCTTTCCGTAGTGAATTTAGTAAACGTGATATTAAACAATTGGTCTCTACTGACCGTAGTGCCGTACGTGAAGCTTTAATTGCTAATACTAAAACAGCTGCGGCTAAATTAGGTATTGAAATTGTCGATGTACAAGTAAAACGTATTGATTTACCAGACGAAGTGAGTGCCTCTGTTTATAGTCGTATGGAAGCAGAGCGTGCACGAGTGGCACGTGAATTTAGGTCTCAAGGTGCCGAAGCGGCAGAAAAAGTACGCGCGGATGCAGATAAGCAAAAAGAAATTATTTTAGCCGATGCTTATCGTGATTCTGAAATCATGAAAGGGGAGGGCGATGCAAAAGCCGCTGAAATTTATGCGAATACTTATGGTAAAAACGTAGAGTTCTATGCTTTTTATCGTAGTATGGCAGCTTATAAAAAAACCTTTAAAAATTCAGCGAATATTATGGTGACTGAGCCAGATTCTGAGTTCTTTAAATATTTCAAACAAATGAAATAAAGGCAGCAGCCCTCGTTCCCATGCTCCGCGTGGGAATGCATACGGAAACGCTCCGCGTTTCCTAAGCTGAACGATTAAACGCCACGTATCAATACGTGGCGTTTTTTATGTGAATTGGAAAATTATTATGTTACAAAGAGACCCTTGGCTATTGCCCGCAGGTGTTGCAGAAGTTTTACCCGAAGATGCTAAACACTTAGAAGCCTTGCGTAGACAATTGCTAGATGTGTTTGAA
>WTCM01000086.1 GCA_013138595.1 Methyloprofundus sp. | reverse complement strand
AGGCAAGTGCTAAAATCCCGCCCACTGAATGCGCGCTAAGTTCATCAATCAGTCGCTCTACATCCCCTTGAGTAATACAAGGGCGTGCCGCATCATGCACTAAAACCCAGTCATCATCTGCTGCTTGGTCTGCAATGGCATATAAGGCCGATAACACAGAGTCTGCTCTTTCTTTGCCCCCAGCCGCGGTAACAATACGCGGATTTTTAGAAATACCCAGTGTTGGCCAATAAGGGTCTTCTTTGGAAATAGCCACCACAACCGCCGTTAATTTCTCTACCTGTAATAATCGCTGCAATGTTTGCTCAATGACTGTAGCGCCCTTTAAGCCTAAATATTGTTTGGGGCGATCTGCTTGCATACGCTTGCCCACACCTGCTGCTGGAACAATGCCCCAGTATTTGTTTTTTTTACTCATAAATATAGTCTAAATCACTACTCGATGACTTGAAAAAAAGTTTCTTCAGCTTTCACTAAGCCTAAATCATGGCGGGCAATTTCCTCAATCGCCTCTTTACCTTTACGTAAATCCTTCGCTTCTGCTTGCAGTGCTTTATTACGTTGCTGCTTAAGAGCTAATTTTTGCTCTAGTGCTTGCAATTGCTGTTGGTAATTTTGTGATTGCTGAATACTACCATCGCCGTACCACAGTCGATATTGTAGCTGCGCAGTTAAAATCAAGAAAAAAACGATAAAGTATTTAATAGGTCACCCATACTTTTAGTTTGCTAGACTAATCCCTTGCTCTAAATCCTCTTGATACAAAGATTCCTCTAAGCTGTCTAACTCTTCTTCATCAAAGTCATCTTCTAACTCTAAATCTAAAGGCTGCGCTTCGCCATCATTGATTAAATACTCTCTTTGCTGCATATAAGCAGAGCGGAAGAAAATATATCTATCCATTGCGGCTTCGGAAGCAATGGCTTCAGCACCTAAAAAGTCCGCACGAGTATCAATCGCCTCTACCGTACGTAGACCTACCGCAGCCCAACCTACCGCAGAAGAGGCAAAAAGAGGCGTGTAACTCAAAGGGTGCAAGGCGGCATCCCCCAGAACCCCTCCTACGCCTCGAACCGAACTAGGGCCATAAAAAGGCATGACAAAGTAAGGACCTCTAGGCACTCCCCAAACAGCCAGTGTTTGACCAAAATCTTCTTCATGCTTAGGCAAATCTATCATCGTTGCGACATCAAAGAAACCCACCAAGCCTACCGTACTATTGACAACAAAACGTGCGGCATCCATACTGCCTTGCTGTGGTTTTGCTTGTAAAAAACCATTCGCACTCACGCCTATATCTTTTAAATTAGAAAAGAAATTAGTCACGCCAACATCAGCAAAATCAGGTGTAATCCATTGGTAACTTTTTGCCACAGGCTTTAAGAGATAAGTATCGACTTTATCATTCATGGTCATAATATCTCGATTCATCCCTTCCCATGGATCTTCGGGGTCAGGGTTGGCAACTGTTGTACACCCTTGCAAGATAAGCACACTGCCTAAAGCTATAATTCCACTGACTTTTCTTATTTTATTTAACATTACTCGCCTAATTTACTAGCAAAAGTTTATCCGCTTAAAAACTTCGCGTAACATAACACATTTTAGCCAACGATTATATATCTAACCCCATGGAAATAGTGAAGCACCCTTTAAATGAACGATTTAGAAGCTACCTACCTGTGGTCGTTGATATAGAAACAGCGGGCTTTGATGCCAAAAAAAATCCCTTACTAGAAATTGCAGCCGTGATTGTTGAATATGACGATAATCAAGAGCTTGTCGTGACTGAAAGTCATGCGGCACATATTATTCCTTTTGAGAAATCAATTTTAGACCCTGCCGCGCTAAAATTTACGGGAATAGATCCGTATCACCCTTTTCGTATGTCTATCACTGAAAAGGAGGCACTCGCCAAACTATTTCAGCCGATAAAACAGGCGGTCAAACGCAATAAATGTACCCGCGCTATTCTTGTGGGACATAACCCGACATTTGATATTACTTTTTTAAATGCGGCCATAGAGCGAACCAAAATAAAGCGCAGCCCTTTTCATCCCTTTAGTACCTTTGATACAGCGACCTTAGGGGGCTTAATGTACCAGCAAACAGTGCTAGCAAAGATAGGCAAGGCAGCAGGAATGGAGTGGGATAATGAGCAAGCTCACTCGGCACTTTATGATGCTAAACAAACGGCTGAGATTTTTTGTAAGATCGTGAATCGCTGGAAACAATTAGAGGCGTTGGATAATCAAATGTAGGATGGGTAGAGCGTCTTTTTGCGAAACCCATCATTTTATGCGCATTGTGATGGATTTAACTACAGCCAAAAAGATGCGTTTCGTGCCTCAACACATCCTATATTTTTCCTTAACGCGGCAGTGACTCGTAGGGTATCGCACTGCGTACCTCTCACCTGCATAAGGTATGCGGTGCATACCCTACAGCCTGCTTGTTCCGTCTTAAAGGCGGGGGCTTGAATTTATCGGTCTTTAATCTTTGCCGCAATGCGGTTAGCTTGCACTATTGCTAAAACCACAAAACCACCCGGCGTAACAACAGCCGCAGCGACCGTGGCACACCACTTTAATTTTTGATAACGAACTTTGGACGGCGGCTGGCTCACTGGATATCGTAAAGTACCACAGGACTGGCATAAGGGGTAACTGCTTGTTTCTATCACACCACAAAAAGAACATTCCGACATAATCAACACCGCCCATTAATTTTCGATACCCGCATAGTAGCAGAAAATGAAAAGAGTTCAAAATATCAATAAATTAGCTCTTAAAGTCAGCCTTAAATATACCCTAATACCTGTAAAATAATAAGCCCAATGGTAATCACCACTGAACTCGCCGCCGTGGTTAAAGCAATAATTTCAGCGGCAATCGTACCGTGAGCAGTCATTTTTTTAGCCATAATATAACTGGAAACAGCCGTCGGTGAGGAAAGCATTAAATATAATAAGCCTAACTCTTGCCCTCTAAAACCTAGTTCAATCGCAATCAATATACCCATTAATGGCATCAATATCAGTTTGGCAATAGTCGCCCAGACAACCTCTTTATGATGATGTTGAAAGTCACGCCAATATAAACTGCCGCCTATGCAAATCAAGGCGAGTGGCAAAGTCAGTTGTGCTAGGTATTGCCCTGTCTGTTTAACAAAACTAGGAATAGGCACGCTGAATGCTGCAAAGACTAAGCCCATGACCACGGCGATAATAATAGGATTAGTCAGAATGGATTTAAACGCATGGTGGCCTTTGGGCTTTAAAATAAAAATCGCGAGTGGATTATCCAATACCGCAATCACCGCCATATATAAACTTGCCACCGCTAACATCTCATTCCCGTAAGCATTCACTACTAAAGCAATACCAATAATGCCTAAGTTGCCTCTAAACGCTCCTTGAGTAAACACCCCGCGCTTATCCTGTGGCAGTAAGAGACAGCTTAATAACCAAAACACAAAAGCTAACCCCAAGGTAACGATAAAGCCAAATAAAAACAGCGGAATATTGCCCGACTGCGTTAAGGGGGTTCTAGCAATACTGAAAAACAGTAGACAGGGCAAGCTGATATTAAACACAAAGCTATTTGAGGTATCAATAAATTCCTGACTGATAAACCCCGACCGCCTAAAGATAACGCCTAAGACTAATAAGCTCAAAATCGGTGCCGTTACGCCTAGCGCGAAGCTGAATTGCTCTAGCATCTGATATTCCTAATCTAACGGAGCTTGTAGCTTTGCTTGCCATTGCGCAATTTTTTTTCTT
>WTCM01000235.1 GCA_013138595.1 Methyloprofundus sp. | reverse complement strand
TTGATTTGACTATTGATAAAATCTGGAAGGAAAAACTCAAAGATACCTGGGTACAGAGCTGGGTTCATGCGGGTATGCTGGTGTTTGCCAATGAATTATTAAAAATGCCAAGGCATCACAATGAAATACGTGGTTTACTTTTTAAGGATTGGCCAGAATCTCTGGGGTCGCCTGAAGAACTTGATATATCCCCTGCGTTAAAAGCATTACAATCTGAAGATTCCATCTTACTTATGGTCTTGGGAAAATTGATATTGTATGCTTATTTAACGCATAAAGGATGCTTGGTACATAAAGAAAATAATGGCTATATCAAATTGAGATTTAAAGACTCTGTAACGTCTCATTAATGACACGATGCAAAAGCCGTCATTCCTGCATGCTATTAGCAGGAATCCATGTTCAACGTAGATTCCCGATAAACGCTTGTGCCCGTGGATAATGAGAAGTTACAAGACTCCGAAGGATGAATAAATATAAGTGGTCTATGAAATATTTTATTTTTGCAGTCCAGCCATCAACATTTCCTTTGCATGTGCCAACGTTGAGTCAGTGATATTCACGCCACCTAGCATACGTGCGGTTTCTTCAATTCGTTGCTCAGTCGATAAGGTTTTGACCTGTGAAGTCGTTCGCGTATCGTCACTGGTTTTATACACAAATAAATGCTGATGCGCCTGTGATGCAACCTGAGGTAAATGAGTCACACATAATACCTGGGCGCTATGACCTAAGCTGCGTAATTTTTGTCCTACAATCTCGGCGATGCCACCGCCGATACCTGAGTCCACTTCATCAAAAATCATTGTGGGGGCATCTTTATCATGACTGGTAGTCACTTGTATTGCCAGGCTAATACGGGATAACTCCCCGCCTGAGGCCACTTTGGCTAATGGCCGTAGCGGTAGGCCAGGGTTGGCACTGACTAAAAATTCAATTTTGTCACTACCATTAATTTTAGGCTGGCTAATATCCAGTGTCGTGACGGCTATATTAAATTCGCCTTGTGGCATACCCAATTCCTGAATCATTTCAGAAATAAGTTGTGAGAGCTTTATAGCGGCTTTACTACGCTTATTACTGAGTTTTTTGCTTAAAGAAAAGTAATCTTTTTTATTTTGTTCAAGCAGAAATGTTAATTCATCTATGCGCTCGGCACTGTTACTTAAGTTGTCTAGTTGAGTACTTAGCTTATCAGCAATGCTGGGTAATTTTTCTGGGCTAACATGATGTTTGCGTGACAGGTTCTGAATAATGCCTATTTGATGCTCTAGTTCTTGCAGGCGTTGTGGATCGACTTCTTGTGCCTCAAGGAAATAACGAAGTTGCTGGCTGGCTTCCTGAATTTGAATTTGTGCTTCCATCAGTAGCTTACTGGGTTCTTCAAATTCTCCTGCTAAGGAACTTAATTCACTTAATGCACTGATACTTTGATTGACCATTTGATTGGCTGATTGCTGCTCATTTTCAGAGAGCAAATCTAGCTGAGTTTGTCCAACGCTTAAGATCTGCTCCAGGTTTGCCAGTTTAGTATGTTCTGCTGAGAGGGCGGCATAGTCATAATGTGTTAAATCCAGTTGTTCCAATTCGTTAAGCTGGTAACGGTATAAATCTTCCTGATTGCTTTGTTCGGTTGAGGCTTTAATCAGTGCTTGTAATTCGTGAAAATTACTGCGCCACTGTAGATAGGCCTGGTTAGTTTCTGCAAGGATAGCAGTATTTTTTGCGTAACTATCAAGAAAACCGCGTTGTTTTTCATTATCCAGTAGCGTCAGGTGCGCATGCTGCCCATGAATTTCTACTAACTGTGAACTCAATAGTTTTAGCGATTGTAAGGTTGTTGGGCGGCCATTAATATAAGCTTTGGACCTGCTATCCTGGTGGATCGTACGACGAATCAGGCATTGTTCATCTGCATCAAGTTCATTTTCCTCCAGCCATGCCTGAGCAGCAGGCGCGTCACTTAAATCAAAACTTAAATTAATTTCTGCGCGTTTGCAACCGGGACGTATATAACTTGCATCTGCACGGTCACCTAAGGCTAGACCTAAGGCTGTGAGGAGAATAGATTTTCCGGCACCTGTTTCACCGGTGAGTACAGATAAGCCTTTTTCAAGGTTTAGATCTAAGGATTCGACGATAGCAAGATCAATAATATTAAGGTTTTGTAGCATAATTAAATCGGGTAGCCTCCGCTCCAGTTAAGCTTGTTGCGTAGTGTATGAAAAAACTCGTGATTTTCCGGATGCAGGATAGTAATAGGTTTAGGGTCTTTTTTAATTAAAATTGTATCACTAATTAAAACATCTGGAATGGCAATATGATCACAGGTAACCTGGGCATTAATCTCGTTTGTCTTAATGAAGTTTATTTCAATTTCAGAGGAATCATTAATAACAATGGGGCGATTAGATAAAGTATGTGGGTTAAGTGGAACCAGTAATAATGCATCTAATGCAGGATGAATAATCGGGCCTCCAGCCGAGAGAGAATAAGCTGTAGAACCGGTAGGTGTGGAGATTATTAAGCCATCAGAGCGTTGAGTATTGAGATAAACACCATCAATGGTGGTTATTAATTCTATCATACTGGGGGTGACCCAGCGATGAATTACGACTTCATTGACTGCAGTTTCCTCATGAATGACATGAGTATCCCGGATGATTTTTGTGCGCAGTAAAGAGCGCTTTTCTTTACGATAATTGCCCTGCAAAATGGCGTTTAATTTTGTTTCCAGTTCAGCTGGGGAAATATCGACCAAAAAACCAAGACGGCCCAGATTTATACCTATTAATGGGATGTTGCAGACCGATGCAATCCGCGCAGCAGATAAAAAAGTACCATCTCCACCAACGACAATCAGTACATCACAGTGTTGAGCGAGGTTTTTTAGTGGCTGTATATTTCCTGAAAAATCGGGAATAAGTTGGGCACTACCTGAATCAATGGAAATTTGATAACGTGGTTTTAGACATTGATAGAGTGTTTTGAGAGTATCGGCGATTTTGGGATCACTGGATTTTCCTAAAATACCAATTGTTTTAAATTCTGTAGACATAGGTGTTTTCTGTGCATCAATAATAGCGAAATTATACCTGAAACTAAGGTGTAAATGATTGTATATGTATTCTTCAAGGAGTGTGCACGAATTATTTTGGAAGTAGGGGCTTCAGTTCTAAGTTGACTAAGCCAAAGCGATTACACTTCTGCGTAAAGTGTAAACCAGAAAATGAAGAATGTCAGGTTTTAGCCTATAATTAAAATTAGGTGTAGAAAACAAAATTTCCAATGATGCTAAATAAAATATTTTTACCTGTTTTATTAATAATTTTAGCGTATAGCTTATGGCTAAGTCCTGATTTTACGCAGATTGCTGCGGGCATCGCTATTTTTTTATTCGGTGTGCTGTCATTAAAGCAAGGTTTTCATAGCTTTTCTGGTGGAACTCTGGAAAAAATACTCCGCACCTGTACTGATAAATTATGGAAAAGTTTAAGCTTCGGTCTGGTTTCAACAACCCTGATGCAATCAAGTTCATTAGTCTCGGTACTTGCGATTTCATTTTTGAGCGTAGGATTACTTGATTTGGCATCAGGTATAGGCATTATTTTTGGTGCAAATCTAGGGACTACAGCAAGTGCCTGGTTAATTGCCGGGTTTGGCTTAAAGGTAAAAATAGCAAACTATGCAATGCCTATGCTGGTATTTGGTGTTTTACTTCTATTGCAAAAAAATAAAACATTTAATGCGATAGGTTCAATATTAGTCGGTATGGGTTTTTTGTTTCTCGGTATCCACTATATGAAAGAGGGGTTTTCGGTATTTCGTGAAACCATTAATTTAGCCGAGTATGCGATACCCGGTTTCAAGGGCTTACTGATTTATATATTAATAGGTGTTGCAACCACAGTGATTATTCAATCGAGCGATGCAACAATGGCCATCATTATTACTGCATTATCGGTACAGCAAATAAGCTATGAAAACTCCCTGGCTTTAGCAATTGGGGCAAATATCGGCACAACCATTACAGCAATATTGAGCGCAATAGGGGTTAATATTGAGGGAAAACGCCTGGCGGCAGCACATTTAATCTTTAATATCATAACGGCATTTGTCGCTTTATTAATGATGGATCAGTTTGTCATCGCGGTAGATTATCTTGCTTCCCGTGTGCATATTGCAGCGGATGATTATGCGCTTAAACTGGCTATGTTCCATACTCTATTTAATATAACGGGTATTCTTTTATTATTGCCCTTTATCAATCATTTAGTACGCTTTATTGAATATATTCTAAAAGGTGAGCGGGTTAGTGTTGATAAGCCTAAGTATTTGAATGCTGCCGCTATGGCATTTCCAGATACTGTTGTATTAGCTGTTCATCAAGAAACAGTGCGTTTATACAAACATGCTCGCTATATTATTTTAAAAATGCTGGGCCTTTCTGTCACCAGCGTTTTTTCTGACAAGGACTTACAGCAATTGCTACAGCAGTCGATAATAAATGAGACTTATGATGTTGAAATTGCCTATGAGCGGAATATTAAAGGAATCTACAGTGCTATTATTGCTTTTATAAGCCAGGCAGGCTTTACCTGGAAAATGCAGCAATCCGGACGTTTATATTGGTTGCGAGAGGCAAACCGGCATATCGTCGAGGCGGTAAAAGATAGTAAACATCTACAAAAGAATTTATTAATGATGAATCACTCCAATAATATGTTTGTAAAGCAGGAATATGACATAATCCGTTATCAAATAGCAGAGTTATTCAGAGAGTTAGATCTTGTACGTATTCAAGTAGAACAAGGTAGTAGTGATATTAATCTATTGTCCTTCGATATTTTTAAAGTGAAAATCAAAGAACAGGATCAGCGAATGAATGCAAGGATAGATGGCTTGATCCGGGAGCATGAAATTACGCCTGAGGCAGGGACTTCGCTGATAAATGATAGTGCTTATATGTATGCAATAAAAAAGCATTTAGTGGCGCTGGCTGAAACAGTCTTTGTAAAACATGAAGAAAAAAACTTTGAGACTCAGCGTGAGCTAGTATTGGATGATAATGAATTAGTGAATGTGATTGAAACACAAGACAGTGATTTAAGAGGAACATAATGATGGGCAAAAAAAAATTACTAGAAAAACTACAGGAATTCTTTGATGCTGATCAACAAAAGAAGATAAAACATACTAAGGAAATAAAAACAATCCTAAAGAAATTAAAGCAAAAGGAAAGAAAAATTCAGCACAAGCTTGAGTTATGTGATGATACAGATAAAGCGATCGAACTACAGAAAGAGCTGGATATTATTTATGCGCAAAGAATGAAAGGTATAAAAATTGTGAAGGAAGTTCGATAGTTTTGATATTTTATGAATACAGTGTGGTGAAAGAGGCTTTCAGCCAAGGCTAGCATATTAATGAACAGTGAAGTTGTTTTCCAAATGCAAGGAATTACCCGAACCTATGAAATGGGGGATGTACAAGTTCATGCACTACGCGGGATAAATCTTAAATTATATGCAGGGCAGTTTGCTGTGATTCTCGGTATGTCCGGTAGTGGTAAATCCACCTTGCTTAATATCCTGGGCGGGCTGGATTTACCTTCCTCTGGAAAGGTGTACTATAAAGACCTTGAACTTAGTCATGCGAGCGAAAAAGAATTGACTAGCTACCGGCGTTATCATGTGGGTTTTGTCTTTCAGTTCTATAATTTAATACCCAGCCTGACCGCCCTGGAAAATGTCTCTGTAGTCACCGAAATTGCTGCACATCCTATGCAAGCATCAGAGGCTCTGGAACTTGTGGGTTTGTCTGATCGTATGAATCACTTTCCAGCTCAGTTGTCAGGTGGGCAACAACAACGGGTTGCCATTGCCCGGGCCATAGCAAAAAATCCGGCAGTACTCCTGTGTGATGAGCCTACGGGTGCTCTGGATATTCAAACAGGTATTACAGTGCTGGAAACACTGGATGTCGTCAGTCGTGAACTGGGGACAACCACAGCCGTTATTACGCATAATGCCTCAATTGCAGATATGGCACATAGAGTTATTTATCTAAACGATGGTCAAATTAGTAAAATACAGCAGAATAAAATACGTAAATCACCCAATGAACTGAGTTGGTAAGTAAGAGAATATAAAAAATTTAACACTACAAATTAACAACAACTGACTCGTCAGGATATGCGCAAGTTATTTACCTGAAAGTCTATGGATCACTTTCTTTCAAAAATTCTGAACGGATACTTAGGCATAATATGAATACCCTGGATCGTAAAGTATTTCGTGAATTATGGCTGATACGTGGCCAGGTTCTGGCTATAGCAATTGTCATTGCGGCAGGACTATCTACTGTCATTATGTCATACAGCACTCTGGAATCTCTACAGCAAACACGAGAGCGTTATTATCAGGAGTACGGCTTTGCAGACCTTTTTTCTTCCCTGAAACGTGCGCCGTTGACATTAGTACAGCGCATAACACAGATTCCTGGTATTGCTGATGCCGAACCACGCGTACTTGCACCCGTACGGATCAATCTAAAGAACTATCATGATCCCATTCAGGGGCAGCTAGTCTCTATTGATAAGCATAATCCTGATGCCATGAATAAGGTTTATATCAGGGAAGGGCGCATGCCTGTTAAAAGTCAGCAGATAGAGGTTCTTATTAGTGAAGCCTTTGCGCAGCCCCATCAATTACATCCAGGCGATACATTGCAGATTATTGTGAATGGACGCAAGCAACAGTTGCATATTGTGGGTATTGCTTTATCACCCGAGTTTATCTATCAAATTGCACCCGGTACAATTATCCCGGACTTTTCCCGCTATGGTATTATCTGGATGGAGCGGGAAGCACTGGAGACTGCCTATGATATGCAAGGAGCTTTTAATGATCTCAGCATAAAACTGACACTGGATGCAGACGATAAACTGATTATTGAAAAACTGGATGATTTGTTAAAGCCCTATGGTGGGTTGGGGGTTTATGATAGAAACCTTCAGGTATCGCATCATTTTCTATCAGAAGAATTTAAACAACTGGATGAAATGGGTAGTACTTTTTCCTTTATTTTTTTAGGTGTTTCCATCTTTCTATTGAATATGGTGGTAGGGCGGATTATTGCCAGCCAAAGAGAAATTATTGCTTCGCTAAAAGCATTTGGTTTTAGTAATATGGCCATCGCTTTTCATTACAGTAAATTGATTATCCTTATTGTGTGTATCGGGATTGTTCTGGGAGTATCAGCCGGATTAATACTAGGTAACAATTTGGCACACTTGTATATGGAGTATTACCGCTTTCCATACCTTGATTATCAATTACAAGTAAAAGTGATTTTATATAGTACGAGTACAACTTTGGTAGCAGCATTACTGGGCACCTGGTTTTCGATTCGTAAGGCGGTGCAACTACAGCCTGCTGAGGCGATGAGGCCAGAAGTACCACAACGATATAATGTCACTTTTATAGAACGGCTGGGTATAAAAAAATACCTAGCACAACCCAGCCGTATGGTATTACGCCATTTTGAACGTCACCCGGTAAAAGCCTTGCTATCTGTTTTTGGCACCGCTTTTGCCTGTGGTATCATGATTGTGGGCACTTTTTTTATTGATGCGATGGACTATATGGTTAATACGGAATTTAACCTGTCTCAGCGGGAAGATTTAACGGTAACTCTTATAAATCCGACTTCCTATCGGGCGTTGTATGAACTCAATAATATACCGGGTGTATTACGGGCAGAAGCTTATCGAACGGCATCCGTTAAAATGCATGCCGGTTCACATAGTCACCGCACCGCCATTCAGGGCTTTTCTAGCAATAATGTACTACACCGGCTGCTTGATACGCAAAACACAGCCATTAGCATTCCTGATACAGGTATTTTATTAACTGAATTTCTGGCACAAAAGCTGGGCGTAAAAATTGGCGATAGCATAAGCGTTGAATTTCTTGAAGGAAAACGATTGACAAGGCAGGTGCATGTTGCCGGTGTGATTAATCAATATATTGGTCTGTCAGGGTATATGAATATTGATGCTCTGAATGATTTAATGCAGGAAGGTCGTGTTATTTCAGGTGCTTATCTGGCGATAGAAGAGGGCGCAGAATATACGGCTCAGTCAATATTGAAAAATTTACCTCAGATTGCAGGTGTAGAAGAACAAAAATCTATGGTGGAAAGTTTTTATGCAACGGTGGGGGATTTTATGTTGACTTATATTGCCTTTGTCTCAGGATTGTCCATTGCCATTGCATTCGGTGTTATTTATAACAATGCTAGAATTACCCTGGCCGAGCGTAGTCGAGAATTAGCCAGCCTGAGAGTTTTGGGGTTTACACAAGCTGAAGTTGCTTATATTTTATTGGGTGAGTTAGGGCTGATTACTTTCCTGTCTATTCCACTCGGCATGCTGATTGGTTACTGGTTAAGTTATGGGTTTATTATAGGTCTACAGCAAGATTTATTTCGTATTCCTTTTATTATTGAACCACCCACCTATGCCTATGCTATTTTGGTGGTCATCTGTTCAGCGCTTATTTCCGGTTTAATTGTGCGACGTAAACTGAATCAACTTGATTTAGTTAGTGTTTTGAAAATAAAGGAGTAGTAACGAATGCTAAATAAAAAACACTTCGGCTATACGATACTGATTATAGTATTAGCCCTTATTTTATTCGTTGCTTTACAGCCCAAACCTATAGTAGTTGACCGGGTTATGGCTCATTATGCGCCGATGCAAGTAAGCATAGAGGAAGAGGGGAAAACACGCGTCGTTGATCACTTTGTTATTACTGCACCTATTGATGCGTATATGCATCGAATCAATTTTAACGAGGGAGACAAGGTACAAAAAGGACAGACATTATTGATCTTGGAGCCGTTACCCTCTTCCTTTCTCGACCCTCGCAGTCGTGCACAGGCTGAAGCTACTTTAGGTGCAACAGTAGAACTAGAGAAAATTGTTCAGCAAATGAGCAAAGCTGCTAAAGCAGATAAAGAACTGGCTGATATTACTCTTCATCGCAACATTCGGTTACGTAAACAAAAGGTCATTTCACAAAACGAACTGGATATTTCCAAAACTGATAAGCAACGTGCAGATGCGGTATACCGGGCATCTCAATTTGGTTGGGTGTTTACTCAATATCTGACCCAAATGTCACGTTCAGCACTGGATTATGAAGATGTTCGGCAAAATGATGCTGAAAATAGAATTTTTAAAGTAAACAGTATAACGGGTGGAAAAATTTTAAAGCTAGCAGACAAAAGTGAACGGGTAGTAACTATGGGCACGGAGCTAATGGAAATGGGCAATACTGAGCATATTGAGGTTGAAGCCGATGTGCTTTCCACCCTGGCCGTTAAATTACACCTAGGCATGCCTATTGAAATATTGCGCTGGGGAGGCGATCAGCCTTTACATGGCAAGGTGAAGCGTATTGAGCCTTCTGGCTTTACAAAAATTTCGGCTCTGGGTGTTGAAGAGCAAAGGGTTAAAGTAATAATGGATATTAGTACGGAATATAGTGCTCGTAAACAATTAGAGCATGGTTTTCGGGTTGAGTTACGCTTTATCTTATGGAACTCGGATAAAGTACTGCAGATACCCAATAGTGCTTTATTTCGTGATAATGATATTGCATCGACTCAACTTCGGGGTGAATGGGCTGTGTATGTCATAAAAGGGAATAAATTACAAAAAAGGCCGGTAAAAATAGGTCACCGAAATAATCTGATGGCTGAAGTGATTTCCGGGCTTGATGAGAATGAGCCGTTGGTATCCTATCTTTCAAATGAATTGGAGGATGGAGTGAGAGTAGATGTAAGATGAAAAGCATGCTTTTTGTTTTTGGTTCA
Organism: Methyloprofundus sp.; assembly: GCA_013138595.1. GTDB lineage: Bacteria > Pseudomonadota > Gammaproteobacteria > Methylococcales > Methylomonadaceae > Methyloprofundus. The sequence goes on along the minus strand of WTCM01000235.1, from coordinate 3,673 downwards.
AGGTCTTTACAAATAAAGGGAAGCGCATGTTGAAAGCTGAATTAGCATCAAGAGAACAACAACTAAGATTATTTGAAAGTGGTAGATTACTTCATATCGAAGCACTTCCCGTTGTAGGGACAAGCATTCATCATTTAGATAAGCAACGTTTAAATTTTTATTTATCAGAGATTATTAAGGACCCTGATGTACCGATAACCGACTTGGAGTGGGAGCAACGGTTGTTAGGCTTAAGTTTAATGGCGGAAGATGGTTTGGGGCATAATGTTTGTTCTGTTGCGGGAACGGTGTGTTTTGCTAACAACCCACGGCGATATTTAAGACAGTCTGGTTTGCGCGTGATGGTTTTTTCAGGTACTGATAAAGAATATCAAGCTCAATTGGATGTTGTATTGGATGCACCCTTAATAGGCCGCTGGGTGGTGAATCCTGAAGGTCAAAAAGTACTCGATCATGAAGGTGTGATTGAAAAGCTAAGTACGGCGATTAAACCCTTTATTTCTGAAGAAGCGAGTACTATTGATGAGCACATGAGAAGAGTGCGTCAATGGCATTACCCTTGGGACGCACTGCGTGAATTAGTTGTTAATGCGCTTGCTCACAGAGACTGGAGTCTTGCAGTAGATATTGAGTTAACCGTTTATTCTGACCGGTTGGAAGTTATTAGCCCTGGTAAATTACAAAACTCAATGACAATTGAGAAGATGATCGCGGGTCAGAGGTCACCAAGAAATCCTTTAATTATGGATATTTTGCGTGATTATGCATATGTCGATGCACGGGGAATGGGGGTGCGAACAAAAATAATACCTTTAATGAAGAAATTCAACCATTCTGAACCAGTATTTGAATTGACAGATGATTATTTAAAAACCACTTTATTTAGAAAGGTGGCTGATGCTGAAAAAACCGAGAACCACGCATAAGCATTCTTTCTTAGTTTAAAGAATTTACCAATCTATACGATGATTCTGTTCCGTTTCAGAATGACGCTTATCGTCATCAGCATGTAAATACTGACTGGTGGTATTTAAGGATTCGTGGCCTAAATTATCTCGAATCAGGCGTATGTCAATCTCTTGATCAGCCATATGAGAGCCAGCGGTATGCCTTAACCAATGAGCGGAAGCTTGCTCAACAAGGTCTGCACGCGCTATATACTCATCACCCCGTAGCCGTAAACAAGCGGCTGTCTGTTTAAATGCTTTCTTGATAATAATATGTAACGCTGACCTCGTTAAAGGTTTCATGGATTTTCCAATAGAAAGTACTAGCGGTGTTTCCTCATTTATGGAAGGATAGGGGGGAAACCCTAGGCTTCTGCGATACTGAGCGAGTTCTGCCATCATTTCATGAGTTGCAGGTACTAAACGTACCTTATCACCTTTCCCTAATATTTCTAGCCACCAGTACTCTTTTCCTTCTTTATCGCGACGACTAAAAAAACATCCCATGCTGTTTTGGGATATTTCAGAAATTCGTAAACCTCCTAGATAGAGAATGGTAAATAACCAACGGGTACGAAAATAATGCGCCTGTTCTCGTGTGCTTTCTTGAGGCATGGTTTCTATATAGTCTTTCACTTCCTGCCAAAGCCAGGGATCTAAATAGCGTGTGATGCGGGGTTTTACCTTTTTTGCACGTTGCCTGGACAGTGACAGTGGGTTTCCAGCCAAATAACCAGCATTTACCAACCATGCAAACATTACATTCAAAATAACCATTGCCTGACGTTGACTGGCCGGGGAAAGTTCCCTATAAAAAGGTCGCCAGAGCTCATGATTTCTGGCGTATTTTCTGCCTCCATCTGAAACCCATTTATCTCTTGGCTGTGGGTCTTGAATAAAGCGTTTATAGATCAGTAAATCCTCATGTGTTAAAGAGGATACTGGCTTACCTAGTTGAAATACAGCCCAGAGGTAGAGCCGTTCGGCCTCTTTACGGTAATTACTAAAGGTTGTCTTGGTATCAGCAAAACAGGCCAGCCAGGCTTGAATTGCCTGTAGGTCGCTCGATGCCGTAATTTGTGCCGGTTTTCCAATCGCACGATTGGATCCTTCGCTTCCATCAAGTTTAGCGGGAAGCGAATAGTTTTCGGATGAAGAAAAAGGCAATATAGCAACTATATTATCCATAGATTAAGGTGGGATGTATCTGAGTAAAGAATAAATGGTAATTATCATTATTTGACATTAGAGTCATAATGTCAAATTTATAAATTAATATCTTTATTTATTACGTATTACGTAGTAATATTTAACTTTTAAATAGGTTGAATATTTTATGAGTGAATTAGACAAACTAGAAGGGCAGATACAGGAAGAAGTCGATAACTTACGCGAGCAATTCAGTCATACTCGCGATCTTTATCGTGAAGTCTGCGCCTTACTCTTCTTTCGTTACGGAATTACACCGACAACCAATAAGTTGTATCGTTTTGTACGTAAAGGCAGCATGTCAGTGCCCACAGAGGCTTTAAATAATTTCTGGAAAGAATTACGTGAGAAGAGCAAAACACGAATTGAACAACCAGACTTACCGGAAGATCTAGGTAATATGGCCGGGGAGTTAATGGCAAAGGTCTGGTCTAAATCTCAGCTTGCTGCGCATGAATCCCTGGCGGTTTTACGTAGTGAAATAGAAGTGAAAGCGACAGAATTACTTGCAGAGCGTGATGCGATTGCAAAGAGTCGTGATAATGCTGTTTTAAAGCTCCAGGAAGCCGAAAATAAACTGCTTGATCAGTCTGGTAGCTTAAAAGAGTTAGAGCAGTTACTAGCGAGTTCAGAGGCGCAGAATCGGGGATTAGAGCAACAGATAAAACAAAGTGCCGTGGAGCAGGAAGCGCTTCGTCGAGCAATGGGGGCTGAGGTTGAAAAGCTGCAAGCTTCGATTAGAGAGGTTAAAGAGCGTAGTCAAAATGAAGTGTCGTTGCTTATGGGGGATGTTGAGCGGGAGCAATTGCGTGTCGTTGATCTTGAGGCTGAGTTAACGGATGCTCGGAGTCGTTATATAGAGATTCAAGAGAAAAATAAAGATGAGGCTGATTTATTGAAAATTCAGTTGGGGGATTTACGTGAAAGAGTAGGGGAGTTGGGGGGAAGGTTGGAGTTGACTGAGGTTAGTAATGTTAGGCTTAGGGGGGAGTTGGTGGTTAAGGAAGAAAAATTAAAGGAAATGAGTACTAAATTGGAAAGTTCTGGAGTTCAGGAAAAAAGTTGGTCAGAGAGGATTAAGGAAAGGAGAGTTAATAAGGGGGTTATAGGCTCTAAAAGGAAGTGATTTATAGTTCATGCATGTTATCTCGCTTAGAGTTAGGGACTTTAAATATTATGCCTTGACAGAGAATGGGTACTAGAGTGTATGATGGATACATCTAAAGAATAATTTGTGCTATACCTCCAAAAGTTAAAAATGACAGATGTTAATACATATAAACAAATTGCTTTTCAAGTTGCGCCTTGGATTATTGTCTGGGCCTTTTATTCTACATGTAACTTTAAAAATTCAAGCAAGCCAATAGTTTCAAACTTATGGCTAATTAGTGCTAGGCTCTGTTGACATTTGCTAATTACATCATCGAATCAATATGAGAGCCGAGGCAAAACGGATGAAAAATAGATAGTTTTTACTCCACTTTTCAAAGCGAGAAAAGAGACGACGAAACTGTTTT
>WTCM01000037.1 GCA_013138595.1 Methyloprofundus sp. | reverse complement strand
CACATCTCGGCACACGAATCTTCTGCTACCGTTGCTCCCTTCCAGGCCTGGCGGAGTTGACAGAATATCGTTGCGAGAGGACCGACACAGTAACCATAATGTCGACAACCACTAGCGTTGAAGAACGACTATTATGCTTTATTTATGCGCGTAGTTCAAGGGAAATTAATGTTTTATTTCAATTAAAGTGAATACTTTTTAGATAGTCTTAATTTATCAAATACCTATAGTTCTATTTTCGGTACTGTCAAACCAAAATGTTGATACGTTTTACCCGTCACGACACGTCCACGCGGCGTACGCATAATATAGCCTTGCTGAATCATATACGGTTCTAAGACATCTTCAATTGTGCCGCGCTCTTCACTGATTGCCGCAGCAAGCGTATCTAAACCGACCGGTCCGCCGTCAAAATTATCAATAATAGTTTTTAATAAACGTCTATCTAATTGATCGAAGCCACAATGGTCTACTTTTAACATCGACAAGGCCTGTTCAGCCGTCCCTTTATTAATAGTGCCATCCCCTTTCACTTCTGCATAATCCCGTACACGCCTTAATAAACGGTTGGTAATCCGTGGCGTTCCACGTGAACGCTTAGCAATTTCTACAGCTCCTAAGGCATCTATTTGTATGCCTAATACTTTTGCTGAACGGGTCACAATTTGGGTTAACTCTTCAACATTATAAAATTCTAAACGCTGAATAATCCCAAAACGGTCACGCAAAGGAGAGGTTAACAACCCTGCTCTTGTGGTTGCGCCTATTAAAGTAAACGGTGGCAAATCAAGTTTGATAGAACGTTCAGCAGGTCCTTCACCAATCATAATATCAATTTGATAATCCTCCATTGCAGGATAGAGTATCTCTTCTACTACGGGGCTTAGGCGGTGAATTTCATCAATAAATAGCACATCATGCGCTTCTAAATTGGTCAGTAATGCGGCAAGATCGCCTGCTTTATCTAAAATAGGCCCTGAGGTTTGGCGTAAATTCACCTGCATTTCATTGGCAATAATATTTGCCAAAGTGGTCTTTCCTAGCCCAGGGGGGCCAAAAATAAGCACATGATCCAATGCCTCTTTACGTGCGACAGCAGCTTGGATAAAGACTTCCATTTGATCACATAGGGCTTGCTGTCCTATATAATCTTGTAAGGTTTTAGGGCGGATGGCACGATCTTGTCGTTCTTCATCCCCCACTTGGCTATTCGCACTGATGACTCTATCGACTTCTATCATGGTTAGGTTGGCTTTTTTTACTATACTGGCGAAAGGTACGCGGTGCGTCACCGTCATTAAGCTAATAAATAGATCAATAAAATCAAAGCATTGAAAACACAAAACGTAACTTTTCATTATCTACTGACAACTGAACTATGAAAAAACCGTCATTCCTGCATGCTGTTAGCAGGAATCTATGCTCAACATGGATTCCCGATCAACAAACTTCGGGAATGACGACCTTTTATCTGTATTTACCTGTGAATAATGAGAAGTTACCATAAAATACACGGTAGGATGGGTAGATTGGAGCGCCTGTCTTTTTAGGCGCGCAGTGAAACCCATCAATCCTGCGTAAAAAAGATGGGTTTCACAAAAAGACGCTCTACCCACCCTACATTTAGTACATTGATTTTATTTGAAATAAACTTTAACTTACTACTTAGTTTTACCCTGCAAGGCAAGACGAATAATCTCTTCACAGCTTTTATCTTCTTGGGCAATATTTTGCACCATTTTACTTGCTTCAGGCGGTTTATAACCTAAAGCACATAAGGCACTAATCGCTTCTTGTTTGGCATTACTTCGTGGCGCAATAGCTTCACCTTCTGTCGCTGAATTTTCAGGTGTAGAGCTTGATAAAGCAGGTAATTTATCGCGCATTTCAATAATTAAACGCTCTGCGGTTTTCTTGCCCACGCCTGGTAAGCGAATTAATGCGGCGGTATCATTATCTTGTATACAACGATGAAACTCATCCGCTGTTTGCCCTGATAAAATCGTCAAGGCTAGCTTAGGCCCTACGCCATTCACTTTAATCAAACTACGAAACATTGCTCGATCCGATTCAGTAGAAAAACCGAATAAAATATGCGCATCATCTCGAATCACTAAATGGGTTTGTAAATGTACCGTTTCGCCCAATTCAGGCAAATTATAAAATGTGGTCATCGGGGCTTCAATTTCATAACCCACGCCCTGCACATCCAGTAATAAAGTCGGTGGGCTTTTGACCACCAATTTACCGCGTAAAAACCCTATCAAAAGCCTGCTCCTTTTATACGTCGTTGTGTTTGCTGGAAATTAGCATGACAGAGACTGATACCTAAGGCATCACTGGCATCAATTTGTAACTCCCCTGTAATCCCTAGCAAAAGTTTCACCATGTGCTGTACTTGCAGTTTATCTGCTGAGCCTTTACCTACTACCGCTTGCTTGACTTGCCGTGCGGCATATTCATACACGGGAATATCAAATAATTGCACCGCGCAAATTGCCGCGCCACGAGCTTGCCCTAGCTTTAAAGCAGAATCGGCATTTTTGTGCATAAACACCTGCTCTATTGCCATTTCTTCGGGTTTATATTCTTCCACGACATCGCTGATCCCCGCAAAAATTTGCTTTAAGCGTTGCGGAAAATCATCACCTTTAATACGCAAACAGCCACTGGCTATATAATGATAGCCAGTGGCTGTTTGCTCGATAACACCAAAACCTGTCAGGCGTGAACCTGGGTCTATACCTAAAATTCTAGTCACTCATATTCTCTAGTTCAGCTAACACTTCTTCGCTTACATCGGCATTAGAAGACACGCCTTGCACGTCATCTAAGTCCTCTAAGACATCAATTAAACGTAAAACTTTTTCAGCATCTTTGGCATTTAATTCGATTAAATTATCCGCTTGCATCAGCACTTCACTGCTTTCAGGCTCAAAACCTGCCTCTATCATTGCTTCTTTAACGGTTAAATAATCTTCTGAGCTGGTTTGTACATCAATCGAACCATCCTCATTCGTAATCACATCTTCTGCGCCTGATTCTAATGCGGCTTCCATCACCGCATCTTCATCCACATCGCTGTTATAACTAATAATACCTAACTTCTTAAACATATAAGCCACAGAACCATCCGTGCCTAAGTTACCGCCTGCTTTAGAAAAGGCATGGCGCACTTCAGCAACAGTACGGTTACGATTATCCGTTAAACAATCGACTAAAATTGCAATACCGCCTGAACCATATCCTTCATAACGCACTTCTTCGTAGTTAACACCATCCACATTACCTGTGGCTTTATTGATGGTGTTTTCAATGGTATCGCGCTTCATATTCGCGCCCAAGGCCTTATCAATCGCAGTACGTAAGCTAGGATTATTAACAGCATCACCACCTGCTTTGGCTGCGACAAAAATCTCACGAATTAATTTGGTAAATAACTTACCACGCTTCGCATCCTGACCCGCTTTACGGTGCTTAATATTAGCCCACTTACTATGTCCTGCCATTGCTTTCCTCTATCACGCTTAAA
>WTCM01000016.1 GCA_013138595.1 Methyloprofundus sp. | reverse complement strand
TGGGCGAGTTTTTTTACTGAAATTAGCGGTATTTTTTTTGGTTGGTTTTTTTCTATTATAGGCTTGCTCGCCTTTATATTTTTGACTAAAACAGCCACCGAATTTTCTCGGCACTGGTTTATTTTATGGGGTGTCAGTGTGTATTGCATGTTAGTGCTACAGCGTTTTATATTACGTTGGGGCTTGCGTGCTTTACGGCAAAAAGGGGTTAATGTCAGGCATATTATTATTGTCGGTGATGGCTTGTTAAGTGAGCAATTGATTGAAAAAATTCAAGCGGCCAAATGGATGGGGCTAAATATTAAAGGTATTTTTTCTGATTTACCCACTCAGCATATTACTCAAGTACCACATCTAGGTAAAACAGCAGATGTGTTTGCTTTTGTGGAAGCGAATGAAATAGATCAAGTTTGGATTACCTTGCCTTTAAAAGCGATGGAAAAAATAGAAAATCTCTGTCAGCAGCTACATTCGGTGGTGGTGGAGGTTAAGTTAGTGCCTGATATATCTAGTTTACGCTTACTTAATTACTCAACGATGAAATTAGATGGGTTGGCGGTGATTAATATGTCAGTTTCACCCATGTCCAGTGCTGCTCAGTTGCTAAAGTGGCTAGAAGACAAGGTGTTCGCCAGCCTTATCTTATTATTGATTAGCCCTTTGCTTATTGTGATAGCCTGTGTGGTTAAATTAAGTTCAGCGGGACCTGTTTTTTATAAGCAAGAGCGTATTGGTAATCACGGTAAAAAATTTCAGATGTTGAAATTTAGGTCGATGCCTATGCATTCAGATGAAGATCTCGTGTGGGGCAATGCAGGCACTAAGCAAAAAACTAAAGTAGGTGCTTTTTTGCGTAAAACCAGTCTTGATGAATTGCCACAATTTATTAATGTCTTAAAAGGCGATATGTCTATTGTCGGTCCGCGCCCAGAACGGACGGTGTTTGTAGAGCAGTTTAAACATGAAATTAATAGTTATATGCAAAAGCATCTGGTGCATGCAGGGATTACAGGTTGGGCGCAGGTTAATGGCTGGCGTGGTGATACCAGTTTAAAAACACGTTTAGAATATGATTTATTTTATATCGAAAATTGGTCGCTTGGGTTTGATATAAAAATTATTTTTATGACACTTTATAAGGCTGCGAATTTTAATGAGTAAGGTTAATTAAAAAGACTGATGATAATTTTATGGACTGATGCGCTAATCTATTTTTTGGTTTTAGCGGTGATTATTTTAACATGTAGTTTGCGTCAGCAAGAGCATTTTTTACGCCCGTGGAAGCTTATTTCTCATAGCCGCACCGCGATGGTTTCACTGGTTTTTTTACTGTTTTTTATTTTTATTGGGCTACTGGATTCGGTGCACTATAAACCCAGTAAAGGCAATGCACAGGATATTATTAGTGTATTGGATTATTGGGCGACTCCCTTGCGTGAGCATCAGGAAAAAAGCTATTCAGCACCGTTTGCGACGCATTTATATAGCAAAGAGTTGATTAGTAGCCCTAATAAAGAAAACCGATGGGGCTACCGTCGCTTGCAATATGCGGGGAGTCATTTACAGAATGTTGAGGCAGACAAAGCGAGCGATATTTTATCTAAAGCTTTTGTAGGTCTTATTAAAGGCACTGGCTTAGTCATATTTTTCTTTTGTGCTTATCATTGGTTAACACAAATCCCTTTTTTTAGTCGTCCTCCTGTGAATATTGTTTTTATCACTTTGTTTTGTTTAATCGGTTTGACGACCCTACTGTTAGAATTATCTGCTTATTATCATGTGATGGGCACAGACAAAGTCGGTGAAGATGTATTTTATCAGGCGATTAAAAGTATTCGTACAGGTTTAGTCATAGGCTCTTTAACCACTTTAATAATGTTGCCTCTAGCCATTCTATTTGGTATTTTTGCAGGTTTTTTTCGTGGCTGGGTTGATGATGTGATTCAGTATATTTACACGACTTTAAATTCTATTCCAGGGGTGTTATTAATTGCCGCCTCCATTCTTATGGTGCAAGTGTATATGGCGAATCACCAAGAGCAATTTACTAGCTTGGTCGTTAGAGCGGATATGCGTTTACTTTTTTTATGTTTAATTTTAGGCGTAACGAGTTGGACGGGCTTATGTCGTATGCTCAGAGCAGAAACTTTAAAATTACGTGAAATGGAATATGTACAAGCAGCAAAAGCACTGGGTGTACCGCGTTATCAAATTTTATATCGACATATTCTGCCGAATGTCATGCATATTGTTTTGATTTCTGTGGTGTTAGATTTTAGTGCCTTAGTATTAGCAGAAGCCGTGTTGTCTTATGTCAATATTGGAGTAGATCCCACCACATACAGCTGGGGTAATATGATTAATGGCGCGCGTTTAGAAATGGCGAGAGAACCTATTGTGTGGTGGTCGTTAGCCGCCTCTTTTATCTTTATGTTTGGGCTGGTTTTATCGGCTAATTTATTTGCAGATAGTGTGCGTGATGCTTTTGATCCAAGAAGGGCTGCAGAATGAAAGAGTTATTATTAACGGTTGATAATTTAAAACTAAGCTTTGCTGATAAGGAAGTGATTAAAGGCATTAGTTTTAAACTTTATAAAGGAGAGACTTTTGCCTTAGTAGGGGAGTCGGGTTCTGGGAAATCTTTAGCGGCTTTATCGGTATTACGGCTACATCCTAGTTCAGCAAAAATTGAGGCTGATGCGATACAGCTAGAAGCGATTGATATATTACGTACCCCCGAATCTAAGTTATGTCAGGTGCGTGGGCGGCGAATTGCCATGATCTTTCAGGATCCCATGAGTTCATTGAACCCCGTGATGACTATAGGGCAGCAAATTGCTGAAATGATAGAGATTCATTTTTCTTTAAGCAATGATGCAGTGCAGCAGCGTGTGCTAGTCTTATTAGCACAAGTGGGGATTAGAGAAGCTGAACGTAGAATTAAGGAATATCCACATCAATTATCGGGCGGCCAGCGGCAGCGGATAATGATTGCGATTGCATTGGCGGGAGAGCCTGATTTACTGATCGCGGATGAACCCACGACAGCTTTAGATGTCACGATTCAAGCACAAATTTTAGCCTTATTGAAGCAAATACAAGAAGATAATGGTATGGCACTTTGGCTGATTAGTCATGATTTAGCCTTAGTTTCAAATATGGCTGACCGTGTTGCAGTGATGCAAGAAGGTCGTATCGTCGAAGTGGCTGAGAATAAAAAAATCTTTACTGCTGCAAGCCATCAATATACGCAGAAGTTACTTGACGCACTACCTGATATAAATCATCCAGCGCCTGAGATCAAAGCAAGTGATGAACTGATTTTAAAAGTAACCGACTTTAAGGTACATTATCCGATTCGTAAAGGTTTGTTTAAGCGGGTTGTTGGTCATGTTAAAGCGGTGGACGGTGTCAGTTTTAGTTTAGAAAAAGGCAAGACCTTAGCTTTAGTAGGGGAATCGGGCTGTGGCAAAACCAGCCTAGGTAAAGGCTTATTAAATCTTATTCCTAGTACTGCAGGCACGGTTGAGTTTGATGGAGTCGATTTAGCAACATTATCTAAGCGAGAATTGCGTGAGCAACGTTCAGCGATGCAAATTGTCTTTCAAGACCCTTTTTCGGCAATGAATCCACGTATGCTAGTCATTGATATTATCTCTGAAGGCATTCGTGCTTTACATCAAGACATAGAGCCTAAGCAATGTGTGAGTATTGTCTCCGAATTATTAAGACAAGTTGAGCTAGATGATAGTGCTTTATACCGCTACCCCCATGAGTTTTCAGGCGGACAACGACAGCGAATCTGCATTGCTAGAGCCTTAGCGGTAAAGCCGAAACTGATTGTTTGTGATGAGCCTACCTCTGCTTTAGATGTCTCGGTGCAAAAACAAGTGATAGAGTTACTTAAGCATTTACAGCAAACACAAAATATTAGTTATTTGTTTATTACGCATAATTTGGCAGTCGTGGCAGAAATTGCTGATGACGTTGCGGTTATGTACCAAGGTAAGGTGGTTGAGTATGGGGCGGTAGATCAAGTGTTAAGACATGCTAAACATGCCTATACTCAGGAGCTATTGAGTGCTGTACCCGTACTATTAAGTTAGTATTAACTAATTTTATAAATAGTTCTCATTTTTATTCATAGTCACTTACGAATGAGCTAAGTTAGAGAGTATAATAATTTATTATGAATTTACCTTTTAATTTTACAAAAAAATCTATCGACAGTTGGTTGGATGAGATGCACTCACTCGAGGCTCTTATTATGAGTAATGAAGTGTATAAACTATTGAGCACTTTAAAAAAAGAGCATCAAAATATTGATGCTGCTGCTCTTGCACTTGTGATTACCGAATTAACGCCAGCGATTATAGATTTATCCGAATTGTTAGAAAAGATATTTATCAGCTTTGCGAAAGGTGCTAAGGTTGGAAAAGTCAATATTCGCATTTTATTTTACTTGGCATTTTTACATGTAGAGTTAGCAAAGAGGCTAGCATCACAACATGATAAAGTGTTGCATGCTAATTATGCGATGCAGTTGATTGGTTTACTCACCAAAAATTGCGCATTAAGTTATGAAAGATTGCCAGAAGGCTTATATGCCTGTGCGAGTGAGTGCTACCACTTAGCGATGTTAGAAGGAATTTTAAAAGACTCAGTTCAAGACCCCTTAGAGAAATTTCAAACCTTAGATACCTTTTCTTTAGCTTTAAAGCGTTGGCTTTTGTTTTATGTGATGAATCCTTATCAATTTAATCAGCAAGATATTATTAGCTTGTTTGATTTTTGTAGCGAAAATAGTGCCTTGTTGCATATTATTGAGTCTATGACACCAGACTTAGTGGGAGAGCAAGTTTTCTGTTGGGATTATAAGCAAGAGGGGAGCTACCAGCCTATTTTTTTAACTCAGAAAGAGTTTATCGATGATAGCGTTTTATTTACCACGAATGCCTTAGTCAATTTTGATACTAAGCAGGAGTTAAGGATTGAAAGTCCTGATTTACTGATGGCTATATTAAGTCAGTTTAAGCTGTTACTTGATAGCTCGCGGTTTTCAGAGTTTGAAGCTTATATTTTTGTGAGTGGTTTTAGTTCTATTGTGAGCTTTTTTAATAAACATACTTACCAAGGGCGTATTGTACGGCTTAACTCACCTACACCTAAAACATTGAACTTTTCTAGTGTGATGAATGTGAGTGATCATCGCTCACTAGAAGAGGAAAAAGAGATGGTGAGTGCTGCTGATATTTGGGATCATAAGAAGGAGGAGAGGCTGAAGCAAGGCTTAGTTTTTGGGGTCATGAAACTTGTCAATGTTGATTTGATGTCTTTTTATGTCGCTGAAAGCATGTCTATTGAGTTGAGTGCTGCTGATCTTTTTGTATGTTATGCAGAGGACTTAAGTATCGAGTTAGGTATTGTGCGACGAGTGAGAGGGAGTGGGAAAGGGGCTATTCAAAAGTCAGTGGTTGAATTATGTTCAGGGGAGCTTACTCTGTTGAAGCAGGTCGATAATGAAACAGGGGGGGTAGCTTTATTGCTTAAGCAAGAAAGCAGCTACGAAGTATTTTTAAAGCCTGGGCAATATAGAGTAGAGACACGTTTAGTTTTTGATCAAGTACAAATCACTTTAGAGCGTTTAGTCGAAATCTCAGAAAATTTTACGCGTTATGTTGTTTCAGTAAAGAGGAAGCGACCGAAGGTGGTAGAAGAGGCAGGCGACGTTTAAATTTAAAAAAAACATCCCTAGGAGTGGAAGGTTTTGCCGTCAGTAACACTTTTCATTATCCACTGCGCAGAACATACAAAAGTTCGTCATTCCTGCATGCTGTTAGCAGGAATCCACGTTAAGCATAGATTCCCGATAAAAGACTTCGGGAATAACGACTTTTTTATCTGTATTTACCCGTGAGTAATAATATTAGGACTTTCGCTAATAACTAAAATAGGCTTGAATTCTCGGGCATTGTAGCTCCTTACTTAAATAGTTAGAAAACAAGTGAGTTCTAGCTGAATAAAGTGTTGATTTTGCTTGGATCGCATAAAC
>WTCM01000001.1 GCA_013138595.1 Methyloprofundus sp. | reverse complement strand
TCTTGTATTGCCCAAGAAATCGCTTTAAATTCTCGCTTAGGCCAACAAAAGACCGTGACTGAATTTGTTGAAATTATGCAAAATCTTGATTTAGCTTACCCTAAATATATTGATCAAGCCTTACCTGCTAATCAGGCTTGTGGTGCGGGAAAGGAAGATAAAGAATCTGTTATTCAAGGTTAAACCATTATGTATTTAGTCAGTTTTTTAGCTATTATCATTGGTATTTTATTGGGCCTATTAGGCGGCGGTGGCTCTATCTTAACTGTGCCTGTACTGGTTTATTTAGCCGATCTTCCTGCTAAAAGTGCGATTGTTACCTCTTTAATTGTCGTGGGTTCTACCAGTATTATCGCGACCTTAAGCCATGCCCGTAAAAAACATGTTTGCTGGAAAACAGGGGCTATTTTTGGTTCAGCAGGTATGTTCGGAGCTTTTATTGGCGGCCGCCTCACCACTTATGTACCTGATGCTTTACTGTTAGTGTTATTAGGTTGTGTGATGCTACTTGCTTCACTTTCGATGGTTTTTCGAAAAAATGCACCCGCTAAGAATATGGATACAAAAGAGTGCTTAGAAAATACCTCTTTTTGCCCTATGGAATTACCCATTGTCGCGATTCTATTAGATGGCTTCTTTTTAGGTATTATTACTGGGCTAGTTGGCGTGGGTGGTGGCTTTTTATTAGTCCCTGCTTTGACGCATTTAGCAAGCTTACCTGTGCATGCAGCGATTGGTACTTCACTGTTTATTATTTCATTACAAAGTGCGGCAGCGTTATTAGGCCATGCTAATCACCTGACTATTGATATAGAGTTGACCGCGATTGTCACCTGCTTAGCAATCGCAGGTAGCTTTATAGGGGCTAAATTAGCTCATTATCTACCTGCAAAAATATTGAAACGTGGCTTTGGTTTCTTTGTACTTTTCTTAGGTAGCGGCTTACTCTATAAAGAAATTAATCGCACAGTAATTGCACAGATTGAAACGCTAATAGGTGATTATCAGCAGTTTATTTTAGGTGTTACTGCGGTCATTATGAGCACTTTTTTATACCGCCTTTGGCTATGGCTACATACTAAGAAGAGTAAGATTTAAGCATTAAACTTAAGTTTTAGCCCTTGAGTACTGAGGTGGGATTAATGACTTCCTGCTGCAATAATACTTCCATTTCTTTAGCTGAAACCGCTTTACTAAAATAATAGCCTTGAATTTCATCACATTGATGTTGTTTCATAAAATTAAATTGCGCTTCATTTTCTACGCCTTCGGCAATCACTACCATTTCTAAATCATGCCCTAAGCTGATAATTGCACTGACAATCAATGAGCTATTTTTATCCTCAGGAATACGCATAGAAAAGGACTGATCAATTTTTAATTTGCCAATAGGAAAGCGCTTTAAGTAACTTAAAGAAGAATATCCTGTACCAAAATCATCAATAGAGAGCTGCACGCCTAACTGACGAAATTCTTTTAATAAGGTAACATTAAATTCTGAGCAATCCATTAAAATACTTTCTGTGAGTTCTAACTCTAAATAACGGGGCTCTAAACCAGATTTATCTAAAACTCCTTGAACCGTATTGAGTAGATTGCGCTGTCTAAATTGCACGCCAGATAGGTTAACCGAGACAGGAATAGTCATTAAGCCTTGATCTTGCCAAGCTTTATTTTGCCGACAAGCTTGCTCAAGTATCCACTCCCCTATCGGAATAATTAAACCTGTTTCTTCCGTTAACGGAATAAAATCAGCGGGTGAAATCATGCCTATTTCAGGGTGCGGCCAGCGTAATAAGGCCTCCATACCGATAATTTTACCGCTGCTAACTTGTATTTGAGGTTGATAAAAAACCTTTAATTCATTATTTTTAATGGCATAGCGCAATTTTCCTTCTAAGGAGAGCCGCTCTAATGCACGAACACTCATGGAATGTGAGAAAAATTCAAAATTATCTCGACCATTATTTTTAGCACAATACATCGCTGTATCCGCATTTTTTAACAGTAGCTCATAATTATCCCCATCACTAGGGTAAAGACTAATGCCTATACTGGTGGTGATATGTAATTCATAATTTTCGATTTTAAATGAGACACGCATACTATCAATGATTTTTTTGGCCACATGAATAATATTACTTATATCACCGACATCAGCAATCACCGCAGCGAATTCATCCCCTGATAAACGTGCAATTGTGTCACTTTTGCGCACACAAGCGCTAATACGCTGAGCCACTTCTATTAACATAAGGTCACCAATACTGTGACCTAAAGAATCATTAATCGTTTTAAAATGATCAAGATCAAAGAAAATGACCGCTAAGCTGGTATCTTCTCTAGCCGCCTTTTTAATCGCTTGATCTAAGCGATCAATAAACAAGCGTCGATTAGGTAATTCCGTTAAAGGGTCATAATTGGCTAAAAACTCTATGTGGGCTTCACTGCTTTTAAGATCAGTAATATCACTAAAGTTTGCTATATGATGAGAAATATTGCCTGCATTATCATAGACTAGGCTAATTGAAATCCATTCAGGAAAAATTTCGCCACTTTTACGTCGGTTCCATATTTCTCCTTGCCAGTAACCTTTCGCCTGCAACTCAATCCACATTTTCTGATAAAATTCTTTATCATGCCGGCCTGACTGCAATAGTTTGGGGTTTTTACCAACCACTTCTTCACGGGTATACCCGGTTATTTCAGAAAATGCTTGATTAACGGAAATCATTATATTATTTTTATCACTAATGATAATCGCATCTTTTGAAGATTCAAATACTTTTGCCGATAAGCGTAAGTCCTGTTCACTTTTACGCTGCTCTCTGACATCCCGCATAACCCCCCAAATCTCTATCGGTTCTCCTGCGTCTGAATAGCGCAAGATCAATTGCACCATGACTGGAATCGTGCTTTTTTGGTAACTGACGAGTTCAATTTCAAATTCACTAGAAAATCCTCTAACAAGCAGCTCTTCTTGTACGACTTTATTTAACAGTGCTGCGGAAGAATCCGTCATCAAAGAGCAAATATTGTGGCTTAGCTCTTGTAGCATGTGTAAATCTTGATAACCCAGTAATTTTAAAAAGGCTTCATTACAATCAATTAAATTGCCTTTAAAAAAGAGCCTATCTTCCTCTTGTTCAACAACGATAGCTTGGGGGTGCGTTGCATCAGCAACTGAAATCGCAATCTGTGATAATGGAAATAAAATTCTATAACGCTCTTCAATTTCTTTTAAGGCGGCTTCAGCTCTGAGTATACGCGCGCTCTTTAATAAGGCTTGCTCAAGAATAGGCATTTTGACAGGTTTATTCACATATTGTTGTACACCTAAATCAATCGCTTGATGAAAATACCGTGGCTCTTCAAATGCCGTGACAATAATAATAGGGGTATCGGGTGCAATGCTTTGAATATATTCAGCCATTTTTAAACCATCCATCACAGGCATTAAAATATCCGTGATGACAATATTAGGTTTATACCTTTTATAAGCGGTTAAGCCTTGCTTACCATCTTCTGCCGTATAAATTTTGCCACAGCGGCGTGTCAGATAGGCGGTTAATTGCTCACGAACTTCGACCTCATCTTCCACATATAAAATAGTCAGTGATTTTAAATAGCATTGATCATCTTGGTTTTTTAAATTAGAATCATTCATCACTTTTCCCTCAAACCGCTGGTAGACGAAACTAGGTAAAAACCCGCCCAAAACGTGTTTTGGACTCCAGTTTAAAATGCTTTCACAGTCTCTAAAAAACTGCGCCCCTATAAACCGTACAAGTCAATCATAAAGAAACAGGTGAAACAATAGAAAATTTAGCACCATCCTGCTCATTACAAACCTCAATATAACCATTTAAACTACTTTCAATAATCATTTTAGACATATATAAACCAATCCCCATTCCCCCTTCCTTAGTCGAATAATAAGGCTCAAAAATATGTTGCATAATATCTTCCTTGATACCTCCCCCATTATCTTTAATGCTTAAATAAACTTTTCCATTCTGAGATTTTAAAGTAACACTAATTAAACCGCTATTACAATGACTTAAAATTGCCTCCTTGGCATTGGTCAATAAATTTAAAATGACTTGTGCATATTCATTAAGTATTCCATACAGCTTTATATCTTTAGAAATATCTAGCTTTATGCTTACACTATGCGCTTTAAAACTGGATTCTACAAGCGTCACAGCATCATTAACCGCTTTAAACACACTAAATTCTTCGCGGGGTTTATTAGGGCTGAAAAAATCCCTAAAATCATTAATAGTATTAGACATTTTGTCTATATAGTTAAAGCCATTTTCAATCTGTTGATCTAAATACTCAGGGGTTAATTCATCAAACTGTTTAGCATCTTGTAAATTGCCTAATAATAAACTTAAGGCATTCAGTGGTTGCCGCCATTGATGTGCAATATTGTTAATCATTTCTCCCATCGTGGCTAATTTTGACTGCTGAATCAATAAATGATCTTTTTCACGGTTTTTCTGTGTCACATCATTAATGCGTTGCTCTAGTTCATCATTTAGCTGTCCAATTTCGCTGATTAAACGCGCATTTTCTAGGGAAATAGCCATTTGCAAACTCAATAGCTCTATTAGGTGTACTTTATCTGCGGTAAACACGCCTGACGATAAGCGATTCTCTAAATATAAAATGCCAACTAGTTCACGTTTTCGCTGAATAGGCACACACAATAATGAACGTATAGAAAATTTAGAAATTTCTGCTAAATTGCTAAATTCAGCAGACTCTTGCGCATCAAATAACACCACACTTTCTTGCGTTCTGCCTACATAATGCACAATTCCCTGACAAATATTATTTAAGGCGCTTGTTTCAGTATGCTCTAAAACCTGCTTATCCTGATGCCCCTTACTTATTTGTCTCCACTCCCCTGCTCTATGCTGTAATAAATAGCCCTGTTGTGCACCCGAGCACTCTAATACCACTGTCATAATTTTTGAGAATAGTAAGTCTGGATCAATTTCAGCGGATAAAGCTAAAGAAGATTTAATCAAATAATCCACATCTATATCAGGCAAGACTCCCCCTTCAGTCGGCATTTCTTCAACATTAACAAGCTCAGTCGTGCGACTTGCAAAAAGTTGTGGGTAAGCTTCTAATAATTGAATCTCTTTGCCTTTATAGGCACTCATCCTATACAGGCGTAAGGCTTCATTTAAGTACTGCTCAGCACTTAGCCAATTTTTTTGTAATAAATAATCAGCAAATAATTCATTAATAAAGCCTGTTAAAAAAAGATAGCCTTGTGCATAAGCAAGCTCAATCGCTTGTAAATAATAACCGTTAGTTGCCGTTGACTCATTAAAGCAGCGTTGCCATTCTGCATGACATAAAGCTAAATAAGGTTTTAATAAGGGGCCTAAATCCGCCCAAACCTCTAGCTGTTCTAATAGAGGCTTAAGTCTAGTTTGTAAGCCCTGCTTATTCTCGTTTATTTCAGCTGCATAGCGCAAGGCATTTAAGATCCTAAACACATACCATTGCCGCTTAAGTACATTATCAGTCATCCCTGTTAGAAACTCCTGCACCTTGTTGAGACACTCATCTGCTTCTCGGTAACGAGCAAAATAATAGTGACTTACGCCTAATAGCATAAAATAACTACCTGCTGAAGCCACGTGATTACGGCTTTCCCATAAACTCAGTTTTTCTTGCATAGGAGCTATATTGTTTTGTCTGTTTTGCATCGGCTCAATCCAGCCTGCTTGCACGGCTTCTGCTAAACCGACGGAAAAGGAGAGTTGATTTTTAAGCGAAAAATCTAAGCATTCTGCAGTGACTGCTGCAAGTTGTGAGAGATCATTACCTAATACTTGTAAGTTCCACATTAAAGGACCATAGGTCAATCCTGCATTATATAAATCACCGCAATTTTTACCGCATTGTATGCCTTGCTGGCAGTAATCAATAATTTCTTTGGGGTGGCTGCGTGAATGCATATTACACCACACGATGCCATTGATTCCGCGTGTTGCACCAAAGGTATCAGGGTATCTAGCACATAAATCATGCGCCAAGTCTTGATATAGAAATGCCGGCTCAAACAAGCCTTGTTCACCCAAATTTAAGCCCATAATGGAGAATGAATAAATCACTGATTCATCCATGCCTCCCTGTAAACAATGTAAAGTTGATTGTGCTGCCGATAAATAAAGTTGCGCCACCATGCCAGACATATATAAATCTGGAATCAACTCACTATAAAAAACCAATTCAATTTTACTTTTTCTATCCTCAGTAAATGACATTTGCAAAATATCATTGAAAATATCGGCTGAACTCTCTTCAATTGCTTGCATTAATAGAGCTAGCTTTTGCTTTGCTAACGTATCATCGCTAGGAATTGCTTTATCAAAATAGGCAAGCCCTTTATTTGCTGTTTCAATCGCCTTGATAAAATCACCAATAGAAGACAATGAGGTGGTTTGCTCGGCTAAGGCTTCAGCTCTATCTAAATCATCCACTGCACGTTGTAGTAATTCATTCAATAATTTTTCTGACTGCTCATAACGCCCACACATTAGTTCTGTTTTTGCCAGTTTCTGGTGTAAACGGTACATTAATACGTAGTGCGCCTCCCAATCTTCACTGACTAATAATTTCAAGCCATTACGGTAATATTCATTAGCCGCTTGGGTTGCTAATGCATTCAGTGCTTTATTACCTGCTAAAAGGTTAATATGAGCTAGCTTTAAAAGCCCCTTACGACTAATCGTTTCTGGGCGACCTAAATTCAAATGTGCTGCAATGGTAAATAAGTTATCTTGTTTTTCTAGTGCCTCATCAACCTCTTGACCTTGTAGCAAGTGCTTACCCACTCGCCAATGAATATGGCATTTTTTTTGTTTAGGAATAAGCCTTAATACCGCTTCTTGTACTCTATCGTGAACAAACTGAAATTCCGTTTTATTTTCAATAAAAACCCCCATATTTAGCACAGGTTTTAAATATTCAAATAAAGTGCGTAAGGATATATCATTAATTAAGGCGACTTCCTCTGCTGAAAAATGATTGCCCATACACGCACATACCTTAATAATTTCTAGGGTTTCCGCCTCTAAACGTTGCACTTTAATGCCAAACATATCGACGACTGTCGCCGGCATATTAGAGTGGCGTATTTTCTCCATATCCCAGCCCCACTGTCCCTGCTCACTAAATTTTAATAACTCTTCACTGTGCAACCATGACAAACTTTCACTGACAAACAAAGGGTTACCTTCCGTTAATAAACCCAAAAATAAGGCTAAATCTTCTGTTTGTTGCAAGGGCAAATCCAGAATATAAGCCACCATCTCATGGCAAGCTTTCTTCTCCAGTAAACCAATACGTATTTCTTGAGGAGGCTGACCTAGCCCTTTAATCTCTTTTAGTAAGAGGCTTAAAGGATGTGAGTCATCTACTTCATTATGTCTATAAGCACCCATAAAAAACAAATGTGGGTAATCTTCAGTATTCGCAAACAAATATTGTAAAAAAACAAACGTCGCACTATCACACCATTGCAAATCATCAATAAATAGCACTAAAGGGTGCTCTTGACTGCTTAAGCTTGCTAAAAAAGCACCAAATAAATTATTAAATCGGTTCCTTGCTTCTACAGGAGGCAAATCAGCCACGTCTGCTTGCTGTCCTAATAAAATACTCAGTTCAGGAATCACATCAGTGATGACTTTTCCTTGATTGCCTAAAGCAAGCAAAATATGCTTTTTCCATCGCTCAACCCGTTGGTCACTTTCAGTCAGAAAAGTACGAATAAGATTGCGCAAAGCTTGAATTAAAGAACTATAGGGGATATTTTTTTGATACTGATCAAATTTTCCAAAGCTAAAATACGCCTTGTTATCCACTAAAGGACGTTGTAACTCTTGAATTAAACGCGTTTTACCAATACCTGGTAAGCCAGAAATAAATCCTGAATGAAAGCCCTTACCTGAAATAACTTGATAATACCCATCTAAAATAAGCTGCGTCTCCCGATTTCTACCCACCATTCTTGAAATAAAGATAATCCGTTGAGTATGATCGCGCACACCTAATACAAAGGGCTTTAGTCGCTTATTGTGTTGGTAACTCTCTTTACATTGTTGAATATCAGCATATAAACCTATTGCCGTCTGGTAGCGTTTTTCAGGCTCTTTCATACACATTTTTGCGATTATATCACTGATAATCGTGGGTATTAACGGGTTAACTTGGTGTACTGGCAAAGCTTCTTCTGCCAAATGCGCATGAATTAATGCCAAAGGGTCGGTATTCTGAAAGGGTAAACTGCCTGTCAGTAGGTAATAAAAGACGATACCTAAAGAATATATATCCGTGGAGAATTCCACACGGTGATTAATACGCCCTGTTTGTTCAGGCGATGTATAAGACAAGGTATGTGAGATAAAATTAGGATCATAAATAAAATGACTAATTTCCTGAATATCAACAGGATTCAGAAAATCAACTAAGCGAATCGCATGAGTTTTCTCTTGAATCAGGATATTATTTAATTTAATACCGCCATGAATAATACCCGCTTCATGTACCGCATTCAATGCTAAGGCAAGCTCACTGGCAATATTAAAAAAATCTCTTAACAAAAATTTCCCACCGCACTCCGTTAGAAAATTGCCTAAACTCATACCCGGAAAATAGCGACGTACAATAAATGAATAATCACTAGCGCTATTAAAACTATGTGCCGTAATAATACGCGGATCATGAATAATTTTAAGTCGTTCAACTTTCTGTGCAAGATAACGACACTGTCTGCTATTGTTAAGCTGATGTTTTAAAATTTTAATAATGAAAAAACATTCAGAGTCTTCTTTTGCAACCGCTTTATAAACGGACGCATTCAAGCTTTCACCTAATTTTTCCAACAAAGTATAGTAAGGAATGGCGAGTTTTGAATCTAAGACTAAATCTTGCATGGCAATGACTCCTTTTTTAACAGGCAGTCTTCTGAGTGTAAACAACTTAGTGCTAAAGTTAAAGTATTCTGTGTAAAATATAAAACTCCGCTGATCATGCAACAAAGTGATAACCTACCATGGCTCTACTCAAAAAATGTATTTCACATATTCAGCAAAAAAAGAAAAATACTTTAATGAAACCACGATTACGACGGTGTTTTAAATTGTAACAATTGTTAACAAACGAGTCAGTACAAACTCCCTATAATAGAAGCATAGAAAATTTTTGATAAAGGCTGTTAAGTAAACAGATTAGCCCAATCAAATTTTCAAAGTGAAACGAGTCATTTCCCCCCACTTTAATAAGGATTATGCTCGATGCAACTAATACAAATAAACTTAGAGAGAAATGCTATGTACTTACAACATAAGCCAATGAATACCAATCCTGCTGTCTCTGCTGTTGCGGCTAAAAATTTTAAGCGCGACGCAGAAGTTAAAATAGTTTTTGTCGGTAGCGTAGGTTCAGGTAAAACAACCGCAGTCATAGCTGTCAGTGATATTGATGTCGCTGGCACAGAAGCTAAAGCGACTGAAAAAGATGCCTTACACCGTAAACCTTCTACAACAGTCGCAATGGAATATGGGCAAGCAAATTTAAGTAATACCAAAGTGCATATTTACGGCACACCGGGGCAACGACGTTTTGATTTTATGGCTTCGATTCTTTGTGAAGGTGCGGCGGGAATTGTTATTCTGATTGATAATGGTGCTGAAGACCCGATGGCTGAGTTAGATTATTTTCTAAATATACACGGAGAATTTCTAAAAAAACACCCAGCTATTATTGGCGTGACTCATTATGATGATTTAAATACAGACACAGGTTTAATAGAGTACCATCAATATTGTAAGCAATATGGTTTTACGGTGCCTGTGATGCGAGTGGATGCAAGAGAGAAAAAAGAAGTTTCTGCAGCTGTCTCTAAGCTATTAGTCAGCGTTAATAGCCGTAAAGAATCTTTAATGTAGTCTTTTAAGTAAGGAAAAATCAGACTTTCAATTCTGCATATCTTTTTTCATCATACGACTTGATTACGTACAAAACTCAAAACAAGATTCCTGCTAGAAGTAACAGGAATGACGAATGATAGCGGCGGGTAATCAGCTAACCCTAAGAAGCAAGCTGTACTTTTTCTAAACGATAACCATGCTGATAGATACTCATTAATTTAAGCCCGCTCAATTCATTTAAGGGGAGTTTCTTACGAATACGACTGATATGTGTATCCACTGTGCGTGTATCTAGTTCTGAATTCACGCCCCAGACACTTTCCAATATATCTGACCTAGAGACTAGCTCACCTATATTCTTGAATAAATATAACGCTAGCTCAAACTCTTTATGGGTTAAGGTGATTTTCTTATCATCACGGGAAATTTGACGAAACTCTTCATCCACCTGAAAACTGCTTAAGGTAAATGTCTTACTTTGTGTTTCTGCCTTTTGATTACGTCGTTCGATCACATTAATACGCGCGAGCATTTCATAACGCTTCACAGGCTTAACTAAGTAATCATCCGCACCTTGATTTAAGGCTTCAACAATATCCTGCTCATCATTACGCCCTGTTGTAAACAACACAGGTACTTCCCAGCCTAATGTTTGACGAATGACTTTTAAAACCTCTATGCCACTAATATCAGGCAAGTTCCAGTCGATAATAAATAAATCAAAGGGTTTATTTTTAATCAATTGAATAAAATTTTCCCCCATGACTTCATGTTCGCAGCTATGATTTTCTGCCACTAGCCATATACTGACTAGCTCTGCCAAGGCTAAGTCATCTTCTAGTAATGCAATTTTCACCTTAATTCACCTTTTATTATTTTTATTGTGGGACTCTCAATCCAGCCTATTATTTTAATGCTTCTGTTAATTTAATGCTAATTCTATACAAGCAAATAACTGTTTTTGATCAATCGGCTTAGTAATATAATCAAAAAAACCAATTGCCTTACCTTTATCTATATCATTCTGCATCGCATTCGCAGAGACAGCAATGACCTTTGTCATTTTGCTTAGATTATTCTCTTGTAGATATTCAAACACTTCAATACCTGTCATATCAGGGAGATTAATATCAAGTAAAATAATATTAGGCTGCAATTGTAAAGCGATTTGAGCGCCTTCCTTACCTGTCTTTGCTTCATAATAAGTAAAAGCAGTACGCCTAGTAATCATTTTCTTCATTAATAAACGATTGGATGGGTTATCTTCTATATAAAGAATATTAACACCTGTTTCTGCTGCGTGTGTAGGCTCAGAATCCACGATAAGACTTTCTCTCATAAGCTCTTTAGGTGCTACAGTAGACTCTTGCAACGCCCACTCAATCCAAAAAGTACAACTATCTCCTTCATCATTTTCAACCCCAATTTTCCCCCCCATTAATTCAACTAACATTTTAGTAATGGTTAGCCCTATCCCCGTCCCTTCAATACTCGCTCGATCAGCGGCTAAACGTTGAAAGGGTTGAAATAAATCGGCAATCTTGTTTTCAGGAATTCCCAAACCTGTATTTTTAATAAACAAACGCACTTTGCCATTTTGCTGAGCAAGCCATACCGAAATAATGCCATTCGCCCAATTATATTTAATCGCATTGCTGAGTAAATTGGCAAGCACTTGATGTAATCGTGACGCATCTGCCTTAATATAGCTAGGCTCTTTATTAAGTAGTTGATTTTCTAGCGTGATTTGTGCTTTATAAGCTTGCGGAACAATTAACTCCAATGATTCATTAACCAGCCCCACTAGATCTACCGACTCTATGTTTAGATTTGTTTTCCCACTTTCTATGGTCGATAAATCCAAGACATCATTAATAAGCTCTAATAAATGCAATCCTGATGAGTCAATACGGTTTAAATAGTCTTTTTGTTCACG
>WTCM01000175.1 GCA_013138595.1 Methyloprofundus sp. | reverse complement strand
GCCAATAATAATGAGTGTATCAGTAATATAGCGATGGGGTGGAACATCTAAATTAGTCGGAGCTGGAACACCACTGACCACACGACCTGCTAAATCAAATCCTGAGCCATGACATGGGCAGAAAAAGCCGCCTTTCCAATCAGCACCTAAATCATTCGGTGCAGTTTCAGGACGGAAGGTCGGTGAGCAGCCTAAGTGTGTACATAAGCCAACAGCAATAAAAATTTCAGGTTTAATTGAGCGGAATTCATTTTTACTAGACTCAGGTTGATTAGACTCTTCTGAGTTAGCATCCGCTAAATTAGCCGTATTAGCGGCTAAAATTTCTAGTACTTCGGGAGTACGATTCAGTACCCAGACAGGTTTTCCCCGCCATGCGGCACGAATTAATTGTCCTGTCTCTAGTTTACTAATATCAATTTCTACTGGAGCACCCGCCGCTTTTGCCTTAGTACTAGGCTGCATTTGCGACAGAAAAGGCACGGCAATATAGCCTGTGCCCACTGCACCAACGACGGTTAAAGCCGTTGTTAGAAATTGGCGTTTTGAGTTATCTACGCCTTGTTCACTCATGAATAGTGCTCCTCGTTGTATTTTTTATTTATTATTGGACTCAATAGTACAGTAGAGCCGCGCTCTTTTGAAGCCTGTTGTTAGTATTTTTTATAAGATCTTTTGCAGGGCTGTTGAATAGACACACAAAAACTCTGGCTAATATACTTTTTTAGCTCCCCTTTATATCTATATATATCAATATCATCGAACATTGAAGAAAATAAATAAGCCTTAAGGAAAGGCTGGATTCTTAATGAATTACCCTATACTTCTTAATGCTTTAATAAAGGCATTATTTTCTTCTGGCTTACCGACAGTCACGCGCAAGCAATCTTTTAATAAGCCTTGCTGTGGTGAAAGGTTTTTAATTAGGATACCTTGTTCTTTTAAAGCATTGAAAATGTCAGTCGCTTTATTTTCAGGTGTGCGAAAAAGAATAAAATTAGCAGCACTAGGGCAGGGTTGCATGCCTTTTATGGTACTTAGCTGTAAAAACATTCTGGCACGTTCATGACAAATAATTTTTGTTTGTTCGGCAAATAATTCTGTTTGTGATAGTGCGAATTCTGCACTGCACTGCGTTAGAATATTAATATTATAAGGTAATCTTGCTTTGTTGAATTCATTAATTAGATTAGGATTTCCTGCAATAAAACCTAATCTTAAGCCTGCCAAACCTAGCTTAGAGACCGTGCGCATCACTAATAAATTGGTATACTGAGTTAATTTATTGATAAAACTAAAGTCTGTGAACGGTGCGTAAGCTTCATCGAGAATCACCAAGCCCTTACTTTGCTGAATAATTTGCTCTATCGCCTCACTATCAAATAAATTGCCTGTGGGATTATTCGGGTAGGCAAGGAAAATAATTTCAGGCTGCTGCGCTTTAATATTCTCTAATATAGCGGGCAAATCTAATTCAAACATTTCAGCAATTAAAGGTAAGCCCTGATAATTTAAACCTAAGCATTGTGCAATTTGCTTGTACATCACAAAGCTAGGTTCAGCAGCCATCACCGTTGCATTGGCAGGTAAAGCCATTAACAATAATTGAATAATTTCATCCGAACCATTGCCTAATAAAATATCACTTTCTGCAGGGATATTATTATAGTCTTTTAAGATACGACAGAGTGCTTTTGCTTCTGGGTCAGGGTAGCGGTTAATTTCTGCATCATGGAGTAAACTTAACCACTCTGCCTTTACCGCTTCAGGCCAAGTATAAGGATTTTCCATCGCATCCAGCTTAATATAGCCTGTTGCATCAGCCACTTTATAAGCGGTCAACGCCCTTATTTCAGGACGTATCACGGCTGTTATTAACGCTTGTTCTGTCATTATTTAAGCTACGCGCTTAAAGTGATGTACCCAAACTGGCGCAGATTCGTCCCATTCCATGCCTTTGTGCATACTTAGAATCAGGTTTTTATACATTTCTAATGAAGGGTAGCCTTCTGCTTGTGCTTCTGCATCACCCATATCACCGATAGTTTCACGGGTTAAGTCAGTGACGATAAATTCTACGCCTTCTAGTGTGAAAGTTTCATTTGGGTAAGCATAAACGCCATCACGGCGTTGTTGTGTTTTTCTACCGCTAAGTGCCGCTTCAACTAATTTAGGGTGAGCGACTAAGCGATCGATACTACACGTTTTTTCAGGAAAATCTGTCATTTTTTTCTCTTATGTTGGTGTTAAATACTTTTATTTCAAACGATACTCAGCCGACCGCGCATGAGCGGTTAAACTTTCACCGCGCGCCAATACAGAAGCGGTTTTACCCAAGGTATCTGCCCCTTCCGCTGAACAAAAAATCAAACTAGAACGCTTTTGAAAATCATAAACTCCTAACGGTGAAGAAAATCGCGCAGTTCCAGAGGTCGGTAAAACGTGATTAGGCCCTGCACAATAATCGCCTAAGGCTTCTGCTGTATAACGCCCCATAAAAATAGCACCCGCATTACGGATATGTTTACAAAGTGCTTCAGGGTCTTCAACAGAAAGTTCTAAATGCTCAGGGGCAATGGTATTAGCAACTTCAGCCGCTTGTTCTAATGAATCTACTTTAATTAATGCACCACGCCCTGATAAAGACGCTTTAATAATCTCAGCGCGCTCCATTTCAGGGAGTAATTTTTCTATGCTTTGTGCAACTGTGTCTAAGTAATCAGCATCATCTGATAATAAGATTGCTTGTGCATCTTCATCATGTTCCGCTTGCGAAAATAAATCCATCGCAATCCAATCAGGGTCTGTTTTACCATCACAAATAATTAAAATTTCTGATGGTCCTGCAATCATATCAATACCGACTTGCCCAAAAACAAGCTTTTTAGCGGTTGCGACATAGATATTACCAGGCCCTACGATCTTTTCTACCGCAGGAATAGACTCTGTGCCATAAGCTAAGGCGGCAACGGCTTGCGCACCCCCTATAGTGAAGACGCGATCAACCCCAGCAATATGTGCCGCGGCTAAAACTAACTCATTAGTCACACCTTGTGGGGTAGGGACAACCATAATCAGCTCACGCACCCCTGCCACTTTCGCAGGAATCGCATTCATTAATACTGAGGAAGGATAAGCGGCTTTGCCGCCTGGTACATACAAACCTGCACGATCTAATGGGGTGATTTTCTGCCCTAGCATGGTGCCATCGGCTTCAGTATATTCCCACGATTGCATTTTTTGATGTTCCGCATAAGCACGCACGCGATTTGCTGCGGTTTCTAAGGCAGCTGCTTGCTCTTTAGGCAAGTTATCCCATGCGGCTTTTAACTGTGCTGCGGAGAGTTCAAAATCAGTCGCACTTTCAAACCCACATTGATCAAATTGATTAGTGTAATCTAAGACCGCTTGATCACCTTTTTCACGTACATTGGCAATAATATCCTGTACGCGTTGATGCACTTCATGGTCTGAACTTTCTTCAAAAGCGAGTAATTGCTGTAATTGCGTTTGGAAATCAGCATCAGCACTATTTAAGCGAGTAATCATTTGAGTCATAAGTATCTATCTAGCCGCGATTGTTTTTTCAAATTGGTCGAGTAAAGGCTGAATCAGTGCATGCTTCATTTTCATCGAAGCTTTATTCACCACTAAACGCGAGCTAATGTCCATAATCAACTCACGAGGCTCTA
>WTCM01000155.1 GCA_013138595.1 Methyloprofundus sp. | reverse complement strand
ACCGTCTTGAATGTTAGTGTCAGCACCGATATGGATACTAGCAACATCACCTCGAATCACAGCCATTGGCCAAATTGAGACATTATCAGCAATGCTTACCTCCCCAATAATCACGGCACTCTCATCAATATATGTGCCTTTGCCTATTTTGGGTTGCTTATTATTAAAAGACTTGATTGGCATAATCTCTCCTTAGAATCTATAAAAAATATAAAGCCATCATGATACTGTTATTTTAGGCTTTATTCAGCTAAAATTTTAGGGAATTAAAATGCGAGCCCAAAATATGTTTTGGGCTAAGTACCTTTGTAAAGGAGTAGCAAAATGGCGATATTTGATGGGGTTAAACGACAACTACGCTCAGTTGTTGAGTGGGATACAGCAAGTCCTGATGTTTTGTTTCAACAATGGCAAGGCAATGGAGATGAGCTAAAAAATGCATCACAATTGATTGTAGGGCCAAGTCAAGGTTGTATTTTTGTGTATGAAGGCAAAATCAAGTCAGTGATTAATAAGCCTGGTTTGCTGAATTTAAAAACGGATAATATCCCTTTTTGGACAACCGTGACTAAGTTTATGCAATTTTTTGCCAGTGAGCATAAAGCGCATATTTATTTTTATCGCACCAGTAAATTATTAGATCAAAAATGGGGCACGACCTCACCGATTAAATATAGTGATCCTAAATATAAGTTTCCTGTGAGTTTAATGGCCTACGGAAATTATAGCTGTCGTATCAGTGATCCTGAGTCATTTTTTGTCAATGTCGTGGGAGCAGGGAGTGATTTTTATATTGATGATTTTCGCTTAGTCATGTCTAACCGCTTAGTGCATCCTCTCTCCGATTTTTTAGCGGAAAGCCAATATTCTTATGTTGATATAGATGCTAATCGCTTAGAAATAGCGGCTGAGATGAGTGAGCAGTTGCAGCAAGAGTTCGAGAAGCTCGGTTTTGAAATTACCGATTTTCGGATTGAAGGGACAAATTTTGATGAATCGACCTTAAAACGTATTAATAGAATTGCTGATTTAAGCGCAGAAGCACAAGCAGCAGAGGCGGTAGGGCTAGATTATGCACGTATGCAGCAATTAGAAGCGATGCGCGAAGCGGCTAGAAATGAAGGTGGTGGTGCGGGGCTAGGTATGGGCTTAGGCGCAGGAATGGGCATGGGGCAGTCTATGGCGAATACCATGAGCGCAGATTTTGGGCAGCCACAGACTCAAGCGCCTGAAAAAAGTAGTGACAGTTCAGATCCTATGCAAAAATTAGCCCAGTTAAAAAAAATGTTTCAAGCCGAATTAATTTCAGAAGAAGAATATACGGCTAAGAAAAAAAGCATTTTGGATTCTTTCTAATGGCGCGTTGTCAAAGCTGTTCAGCTCCCTTACTGGCGAATACTAATCGTTGCCAATATTGTAATGTACGCAATGATGTAGACTTACATGCTAAACGTAATTTTACGGTGACCAATACACAGCAGCTATCCGATAGAATTTGCCCGCATTGTGATAAGCAGCTACAAACGGTCGAACTAGAATTAGCAGACACTATTTTTATTGAGCGTTGTGATCAATGTTTTGGTTTATTTTTTGACCTAGGTGAAATAGAAGCCTTGCTAGATCATGCGGTGAGTAATGTAGGCGGTATTAATGGCGCGCATATCGATAATATCAATCGTGACCGTTACGATACCACGCGAGGAATACGCTATATTAAATGTCCTGTCTGCCAAGCGTTTATGCGGCGTATGAACTTTGCAAAAAAGAGCGGTGTGATTGTTGATAGTTGTAGGCATCATGGTTTTTGGTTAGATAGTGGCGAGATTACGCATTTAATGGAGTGGAAAAAAGCAGGCGGGCAGTTATTGCATGAGCAGCAACCGGTTAAAGAGAGAATTAAACAAAAGCGAGAAAAAATAAGTCAATCCAGCGAGGGTCTTTGGGGATCCTTATTAAGGGATAAAAAGAAAGATACCGATGTGCTTGATGTTTTGTCTTATATTACTAAAAAACTATTTTAATCTGATTTTTTAGAGAAAATACTGTCAATCATTTTTTTATTAATATTTTACTTTACGCACAATACTTGGCAAGCTAACATTTTTTCAACTCATATTCAGTTAAGGAAGCATAAAATAGCATTTGACTTATGTAAGGCTTTGATTTTAATTGTTATTGTAGGTTTGTTCTAATTTTGTACAATTTAACAAAGGGCTAATAAAACCAAGGCTTCCACTGACTTTTCCTGACCTTATGCACAGAGTTATCCACAGGCTTTGTGGGTAACTTTTTTTCTTTAACAGCAATAGTGACTTAGCGTTTTTATGGCATATTTTTATCAACAAATAGGCTTAATTTGAAGTCTTCAAAAAAAATTATTTTAAGTGTCGCTTTAGCGATACCACTGCAACGTTTATTTGATTATCTCCCTCCTAAAGGTGCGACACTTGCGGAGTTGCAAGTGGGCATGCGTATTATAGTGCCTTTCGCTAAAAGCACAAAAATTGGGCTAATTCTTGAAATAAAGACGGATACTGACATAGACTGTCAAAAACTCAAAACAGCTGAGGCAATCATTGATAGCATTCCGCTATTGAGTGCTCAGGATTTAAAACTCTTATATTGGGCGCAAAAATATTATCACCATGCTATCGGTGATGTGTTTATGAGTGCCTTTCCTACCGCTTTACGTAAAGGTAAAAGTAGTGAATTAAAAAAAAGTTGTTATTATCAGCTAACAGCGGCAGGCTATGAATTAGAAGAACATGAGCTGAAAAAAGCCCCGAAACAACTCGCTTTATTGCAATATTTAAAATTTCAGCAAGTTGCCTTAAGCCCAGAGGCGATTGCAGAAGCTTTTAGCGCGTGGCGACCTGCTCTAAAAGCCTTATTAGAAAAACAGCTAGTCAAAGAAACAGACCATACGCAGCAACACGCAGCAAGCATTACCAAACAAAAACCACTTAAGGCAAATGATGAGCAGCAACTTGCTATTCAGCGTATCAGTGCAAACTTAAGCCGATTTTCCGTTTATTTACTCGATGGTGTCACAGGCAGTGGTAAAACAGAAGTGTATTTACAGGTGATTCAACAGGTTTTGGCAAAGCAACAACAAGTCTTAGTGTTATTGCCTGAAATCACTTTAACCCCTCAATTAGAAGCACGATTTAAGCAGCGTTTTAATGTGGCGATAGAAACCTATCATTCTCGACATAGCGAAACGCAACGGAAAAATGCTTGGTTAAAAATGCAAAAAGGCAGTAGTGCTATTTTATTAGGGACACGCTCAGCCTTACTGACCCCGATGCCGAATTTAGGCTTAATTGTTTTAGATGAGGAGCATGATGCCTCTTTTAAACAACAAGAAGGTTTTCGCTTCTCGGCGCGTGATGTGGCGATTGTGCGCGCTAAAATGCTGAATATTCCTATTGTTTTAGGTTCTGCAACGCCTTCCTTAGAAAGTTTATATAATGTCACCCAACAACGTTACCAATTATTGCGTTTAGCGAAGCGTGCAGGCGGTGCTACGCCTCCTAGCTTGTCATTATTAGATGTTAGAAACCAGGTATTGCAAGAAGGCTTATCGCCTCCGCTGATTCGAGAGATACAAAAAACCTTGGCAAAGAATGAGCAGGTTTTATTATTTTTAAATCGTCGTGGCTTTGCCCCCACGTTGATTTGTCATGGCTGCGGTTGGGTCGCGCAATGTTCACGCTGTGATGCAAATTTAGTGATACATTATCAACAACAATCCTTACGCTGTCATCATTGCGCCAGTGAACAGCCTTTGATGAAGCAATGTCCTAATTGCCAGTCTCAAGAATTAAAACCTTTAGGTTTAGGCACAGAGCGCGTAGAAAATGCTTTAAGCTATTTATTTCCTCAACATAAAGCAGTACGTTTAGATCGAGATAGCACGCAAAGAAAAGGGGTTTTAGAGCAACACTTAGAAGCTATTAATCAAGGCAAAGTCGATATTATTTTAGGCACACAAATGCTTGCCAAAGGACATCATTTTCCTAATGTGACCTTAGCGGTTTTATTAGATGTAGACAGTGGCTTATTTAGTATTGATTACCATGCCCCCGAACGCTTAGCACAGCTGATTATTCAAGTCGCAGGGCGTGCTGGGCGTGCAGAAAAAAAAGGTCGCGTGATTATGCAAACACGACAGCCTGAGCACCCTTTGTTAAATACCTTGATTCATCAAGGTTATGCGGCTTTTGCACAAGCCGCATTAGTCGAACGTAAACTTGCTGAGCTGCCACCTTATAGCTATCAAGCCTTGCTACGGGCTAATGCACACGAGGAAGCCGCACCTTTGGATTTTTTACAAGAAGTTATTAAATTGGCTGAGTTACATAATCCAGCGGGTGTCTTTCTTCTAGGCCCTGTTGCCGCACCGATGGCAAAAAGAATTGGGCAATTTAGGTTCCAATTATTATTACAGCATAAGCAGCGTAAACACTTACATTTACTCTTAAAAGCATTATTACCGTTAATCAGTCAGCTTAAACAAGCACGAAAAGTACGTTGGTCTTTAGATATAGACCCCATCGATTTATATTGAAAGCTGTTAATATAGTCAGTCTGTTATTTATAAAAGGGTAAGAAAATGAAATATAGAATATATATACTCGCGGCTGTGTTATTAGGTTTAAGTGCTTGTTCTAGTGAAGAGCCATCTGCTACTTCGACGGCTATTACTGCGAAGCAAACAAAGCCACTGACTGTCTTTAATGAGCAAGTTAAAGCATTAGAAAAAGCAAAAGAACTTGAGCAGACATTATTAAATAAAGATAAAAAATTACAGCAGATACTAGAGTAATTGGCTGGTACTATAAATCACCCGTACTCCTTGCTTAAATTTGTACGTAAAATGGATAGTTTAATTTTTAGCTTAATATAATATATACCGCTATATTCCTAGTTTTCAATGATTTACATAATAAAAAATGTGTAAAGATGATAAGAGTTATTATTGAAATAATTTAAAAAAAATCTTTTTTTTCTGTAACATATCACAATTATATTTTTAAACCCCTTTATCATTTAAGAAAAGCGTTTCTTTAATAAACACACTTTTTCAGGAGGAGCTGTGATGACATTCCTAAAATATTATGCCCCCTTATTTTTACTGACTTCTTTTTTTAGTCATTCCGCACTTGCTGAATATAATACGAGTTATTGGCAAGATTTTGTCATAGACATGGACAGTTCAGACTATTCACAAGCGAATTATCTTTATGCTATTGAGCCTTCCGTGGACAATTGTGCGGCAGGGGCAGTCACTGATATAGCAAAGTTACGCGCATTTGAGACTTTAAATGAGCTTAGAAACCTGCATCTCTTGCCGCCTGTTGAATATAGCTATTATTATGATAATCAAATACAGCAGTCTGCTTTATTGCAAAAAGCAAATAATTTTTTAGACCATTCCCCGTCTGGGGTCGCTGAATGTTATACATCCGATGCGTATTATGGGAGTCGTTCATCCGCTTTATTAAGTGGAGTGGAGAGGGCTGATCCTGCTGATAATATAGTGACTTGGTTAGATGATGCTAGTGACTCTATTATGGGGGATGTTGTTGGTAATAGGCGTTGGCTGCTGAACCCTTTTTTAGACTATATGACTTATGCTCAAGTAGATGGCTTTGCTGCATTAAAAGTCTCACGCTTTTATGAAGAACCAGAAACAGATACGCCTGTTGAGGTTGATTATGTGGCCTTTCCTTACCAAAAGTATCCTTATGTCTTCTTATCAGATAAAACCACGGGTCAGCGTACACCGTGGAGTTTTACCGTTATTGAGGACAAGAATGAGGCGTGGAACAATTGGTATAACTATTTTGTTAATGCAACGCTTACTGTCAGCAATAAAGAAACAGGTGAAAATTTATTGATTACACATCAGCATGCCGATGAGTTTGGTTACGGAGTGCCTAATGTGCTTACGTGGACAGCTCAAAACTGGCAATATGACACTTGGTACCGTGTAGAAATTTCAGGTGTTTCCATGAGAAACGGCACGATACAAAGTTATGGCTATGATGTGTTTATTGATCATGCAGACTTAATTAATCTTAGTAGCCCTTTAGAGCAGGGGGATACGCTTAATAATACTGCTATTAGCGGTGAGCTAAATACCCAGAAGGATAAGGATACGTTTAAGCTTAGATTATATGGCCTGACTCATTTTATGGCAGCAAATCCAGACTATATGGATTTGGGGTATTTTATTAACCTTTATAACTCTGCTAAACAGTTGGTTTATTCTTCTGATACAAGTTTTGAAGTCTTTTTAGTGGATGATACTTATACCGTAGAAATTGCCAGCTGTAACCCTAGCATGTCTTGTTATGCAGCCGAATCTCGTTATACGCTGGATATAACCCCTCCACTGCCTAGTGAAAAGCAAGTGTTGACGGAGGAGTTTATTAAGCGTTTATACCTTAATATTTTAGGGCGTACTGCGGATCATTCAGGCGTTGAGTTTTGGTATGACATAATCCAGCACGAATCTGCTAGTTCTGTTATCTTTGGTTTTTTGAAGAGTATGGAGTTTATTGAATTAAACCTTAATGATGATGGTTATGTAGATGTACTTTATCGTACACTTTTAGGCAGAGAGGCTGATGCGGGAGGGAAATCTAATTGGGTTGCTGCATTACAAAGCGGAGAGCTTAGAGAAACGGTGCTTTATGGCTTTTTGATGAGTGCCGAGTTTGCAGATTTAGTGGGGCGCTTTTCAGGAACTGTTTTAAGTGAAGAGGAGTATGCTTTTTATCAGATTAAACAGTTTGTTGTTAGGTTTTATCAACGCGTTTTAGGTCGTCATGCTGATATTGGTGGTTATGAAGGGTGGTCGAATACCTTACAAAGTGGTGCTAGTAAGGCGAGTGATATTGCCCGAGGTTTCTTTTTTAGTGCTGAGTTTATCAGTCATGGGCATGATAATAGTCGCTTTGTAGACATTGCCTATCAAGCAATCCTTAATAGGCAGGCAATGCCAGTAGAGATCAATCATTGGGTAATAGAGATAGAAAATGGGATACGTACAAGAGAGCAGGTGATTGAGGGGTTTATTGGCAGTGCTGAGTTTAAGAACTTAGCGGACAGTTATGGGATTATAGCCAATTAAGATTGTGCAAAGGGAATATTAAGCGAGACGGGATAGACGGGATGACTCCCGTCTCAATCGTTTTGTACAGAATGAGCAAAGAGGCTTTATCTTGTGCATAGGAACGTGCACGTTCCATATCCAATGTAAACTAAACATGACCGTTGGGCTGAATATCTCGTTCAGTTCTTGTTCAGAAATGCCCAGCGAAAAACTTAATTTTCATTAATAATATGAGAATAAAATAACTCCTTGTGAGTGGCGGCGCTAGAAAGGTGTAAAAGTTTACTTAAGCGACAGAGAATAGCTTCTTGGTCGGGATGATACAAGTTTATTAGGGTTGCATCATGTAGTTCTGTATTATCAAAAATCACACTATCTTTAGTTTTTTGTGTTTTTATACCTGGTAAGAATAATGCAGAAATAATAATTGTTTGTTCTTCTTTATCTAAAGAAATGTACGCTAAGTCTGTTTTTAAAGATAATAATTTTATACCCAACTCCAGTTTATTATCTGTTAACTGAGAAATTCTACGTACAACCCCTGTCTCTATTGAGCTGTTATTTTTAATGCCTATAATTTCGCCAATTTTAATAGGCGTACTATTACAGGTCTTAACGATAATTTTATAACCATTAATGCTGGAATCATAAATATTTAATTCGGGTGCCGTGTATGGTAATGGGTCAATATACTGAGGGTAGTTAGAATCTTGCCAAATTGTTTGAGCTGTATTGTCTACTTCTTTATTGGCATTAAAGATTGTTGCCGCTTGTTGTATGCGTGTTTGTGTTTTTTTAGATAAATAAGAATTCCTTTCTTCATGCCCCAGCTTATTTTTCATTCCTGCTATAGATTGTTCTTCTTGGGTAACCAAGCCTAACTGAGGACTAGGGGGGGAAGGTTGAGACTGTTGAATGGGGAGAGAAAGTGTACTGCTTTTAGCGAGTTCACTGACTATATTTTTAAAGCCAATAATACCTTCTTTAGTAATGAGATCGTTAAAACGGGTATATTTTCTCTTTTGAGTCATACTCAGTGATTTTGCAGCCTGTAAGATCGTTTCATGGCTGATAGATTTGAGTATTCCTGTTCCAGAGGCTTCGTTTTTCGCATTGCTAAAGAGTTCTTTTGCGACTTCATAGGCTGAAAAAAAATGAATAATGCATTTTTCAGTCTTATCAATACGTGATAAAGGAGCGGGTGGGTGATCAGAATATAAGTTAAAAGCAGAGTAGTGTGCTAAATTTTGGGGAGGGGTACTCGTCATCTGCATATTTGATATATATTTTTCAACACAGGAAGAAACGACAAAAATATCATTAGGGCGAAGCTGGTCTAGCCCGCAATGATAAAGTGCTAATAAGTGCTTAAAGCTTTTGTTGATGGTATCAATATATTGTTCATTAGTACTCACTTTTTTTTCTAGCAGACCTTGTTGAAATGCCAGGCCATAAAGTAAATAGCTACGCTTCCAAAACTGAGCAAAGGGCTGCTGATATATCATAGAAATATAAATATAGGCCTGAGTAAGTGCTTGTAAGCCAAGGTATATTGCTTGAGCAGAAGAATGTGTATTTTTTTTAATACCACAGTGTGTTGTAAAGCTGTTTGCCAGCTCACTGTATATCCATACGATATGCTCAATATTAGATTGCTGTTGTGTTGAAAGAGGTAATGTATAACTTAAAATTTCTCTTTTTAGTTGTTTTAGCCGTTGCTCGAAAAAGTGATAAATGATTGCAAATAAGCCGATTTTTTGTGTAGAAGAGACGGTTTTTATTTCATTAAGCGTTTGTATCACAAATAATATTTTCTGGGCTTTTTCTATGTCAGTAAGACCTTCCAAAGAATCTAGCCACTTTTTAAGAGGTCTTTCTACTGGCTTGAAAGGGAGTGGGGTGTTTGTTGCAGCGGGTGCTAACTTAAATTTATAAATATCCATTTGTACCTTATAAATTATATAATTAAGTATGTTGAGGAGCGAGAATTCAATAATACTGAAATTAGAAGCTATTTTTATGCACATAATAGGCTGAAATGGCTGTAAAGAAAACCTTTAAATAAAAAATAATGCCCTGCAACTAATAATAACCACTAGTCTTATTGCTTTTAGATAGGTAGCTTTTAATACCCACTTAATTTTACGATAAAAAAATGACAAACCCTTTGTTAAGCCCCTCTGAATTACCTGACTTTTCACAAATAAAACCCGAACATGTAGAGCCTGCTATTACGCAATTATTAGCAGAGGCAAGTGCTGCCGTAGAGCAATATCTAGCCGCTAATACTGAGTATACTTGGGATAATCTAATCGCGCCTATAGAGGCTGTAGAAGATAAAATTAATAAAGCATGGTCACCTGTTAGCCATATGAATTCAGTGGTTAATAATGATGATTTACGTGATGCTTATAATGCTTGCCTGCCTAAGCTTAGTGAATATTCCACCGCAATGGGGCAACATAAGGACTTATTTAAAGCTTATCAAGCCATTGAGTCGAGTGAGGCTTATGCACAATTAGAAAAAGCCCAGCAAAAAGTGATTGAAAATGCCTTACGTGGGTTTCGTTTATCGGGTGTAGATTTAAATGATCAGCAACAAGACCGTTATAAAGAAATCAGCCTAGAACTTTCAGCACTTTCCAGCAAATACGAAGAGAATATTTTAGATGCCACGAATGATTGGCATAAACTCTTATCTAAAAAAAGTGCCTTAGCAGGATTGCCTGAGTCGGCTTTACAGCAGGCCAAACAAGCGGCGGAACAAGACGGTAAAAAAGGCTGGATGTTAAGCTTGCAATTCCCATCTTATATTGCCGTGATGACCTATGCGGATGATCGACAATTACGCGCAGATATGTATAAGGCATTTTCTACTCGCGCCTCTGAACTAGGGGCAAAAGCAGAATGGGATAATACAGAAACGATGGAGCAAACTATTGCTTTACGCCATGAAAAAGCGCAGTTACTCGGCTTTGCAAATTATGCGGAATTATCACTTGCTACCAAAATGGCAGATTCACCTAAACAAGTCACTGACTTTTTAGAAGAATTAGCCGAAAAATCATTAGATCAAGCAAAAACAGATTTAGCTGAACTGACTGAATTTGCCGATAAAGAACATGGTGTTAAGCAATTACACCCATGGGATGTAGGTTATTATTCAGAGAAAATGCGTCAACATGCTTACGATTTATCACAAGAAGAAGTCAAACAATATTTCCCTGCGCCGAAAGTGCTAGAGGGCTTGTTTAGCGTGGTACATAAACTGTATGGTTTAAATATTAGCGAAGTGAGTGATGTCGATTGCTGGCATGAAGATGTGCGTTTTTTCCAAATTGAAGATAAAACAGGGGAGTTACGCGGTAAGTTTTATATTGATCTGTATGCGCGAGCAAAAAAACGCGGTGGCGCGTGGATGGATGATTGCGTAGGGCGTAAGAAAACCGCTGATGGCATACAAATTCCTGTTGCTTATTTAACCTGTAATTTCACCCCGCCAGTGGGCAATGATCCTGCTTTATTAACGCATGATGAAGTCTTAACCTTATTCCATGAATTTGGTCATGGCTTACAACACATGCTGACACAAGTCGATTATTTAGGCGTATCAGGGATTAATGGCGTGGAGTGGGATGCTGTAGAACTGCCTAGTCAATTTATGGAAAATTGGTGTTGGGAAAAAGAAGCGCTCGCTTTAATGTCAGGGCATTACCAAACAGGGGAGGCTTTACCTGATGAGCTATTTAATAAAATGCTCGCGGCGAAAAATTTCCAAGCAGGGATGTTTATGGTGCGACAACTAGAATTCAGTCTGTTTGATTTTAAAATGCATCAAAATTACAATCCAGAGCAAGGTGCAAACATTTATGCGGTACTCGATGAAATACGCGCACAAGTATCAGTGATGGTTCCGCCCGCCTTTAATCGTTTTGCACATAGTTTCTCGCATCTTTTCGCAGGGGGCTATGCGGCAGGATATTACAGTTATAAATGGGCAGAAGTCTTATCTAGTGATGCGTATTCTTTGTTTGAAGAGAAGGGTATTTTTGATGCGGCAACAGGCGAGTCTTTTTTAAAGAATATTTTAGAAACAGGCGGCAGCGCGGACGC
Organism: Methyloprofundus sp.; assembly: GCA_013138595.1. GTDB lineage: Bacteria > Pseudomonadota > Gammaproteobacteria > Methylococcales > Methylomonadaceae > Methyloprofundus. The sequence continues at coordinate 3,616 of WTCM01000155.1, read as the reverse complement.
AATGGAACTCTTTGTAAAATTCCGTGGGCGTGAACCTAACATTGATGCTTTATTGAGACATACGGGGATTGCAGCGTAGGGTATTATATTTCTCGTTCCCACGCTCCGAGGCTGTGAAAGAATTAGGCGTAGGTTGGGGTGAAGCATGAACCCCAACAATTGAGGCTAAGTAAGTCATTGATTATTGGGGTTCGCAAGCTCACCCCAACCTACGCAATCTGTCTTTTTAGAGAGATTATTGAATTCTTTCACAACCTCTCCGCGTGGGAATGCATAAGCCGACGCTCTGCGTCGTGGAACGCAGAGCGTTCCTGATTGCACTCCAACGCGAAGCATTGGAACGAGATTGTTTGTTTCGTGTTGCAGGATAGCCAAGTTTATTAATAGGGTTCTAGCATGTTAAAAAAAGTTAAAATTAAAAATTTTTTATCTTGTACCGATGTTGAATTAGGGCTAGATGCAGTGACTGCTCTAATTGGTCGGAATGCGGCGGGTAAAACGAATATTTTAAGGGTGATTGAAGAGCGCGCGCAATTTGCGGTGGGTGCTAATAAATCAATTGCTGGTTGGGAGGGAATCCAAGGTCGCTTAGAAAAAGATAGCTCTGAATATAGCCTTGAGTTCTCCATCGAATCAGAACTGTTTAAATATGAAGTAAGTATTTCTCGCAGTAATAAAGGGAGAATTATTATTGAGAACTTGTGGAAATATATTGATAATAATTGGAAGCTGATTACAGAAAGAGAGGGTAAAACGGCAGTATTTTATCATGCAGATGAGATTATAGAGCTTAATATTTCTGCATCAGCCTCTGTGATATATACGTTACATTCATTATTGCCAGAAGAAAAATTATCTGATATTAGTCCTGTTTTTAATTATTTATCAAAAGTTACTTATTATGATTTAGATAATAATCTAATAAAAGAGTTTTCCTCTATCAGTGAAAATCAGTATCAACAGTGGTTAGCTGACAATAAAAAAATAGAGCGTTCAGTTTGTATGAGGCTCTTACATCAATGGCACAGTAATAAAGAGCAGTTTGAAGAAATAAAAGCATTACTGGGAGAAAATGGCTTAAATTTAATCAAAGATATAGTTATTAAGACTGTTCTTTGGGGGGAAGAAGAAATAGATGATAACCTTTTTCATCGAATTTCTTTTACTGCCGTGACTAGAAATAATATTTTGGATTACGAAGACTTATCTTTTGGTACACGGCGTGTTATTGCTATTATATTAGCCCTTTTATACGATAATAATTCAACCTTACTAATTGAACAACCCGAAGATGGCATTCATGTCGGTTTACTTAGAAAAGTATTATCTTTATGTTTTACTTATGCCGAACATCTAAATAAACAACTCGTTATTACCACGCATTCTGCTGAAGTGATTGATTTATTAGAAGCGAAAATGATTCGTTTCGTTAAAATGACAGAAGCAGGCACTAAAGCTTCATCACTGGATGATAAAACACTTTCACTTGTCCCTAGATATATAGCAAATGAAGGGACATTATCTGAATTCCTTGAGACAGAGGATGATGAATAATGTACGCAATTCTTGCGGAAGATAATAGTGATATTGAGTGTTTAAAAGTTTTAATTAAGCGTATTGCAAAGGATAACTCCATTAAAATAAAGGGGAGAGGTTTTAGTGGTTGCGCAAAAATGTTACGTGATGGTTGGAAAGATTTAGAAAAGCTTCAAAATACGGGGTACGATAAATTTATTATTTGTTATGACCGTGATAAAGATGCCTACCAAAAACGATATGATGCAGTAGTTACAAAAATAATAAAACGCTCAGGAATCAATAAAAGTAAAAATAAGATTTGTATTTTAATTCCCACAGAAGAGATTGAAGCATGGATATTAGCGGATATTAAAGCAGTATCAACAGTAATTTCTTCTTGGAAACCTACAAAAGAATTTCCAAACCCTGAGTCGATTATTAACCCAAAAGAAAAACTTAAAAAACTAAGTGAAACTAAAAAGTCGAAACCTTTGTATGATCATGTTACGCATAATCAACGTATATTGGAAAAAGTAGATTTAGGCATTGTTAAAAACAAATGCCCATCATTTAAAGTTTTAGCAGATTTTATTGAACATGGAACCCCTAACTACCCTAAAAAATAATGAAATATAAAGACCTAAGAGATTTTATCGCACAACTCGAAAAAAAAGGCGAGCTAGTGCGTATTACGCAAGAAGTGGATCCTGTCTTAGAAATGACAGAAATCAGCGACCGTACTTTAAAACAAGGCGGCCCTGCTTTATTATTTGAAAACCCTAAAGGCTATAATATTCCCGTCTTAGCTAACTTATTTGGTACGCCTGATCGCGTCGCAATGGGTATGGGCGAAAGCTCGGTGAAGGCTTTACGTGGCGTGGGTGAATTACTCTCACAACTGAAAGAGCCTGAACCGCCTAAAGGTATGAAAGATGCGATAGATAAAATTCCCGTATTTAAAAATGTGCTAAATATGGCACCGAAAGTGGTTAAAAACCCACCTTGTCAGGAATTGATTCGTATCGGTGATGAAATTGATCTGGGTGAATACCCGATACAAACATGTTGGCCCGATGATGCAGGCCCTTTAATTACGTGGCCCTTAGTGATTACTAAAGGTCCTTACAAGGAACGTCAAAACTTGGGTATTTATCGTCTCCAAGTAATTGCTAAAAATAAAGTGATTATGCGCTGGTTAGCACATCGTGGCGGGGCTTTGGATTATAGAGAGTGGCAAGAAACCAATCCAGGTGAACCATTCCCTATTTCAGTGGCATTAGGCGCAGACCCCGCGACCATCCTAGCAGCAGTGACTCCCGTGCCTGATTCTTTATCAGAATATGCATTTGCGGGCTTATTACGCGGAAGCAAAACTGAAGTAGCAAAATCATTGATTAATGATTTGCAAGTTCCCGCCAGTGCAGAAATTATTTTAGAGGGTTTTATTTATCCTGATGATATGGCGGACGAAGGCCCGTTTGGCGATCATACAGGTTATTATAATGAAGTGGATTCATTTCCTGTTTTCACGATTGAGCGTATTACCCAACGTGCCGCACCGATTTATCATAGTACTTACACAGGCAAGCCACCTGATGAACCAGCCGTATTAGGTGTCGCCTTAAATGAAGTGTTTGTACCAATTTTGCAAAAGCAATTTCCTGAAATTACGGACTTTTATTTACCGCCTGAAGGCTGTTCGTATCGTATGGCTGTGATTAGCATGAAAAAGCAATATGCAGGCCATGCTAAACGGGTGATGTTAGGTACGTGGTCGTATTTACGTCAGTTTATGTACACCAAATTTGTGATTGTGGTGGATGATGATGTGGATGTACACAATTGGCAAGAAGTCATTTGGGCAATTACTACACGTATGGATCCAGCACGCGATTTAACCATATTGGAAAACACCCCGATTGATTATTTAGATTTTGCTTCACCTGTTTCGGGCTTGGGTTCTAAAGTCGGTTTTGATGCGACCAATAAATGGCCCGGTGAAACGACTCGCGAATGGGGGCGGACTATTTCTATGTCAGATGATGTGGTTAAAAAAGTCGATGAAATGTGGGATAGTTTAGGGATTACAAAACCATAA
>WTCM01000134.1 GCA_013138595.1 Methyloprofundus sp. | reverse complement strand
AAGGTTTTGCATATTAATGCGCCAGGCGTTGAGGATATGCTAAAGCGTTCTATGCAATTACAATGCAATATTCAAGAGGGAGAGATCTACTTAAGTGATGATAGTGCTAGCCATACGATTATAGTGAATGAGCGTTAGAGAGTATGAAGGCTAGTAAATCACAGTATTCCCTTGAAAAGGCTGTTTTTTTATTATTGACAGAAACGATAAAATAACTTATAAATTGACATAGTCTTTTTGTTAGTTTTCCTTTTTATACGGATAATATCAATAGTTGAGGCAAATTGACAAGATAAGTGAGATAGCAGGCAAACTTGCTTGATTTGCAGGTCAATACTGTGGGGGAAATGAGGCATATTTGCCTTAACCGTCGGTCAATACTGTGGAATATCAGGGCGTTTATGCCTGCTAATAATAGTGTTATGTGCTACCAATATTAACTACAGAATTATACCTGTGACTAGAGTCAGGCGTAATATTAGTGTTAAAGACACATCTTTTATGGCAAGCAATCGAACCAGCCAATGAATTATAATCGCTCAAAAGGAGGAATATATGGGAACGTTAACAGTAAGAAACTGCACAATTTGGGATGTCCATTATTGGCGTCAAGGCGGAAGAAGTAAAGCCGTTGTCAAACCAGGAGAAGAAGGGACCTACGATTGGGGGGCCACCTATACTTTGGGGGTCAAACGAGAAAATGTAAAGCCAGAGGGGAAGCACTATCGCCATGCGGTTAATCAGAACGGCACTTACTACATCGTCTGGGGTAGTGCTAAGGAAGAACTAGATATATTATCTGAAGCCGATGCTTCTGTGTACCCTCGCTCCCCTGATAATAAGTATCTTTCGAAATGGTTTAATACACACCCTCAATGGATGAGTGGCCTCAACGGTACTTTCACGCTGGACAAGTTTTCCATCCCTGGCACCCACGACTCTGGCACCGAGAAAATTGCTGACGGTTACGCTCATACCCAGAACTTCGGTATAGCCACACAGTTGGAAGACGGTATTCGTTTCCTGGACATCAGGGTGAGTACACAAAACAATAGTGGTGATCCTCTTAAAGTCATGCACGGGATTTACAGTTGTAAAATTAGTTTCGGTGATGTTCTCAATAGCTGCACTACTTTCCTGACGGCAAATACACGAGAGACCATCATTATGCTGATGGACTCAGCTTCTGACAGTAGCGGTGACATTGAAGCGGGATTCAAGACCTATCTCGCACAGGATCAGTACAAGGATCTATTCTATTTAGAGGGCAATATCCCTCCTTTGGATACGATAAGAGGCAAGATAATTTTGTTTCGAAGATTTGAAATCGAAGGCTCAGGCGTTATGGGTGTGAACCTTTCAGAAGGTTGGAAAAAGAATGAAACATTCAGCTTAACAACACCGGATGGGGTGAAATTAGAAATAGAAGATCAGTACAAGCAACATGATACAAATAAAAAAGTAAAACTTGTGCAGGACTGCTTGAATGTGGCCATTGATACGCCTGATGACGGTATCATGTATATGACCTATAACAGTCTTGCCACCAATGGTTTTCACACGCCCTACCAATATGCATGGGGCGGGAATGGCGTTAAGCCCGCAATGAATGTAAGTCTTGAAGCCTATCTGGCAGGTAAAACGGGCGAAAGAAGGTATGGTGTTATCATGCTGGATTTCTATAATGACCATGGTCGTGACAATGGTAATGTTGAGTCAATAATTGGGTCTAACGCTGGTCTTGTATCAACAACTTAACTAAGACACTCATGATAATTTGATTACACATAAATCGGGTAAGGACGAGAAAAATGGGGGCGGGTCTTTGATTTATGATATTTAACTGCAAACCTCTAAAATTAGCATAGAGGCATAATATATAAAGCTTTTAAAGATACAATGTTATAACTGTTTCTACCACGTAGCTCCACCTGATCACGGAAAGCTCAGTTCGTTTTCAAAGGTCAGTTTTTTATTAAAGTTTATCGCGTTGTTGAAATTCACCGAACATCTTTTTGCAACAGGTGAGCTTATCGTTCCATTTTAGAAGGTAGAAGGTATAGTCAGGAATTTCTTGCTAAGTACCCCAATTGTATCTGTTAGCTATTTTCTCAAAAAATGAGAAAGTAAATATTAGCTCCGAAGAAAAACATATTTTATCCAAGTCAGTTAAAGACCTGGTCGCATATTGGAGGCATAGACAATGAATACAGCATTCAATGAAATATCAGCTGGGCTTACTGAAGCACTTAATCACGCTAAAGGTAAGGAAACTAAAGTAATTGAACATATAGCAGAAGACCTTAATGTAAAAGCTATTCGTGAAACAACAGGAATGAGTCAACAAAAATTTTGCGCTACATTTGGTATTTCAGTTGGAACATTAAGAAACTGGGAGCAAGGTTTGCGTTCTCCCAGAGGAACTGCAAGAGTATTATTGCAAGTGGTAAAACACAATCCAACGGCTATTATCGAAGCAATTCAGCATTAAAAACAAAGATATAAATCAGGTAAAAGTAAAAAATGGGGTCGAACGGGGTAGGGTCTTTGGTTTATGATGATTTAACTATCACCGTTAAGTAAAAACTGAATTTAGTATTGAGGTGTAAGGATCCTTTATCCTTTTGAGCTGAAGCTTTTAAACCTACAGTGCTATAATTATTTCTAACACGTAGCTCCACCTGACTGCGGTAAGCGCAGTTCGTTTTTAAAGGTCAGTTTTATATCAAAGTTCACCGCGTTGCTGGAGTTCATCGTCCCGCGTCAGGTGACGCTTATCGTTATATGAAAAAAGGAATTAGCCATAGTGTCTTTTACAAATGATGGATTTGAAATTCGGAGTAATTTTGTCTCGACCAAAAATCTAAATGCAATAATAGAAGATGTTATTAGTTCAGGTATTAAAAAACAAAAAGGCGGCGTTAGAAATGCTGAGAAAAAATACCAATCAATAAAAAACTTAGTATCATCTGAAAAATTGCTTAATCGAGCAAGAAATTACTTGTTAAATGATCCAAAGGTCGTCAGAGTTATATATTTCGACAAAACAATAGAAAATAACTGGTTAGTGACGTGGCATCAAGATAGAACGGTAGCTGTAACAGAGCGTTTTGAACTTGAAGGATGGGGCTCTTGGAGTGTCAAAGATGGTACTCATCATGTTCAGCCTCCATTAGAGGTATTAAATAACATGATAACTTTTCGAGTTCACCTTGATGCTGCAAATGAGAAAAATGGTTGCCTAAAGATAATGCCATGTAGTCATAAGCTTGGTATTTTATCTCAGGCTGAAATAAATCAATATTGTAATAATCATACCTCCATAAACTGCATAGTAAACAAAGGAGACACATTAATAATGCGACCTCACTTGTTACATTCCTCAAGTAAAGCGGTAAACCCAACAAATAGACGTGTTGTTCATATTGAGTTTAGTGGGTTTTGTTTACCAGAAGGTATATTATGGGCATAAAACTATAAAAGCAATTTATGATAGGTTTTTCGAGAAATTAATGATTGCTGGTGAAAAAGCGATACAGTATACATCAGCCGTTATTAGGTGATAAATGAAAGTAGTCAAGCTCTATTTGTTGATAATATTTTATTTTGCCTGTTTACCTGCATATGCAGATGGAAGATGGGGGCTTTATGGTGAAAGCATTTCAGTTGCACTAGTATTTATTCTTACGATAGTTAACTTCATTATTGTGTTATTTATGAAATGGAGGCTTTTCTTTAATAAGCTTGCAAATGTTTTATTAGTGCGAGTAGGGGTCAGTATTAACCTGTTTTTTTGGGGATTTAGTTTTATCTTCACTTTCAAAACGTTTATTTCTGGGGATTACAGGGGCGGTCAACCTTACGAATTTATTGCTCTTTTTGGTGAATTATTTATTGCATTAATATTAATTTATTTTCTTTATAGAATTCCTCAAAAGCAATTTAAAGGAAAAAATCATATCAAATAGTAATTTATGGTTTCACATCACCTAACATTCAACCCCATTTGACCGTAAAAAGCGTCAAGTGATTTGGTCGTTCAGGCTGTAGGAAAACCTAAAAGTAGCTGTTATTCTCAAAAAATTGCATTTTTATGTCGAGTCGCGTTACTTAATATCCTAGATAAAGCTAAGAATTATCGTGTTGCTTTTCTTGGTGTTTCCACGCTTCAGTTATGGGTTTAGATGTTTGGGCTGGTAGTCTCAAGGCTAAGGAATCTCAAGCATTATTACGTTTCCAGAGTTTTGTTCTCGTACTCCAGTCTAGTTCATCGCGCTTGGCAAAGGCTTTGAATAAACGAGCATTTGTTTGTTGTTGAAATATCGCCTCTGCTCACCGGACTACACTAAAGATCTGATCTGTCGCCTTATCAGTAAGCCCTGATACAGTGAAGGCTTTTAAAAGTGGCTAATCGAACAGTATTGCGTTGGTTTAAAATACCCAACAGATCTTACCATCAACCCAGGCTTACCTAACGTCAAACGCCACCCCTATTTTAGTCAGGAGTATGTGTGTAACTACCCTAATATTGGAAAAATAGCAGTTCCTTGCCGCATGAATTACTCTATTTTAATTTGGGGGCAACGTAGTATCTATATACATGAATGACCAGGTCAGGCTACCTCCGTTGGTAATGGTGGAGAAACAGGCGGTTATATTCATGTTGAGGTGGGTGATGCTAAAAAAATTTTTGATTGGGTTGATGCAAAAACGCGTATTGTAATCAGCTATCCTTGGTAATACTACATAAGTAATAAAACTTTATGCTGGAGAGAGATAGAAATGACTAAACAGATATCCAATAAATTTATGAAAATCACTTTTACCTTTTTAAAGGTTAGTTTTTTATTAAAGTTCATCGAACACCTTTCCGCGACAGGTGAGCAAAACGCTATACAAATGGATTATTAGAGCCATATGAGTAAATCAGTAAAACGTGAAATAGTCGTCGAAGGTACTCAATACAACTGGGGTCAGAGTAAGGTTTAATATGCTTTTTATGACCCTAATTCTAAAGTCAAAAACAATGTCACCGACAACGAAAATGTCACAATGACCTCCAGTGAAAGCACGATCCAAGGTTACAATGGCGTGGCGGCTGTGAATAAAAAACATCAAGTCGTCATTGAGCCACAAACCTTTGGGGAAGGCTCAAAGCAACATATCTTGCTACCCATTTTAGAAAGCATCGAAGAACGCTACAAACGACTCAAGATTAACCATGATGCTTGCGCCACCGACCCTGCGCGGTAGGTCCTGTGTTTGGGCAATAATTGCAGCAATAAAGGGCTTAAGCGCTTTAGTTTAAGAGGGAAAACCAAAGTGAATACCCAGTGGAAGTTGTTCTGTCTGATCCAGAATATCAAGAAGCTGGAGAACTATGAGAAATTAGCCAGTAGGGCGAGAAATACGATAAATCGTCATGAATTAGGGCTAGAGGACAGGAAAAATAAGCGATGGAATGAAATGTTGAAATAAAGAAAAAAAGGGAGGATGATGTTAAAAGTTAAAAAAATTTAGGACGTTGAAAGGGGCTCGTATTTTAAGGTTATTCTACAGCCTCGTTAGCCAATGAAATCCTCCTGATAAAGGAGGTGAATTTTACCTAGTCAACCGGAGGCATTAACAATGAATTTATCTACGAAAGTCGCCACTCTACTAATCGTTATAGGTGGCGGAGTATTTAGCCCTTTTATCGTTGCTCAACCCAGCAATTTAGCTCCTGATACTTTTGAATTCAAGGTGATGTTGAATAATTTACTTTTTACTTCTGATGCTAGAGATGCAGGGATTGATGGCTTTATAAAAATAATAAAGGAACAACCTGGAATAGTTGTTGATGAAGATAAAAAAGAGAAATCAAGAATAGTAAGCTACTTTGATACCAAAAAATGTGATTTGCTGAAAAATAACTATATCCTGAGAAAGAGGTTTACATTAAAGAACGACGTTCCGGACAGGCTTAAAATAACCCTTAAATATAGGGGGGCTGAACCTGATGAAGTAGGAGAAAAATCATTTCAAGCTAAACCTTCTTCAAAGTTGACAAAGTCAAAATATGAGGCTGATATTGTAAGGAAATCACCCTTTAAAACACAGAAAAAATTCTCTTACTCAGGAAGTATTGAGCTAGGAAAAATGAAGAAAATATCGGATCTACTATCGCTGTATCCAGTGCTAAATGAACTTGGCATTGACGATAATAAAAAGCTCAAGACGGTTAACAACTTCGCTGCTTTCGAGACTGTAGTAGAGATTGGCGTTATAAAAATGGGTAGTCAGGAATGTGAAGCATCTTTTAGTTTCTGGTATAAAAATAGAGAGAAAAAGCATCCGATTGCTTCTGAGTTTTCTTATGTGTGCAATAAACTTACTGATGAAGGAGGAGAGTTATATCAGAGCATTCTTAGGCAACAAAATTGGGTTAACGCTAATTCCTCAACTAAGACTGCTATAGCGTATGGTGACTATTGTAATCGTTAATCGTAGTATACAAATTGGCTAACTAAAAAAAGGTACTATTTTGAATAAAAATATAACAGTTACTTTAATAGTAATATTATTTAGTAGTGTAGCTTTTGTTTACTTTTTGAATATATTGAAAGTCGATGAAACTATAGGGTTTAATGATATTAAAATTGAAACCAATAAAGATGCTATTGCCCAAATAGCGAGTGGCTATATTTCCTTACCTTCTCTATCTGCTGATGAGAGCTCAATCATTAACCTTATTGGTACAGTGGTAATACGTTCATATACTGATAAAGGTGAAGAAAGATGGTCTTACGATATAAGGTATCGACCCTCCAGAGAGTTGATTCATACAAAAATTATTGATGAAACCTTATATCAAGGCGTGGTTTCTGCCAAAGCTAATTTTGGTGGTAAGTTTCAAATTGCATCTGCTGATTCAACTACCGATGAGCTTGCTGAAGCAAATATAAGAAACCTTTTATTTGCTGGCTATAAAGATCAATCTGATATTCCATTTAAATCTTTGAGCAAAGTTAAGACTTCTGTAGGCAAAGATTATTTCTTTGTGGAAAGTGTGATCGTTACAGATATAACTTCTCGACGATTTCGTAAACTAAGTGGAAACGGAAAAATCCAAGGAATGGCATTTGGTGCAAATGGAAATATATATTCAGAACAAGGGGTTATGAAAAGTGAAAAGGTAATCTCGTTTCGGCCAATAAATCTATTAGATTTACAACCTGGAGAGGCTGGTAGTGCTAATGAGTTCACTAGACTGACCTCAAAATCTCGCAAAGAAAAATTATCTACCGAAGAAGCATCAAAGTTAGTAGAAAATTTATGGGAAAAAACAAAAATTATTGCTCCAGCATCAGTACCATTAGAAAAACCTCTTGCTAGATTACCCAATAGTTTAATTGGGTTAGAAACACTAATTTGGTATAAAACTATTCAGCCGCAGCGCCAGTCCTCTTTAAATCGGTGCTGGGCTGCAACAATGGCAATGATGTATTCATGGCGAGCAGGGCGACAAGTTGCTGAAATCGAAGCCGCTACGAGCATCGGTCCAAATTTTGAATCGTTATATGACAGAGATGCTTCTCTACCAAGAAGTTATAAATTAAGTCTCTTAAAGTCAGCTGGGTTGAACTACAGTGCACCGCAAAGCTATACCCCTGAAGGGTTAATTTATTTATTGAAAGAGCATGGTCCCGCATGGTTTACAATTGATAAAGAGTTTGGGCGTCATGCTACTGTACTTACTGGAGTATTTCTAGATCTTAAAAAGAATGAGTACTGGGTTTCCTATATAGACCCAGCAGATGGAACATTGAAAGCAGATAACTACAGTTCGTATATGCGTCGCTATGAGGCTCCCGCATACAGAGCAAATAGTGAAGGAATAGATATAGCAATGACTGAACAAGATTTAGATATTCAAGTTGTTCACTGGTAAAAAAACCAAAGGGGCAAGTCTTGTATTTTGCATTGTAATGGATAAAACAGCCACTGATCGTAGCAAAAAAACGCCTCACTAAACTAACCTAAAAATTTCTTCTTTAACTGTTGCTTTCGCGTTCTTTTTGCTGCAACGGTATGGCATGCTTTAAGTATATCCGCATACGTCTGCTGAAAATCACTGCCACATAACTGTGCATATTTTTCTGCCATAATTTCTAACATTTCATCGGTTGCGGATAATCGCGTAAAGTTTTTAATACGTGTTTGGTAACTTAAGGGACCAAATTTGATGCGGTTTAAATCCACTAAATAAAATCGATACTGTCCTTCTGATTGTTTCACAATCAATGTATTTCCTGGAGAGTGATCCATAAAATAAATACCACTCATCTGCAAATGATACGTAAATTCAATAAATTGCTGCAAAATATTAGTTCTATCAGGGTAGTCAATATCCATTTTCAGCGTATGCAGGCTCAGGTCACTTTCTATATGCTCACTGATATAATAACTATGCGTAATACGCCAAAAAGACCTTTGTTCGGCATAAGCGATAGGGCAGGGCGTATTAAAGCCTTTATCTAATAAAATGTGTGCATAATCAAAAGAGCGCTGAGCTTTTGAGGCTCTAAAATAACGATAGACTATCGCGTTAATCAAGTGTGGAAGGCGAAATATTTTTACGTTCCAATTTTGATCAGCAACACGCAGCGATTTAATGGTATTACGACCTTGATATTCAACTTTTCCCTGAGCCTGTATATTTTCTAAAAATTGCTGAATATCTGCAAGCTTATAATTGGGTGCGACAACTATTTTCATGTCTATTTGATTGCTGGAGTTTATAAAATGGTTTGTATAGCTGACTCTACAGCACTCACAGGCACATCTTTAAACCCTGTAATGCCCTCTAATGATTTTAGCTTAATTTTATTAATCGTAGAATTATTAAATTCAGCTTGTAAAAC
>WTCM01000142.1 GCA_013138595.1 Methyloprofundus sp. | reverse complement strand
CTTTAAAGTGAAACTTTTCAAGCTAGTCGCTAAAAACGGCGACATTGACTGGCTCATTACCAATGAGCTTGGCGACACATTAACCGAGCAAGTGGTTAAAGATATTAATGACTTGCGCTGGAAAGTGGAGCAGTTTCACCGAGAGCTTAAACAATTGACAGGAAGCGAAAAATGCCAATGTCGTAAGGCACGTTCACAACGTAATCATATAGGGTGTTGTTACCATGCTTGGTTATCACTAAAAGTTTATGCGATCCAAGCAAAATCAACACTTTATTCAGCTAGAACTCACTTGTTCTCTAACTATTTAAGTAAGGAGCTACAATGCCCGAGAATTCAAGCCTATTTTAGTTATTAGCGAAAGTCCTAAGAGTATCTACGCTAGGTTTAAAATCCGTCCCAGCCTTATTTAATCACCAGATATAAAAACTGCTGCCCACGTTGCAAACGAATCAAGAGTCGATTACGCGTCCGTGAGACCGCTTTATTTAAGTCATTGATACTGCTAACTTCTCTTTGATTCACCGCTAAAATAATATCTCCCGTCATTAAACCAACACGGTCAGCAGGGCTGTTTGCCTGCACCTCTATAATTAACAAGCCTTTTGAGATACCTTGATAAGGTTGTTTGGGGCTTAATTGTTTTAACACTGCGCCTTTTAATAGCGGCATTTCAGTACTCGCTCTACTGGATTTTTCAATAGTAGAACCCCCTATTTGGGCGGTCACTGTTTTTTCTTGTTGATCGCGTAACAAGTTGATACTAATTTTTTCACCGACACGTTTTAAACCAATATTGGTGCGCAGTGAATTCGCCCCCGTGATTTTTTTATTATTCACGGCAATAATCACATCACCTGCTTTTATCCCCGCTTCTTCAGCCGCACTATTTGAGCTTACACGTGCCACTAATGCACCACGCTGGCCTTTTAAACCCATTGCTTCGGCTAAATCAGTATCTAAGTCCTGAATTTGTACGCCTAATAAGCCGCGCTTAATTTCACCATGTTCCAATAATTGATCCATGATATTTTTGGCCATATTAATAGGAATAGAAAAGCCGATACCCACATTGCCACCCGAAGGGGCGAGTATTGCTGAATTAATACCAATCAGGCGACCGCGTAAATCAATTAAAGCCCCGCCTGAATTGCCAGGGTTAATTGAAGCATCTGTTTGAATAAAATTTTCATAGCCTTCTATGCCTAAGTTGCTACGCCCTAAGGCACTAATCATTCCAGATGTTACCGTATGGCTTAGACCAAAAGGATTACCAATGGCCACGGCAAAGTCGCCCACTTCTAAAGCATCTGAATCACCTAAAGGAATGCCGACTAAATCGTTTGCTTTCACTTGTAATATTGCAATATCTGTTTCTTCATCCGTACCAATTAAGGTCGCTTTTAGCTTTTGTTGGTTATGTAAGGTGACAAAGATAGTATCAGCATGGGCAATAACATGATTGTTAGTCATAATATAGCCTTTTTTGGCATCGACAATCACGCCTGAACCGATACCTTGTGTTTGCCGCTGGCTAGGCGCTTGCCTACGTGAAAAAGGATTACCACGGCTTTGTGGGACTGCGACGCTGCCTTGAATAGAAATATTGACCACGCTGGGAAGTACTGTTTTTAGCATAGGTGCTAATGTAGGTACAGCTTGATTGGCGGGTAGAGGATATTTAGGCGCATCAGAAAAGCTAAAGGCAGAGCTATGAGTACTTAAAAGAGACAAGCTTAAGGCGACACTGATTAATAATGGTTTTTTTATATTCATAGGTATTTTTTGGCTCAATAAAAGAAAAAGCGTATTAGTTCTATCCTATAGCCTAAATAGAGGAATTCAAGGGGCATTTATAGCTGACGATGGTTTTTTAAGGTTTTTTAAGGTTTTTTATAAGGCTTTGAAAAATAATAAGTTATTTTTTTGGTGTTAATTCCTTAGTAAAAAGATCAGGAAATAGTTGACATAAATGCACATTAGAATATAATGAAACCCTAATATGTATTCACTCAATACTATTAAATATAAAAATAATTTTTAGGGGAAGATTAAGATGAAAATAAAATTACTCGTTGCTAGCGTCGCTGTTTCTTTATTAACGGCTTGTTCAGGTATGGAGAAAGCACCTTTATCTGCAACATCTGCGGTTGTAGAGAAAGCACCTGTATACAACACCACAATGAATCCACGTCAAAAAGAATATCCAAACCACTTGGGATTCAATGATTTACATATTCAGGCAATTCGCCACATGAGACCTGATACACATGATGTTAATGATCCTAAGCTACAAATGATCGTACATCATCATTGTAAAGCATACGAAGATAGCACGATGATTTGCTTAATGTTCCATTCTGGAATGAAAGATCAAGATAAGCCAATTGGTTTTGAGTACATTATTACCACAGCACAGTACAATACTTTACCTGAAGCAGAAAAAGGCTACTGGCATTACCATTTAGTTGAAGTGCCAAGAGCACATGCAACTTTCCCTGATTTAACAGCGGCAGAAGCAGCAGCAATTTTACCAGCAGTGAATGAAACTTACGGTAAAGTGGTTTATTTCAAAAATATGGATGACGAATTTCCTTTGGGCGAACCATACATCATGATCGTTCAAGATATGCCAGAACAAGAGTAATTGCTTTTGTTATCAAGCATAAAATTTTAAGACTGCTTTCCTAGTTCGGGAGATGATTGGTTAAAGCAGTTTCAACATTTTTAAAGCCCTTTTTAGGGCTTTTTTTGTTTATGCCGTTCTTGTTTATTTTGTGGAGCTTAAAGATGAAAAAATATATCCTTGCTTTATGTTTATTTTTTTACAGTGCGCTATTAGCGGCGAATAGTTTACTGGGTTTGCCTACGCTAAAAATCCCTAGTGATAACCCGCAAAGTATTGCAAAGATTGCGCTAGGGAAAAAACTCTTTAATGATAAGCGTTTAAGTCTAGATGGCACAATTAGTTGTGCCAGCTGCCATGATAAAGAAAAAGCTTTCACGGATGGGCAAGCAGGCGCGGTAGGGATTGATCAACAAGTGGGAGTCAGAAATGCACCTACTGTAGTAAATGCAGCTTTTTATCAAACTTTATTTTTAGATGGTCGTGCTGGGAGTTTAGAAGAACAAGCCTTAGGGCCTTTTGTAAACCCTATCGAACATGGCTTAAAAGATAAACATGCCATTGTTGATATTGTGCAACAAGACGTACAGTATCGGCATGAATTTTTACAGGTATTTGCCACTAGCACAATAACAGCCAAGCAAATAGGGCAAGCGATTGCCAGCTTTGAACGGACGATTATTGCAGGGAACTCAGCGTTTGATCGCTATTTATTTGCGCGTGATAGACAAGCCTTAACGGCAAGTGAAGCGCGAGGCATGCGGCTTTTTAGACGTAAAGGGAATTGTGCTAATTGCCATGAAATTAGCGGTAAAGATGCCTTGTTTATGGATAACCGCTTTTATAATTTAGGCGTGGGCTTTAACAAGATTAATCCACAAATTGCAGAATTCGTACAAAGTTTACGTGCAGGCAAGGCAGCAAGTGAGTTTGATTTTAGCGCAGCACAACGCGCAGAGCTAGGGCGTTTTAATGTAACTAACGTGATTGCGGATATAGGTAAGTTTAAAACACCGACGTTAAGGAATATTGCTTTAACCGCGCCTTATTTACATGATGGCAGTGTGCAAACTTTGGAAGAAGTGGTGGAGTATTACGATAAAGGGGGAGAAAAGAACCCTTTCTTGGATTCTGCTATTTTTCCATTACATTTAACCGACCAAGAAAAGCAGGATTTAGTGGCTTTTTTAAAAGCATTGACTAGTGAATAATGATGATTGCGTCTTGTGCGTAATGAGTTAAATGCTGGGTGGTAAAGAGGCTCATTACCACCCAAACTACGATATTTACCGCGTTATGCTTGTCAGCCTAGTTCGGTGTATATCCTATTTAGTACTGATTGATTAGTAACTAACCCCAGCTTGTAACCAGAATTGATGCTTATCTTTATTAAAGGCAATTAAGCCATTAGACTCATCGGCATCATAATAAGCATAAGAAGCGAGTAACTTAAGGTGCTTACCAAATTTTTGTGAAACCACGAAATCATATTCGTTTCCGTAGTCAATACTGTTAGTCACACTTTGAAAATTATGATAAACAAAGGCTAGTTTAGTGCTGAAAATCTTATACCCTACTGTGGCATTGACATCACGCACGCCATTCACAGGTGTCACTAAAAATTTATCTGCCCAACCTTGGAACTTATGGTTGGTGCCTAGAGGTGTTTGAAATGCTCTTCCATTGCTAGTACCTAACTCTTCAACCCCCGCTTTTAGTGTCACGCCATAAACTTCGGCTCCAGCCATTAAGCTATAACGACTTATATCAAAGTCTACAGGGCTATTTTTATAATCTCCCTGATAACTGTATTCTGCATGGTATAGCGCATTGATATTGTCAGTGATTTTAGGTGAACCTGAGACTGAAATTCCGTAAGTTTGTGCTGATTTTCCAGCTTGACCGTCATCAAAATCGGCTAACCATAAACCGTATATATTGATATTGGCATAGCCTGGCACTTTGTAGTTGATATTGGCAAAAGGCAGTTGCATTTCATCTTTTTGTGACCAAATATTTTGTGCGCGACCAATATAACCTGCTTGTAGGGTTAGGTTTTCAATTGAGTTATTGGTAATCACACCCGCATCAAAGGTTTGCTCCATTTGTCTCCAGCCCACCGCACCAATAAAACGTTGGTCATTTAAGTTAATACGTTGACGACCTGCTTTTAGTTCTGTGTCAGGAATGCCTTTATAGCTAATCCATAACTGGTTTAACTCAGCCGCTTGTGGGTCAGCAATCACTTCACGGCCTGAGTCGCCTGTCCATCCTCTTCCTTTAGGTGCAAAATAATCTTGCTGCATGGATGCATTTCCTTCAAATTCTGCATACCCTTGAAAGCTATGAAATTCAGGTGTTAAATAACCTAAACGTAAGCGTAAAGTATTGGCATAACCGGTATCTTGAGTATTGTTTTTAGTTTCCGCCATTTCAAAGCGGTATCTTAAATCAACCTTGAACTGACCGTATTTAGCATCGTCTTGACCCATTTTAAGCGCTTTTTCAATGATTGTATCGTGTTCATCTAGGCTATAAGCACTTGCAGGTTGTATCAATATAGTGGCGAGCACAGCAGATGAGAGGGCGGTTCTAATAAAACGCTGTGGTTTTAGGCTATGAATCTTCAGTGGCATAAGTTAAAGTCCTATGTGAGTAAATGATTTTAAAAAAAAGAGGAAATATAGTTAAGGTTTGTTATTGATGCTTTAAGCATATATCGTACCAATATGATTTATTATTATTTTTATAGACATATTAAGTAGCTATATTGTTATGCTTAATATGTATTTTAAGCACTATTAGTATGGTTTTTACGAAACCGCGCATTGTAACGTATTAATTAATTTAAAGCTGTGAATAATATCAAGTTAAAACATTAAGTAATGAATCGCGGCTAAAATAATCAGTTGTATAAAATTTAGTAACCAAAAAAATAGCACAAATAAAGCCCATTTCACCTGCTTTGATTTAGTGCTATGTTGATATTTCACTAAAAGCCAGCCGCCTAGTGTTGATACGCTGAGGATAATACTACCAATCAATGCATAATTCATACTTAGTCCTTAATGGGGGCGGGCGCTAATACTTGGCGCGAGCCATTGCCTTCAGCTGGGCTGACAACACCTGCCATTTCCATTGCTTCTATCATTGAGGCGGCACGGTTATAGCCCACTTTAAAGCGTCTTTGTACACTGGAAATAGACGCTTTACGTGATTCTGTGACAAAGGCAACCGCTTGGTCATATAAGTCATCCATGTCTGATTCAACCGCTGCATCGCCTGAGACAAAAGAGCCATCATTACTTTCTGAATGTTCTTGGGTAATGGCCTCTAAATAATTCGGCGGTGCGGTTTGTTTTAAAAATTCAACTACGTGGTGTACTTCATGGTCATCCACAAAAGCACCGTGTGCGCGTACAGGAATATTAGTGCCTGTTGGCATAAATAACATATCACCATTACCTAATAGAAATTCTGCACCGCCTTGGTCTAAGACTGTGCGCGAATCAATACGGGATGACACTTGGAAGGAAAGACGCGAGGGTACATTTGCCTTAATTAAACCTGTCAGTACATCTACTGAAGGACGTTGTGTCGCAAGGATTAAGTGGATACCCGCCGCTCGTGCTTTTTGGGCTAAACGGGCAATCAGCTCTTCTACTTTTTTGCCTACAATCATCATCATATCGGCTAACTCATCCACCACAATGACAATATGTGGCAGTGAACTTAGGGTGGGAATCGATTCACCTTCTGCAAGTTCAGTTTCATAGCTATACATGGGGTCTTTTATTGGCTCGCCACTTTTTTCAGCTTCATTGACTTTTTTATTGAAGCCCGCAAGATTTCTCACCCCGACTTTAGACATAAGCTTGTAGCGCCGTTCCATTTCGGCAACTGCCCAACGTAAAGAATTCGCCGCATCTTTCATATCGGTCACGACGGGGGCGAGCAAGTGAGGAATACCATCATAAACCGATAGCTCTAACATCTTTGGGTCAATCATAATCATACGCACATCATCTGGCGTAGATTTGTAAAGCATGCTTAAAATCATGGTGTTAATCGCCACCGATTTACCTGACCCCGTCGTCCCTGCAACTAATAGGTGAGGCATTTTAGCTAAATCGGCAACCACAGGTTCACCCGCAATATCTTTACCTAAGAAAATACTTAAGGGTGCTTTGGATTTAACAAAAGCAGGAGATTCTAAACCTTCTCGAAAGGAGACCATTTCCCGTTCTTGGTTAGGGATCTCTAAACCAATCACTGATTTACCTGCAATAACCTCGACGATACGCACACTAGGCACGGATAAAGAACGTGCTAAGTCTTTTGCTAAACCGCTAATGCGGCTAACTTTGACACCTGCCGCAGGGAGTAATTCAAAGCGGGTAATCACAGGACCTGGAAGTACAGCAGTGACTTCAACAATCACATTAAAATCTTGTAAAGACTGTTCGACTAGGCGCGACATATCTTCCAGTTCATCTGTAGAGTAGCCTTGTACAGTGACATTGCGTAAGTCTAATAGTTCAGAGTTAGGCAATGCACCTGCTGTGGCTTCGGTGACTAAATCTATGGGCTGTTTTTTTTCTGCAATCGCTGGGACAACTTGTTGCATAGGTTCAGGGTTAGCCTTGATTGGAGCAGTGGGAGGCTCTACTATTTCTTCATGCGCTTGCTTGAAAATATTAATGACTGGATCTATTTTTTTAGGCTGTTCTTTAGTAATTCTTTTGATTTTTTTAACGGGTTTAAGAGACGGTTTAGAGTCTTGTTTTTCTACTGCTACTTTAGGGCTACTGGTCTCAATAAATTCGATTTGATCTGGTTCTGCTTCTGATGCTTCTGCTTCGCTGCTAGCCGCTAGAGCTTGTTTGCTAGAAAACTCAATAGGCTGCTGCCAAGGCTGGGTGATTTTTTTTAAGGAGAATAAACTCAGCATTAAGGTGCTTTTACCAATCAGCTCAACCATCTTAAACCAAGCGGCATTGGTAAACAGTGTGATGCCTGTAAAAAACAGGGTTAACAGCAGCATTGTTGCACCAAAAACACCAAAGCTAAACTCTAAAATATCGCCTAGTTCCTGGCCTAGGATGCCACCACTATTCTGTGGCAGCTCTATCAAAGGGCAACGTAGAATATGTAAATAGCAAAAACTTGCTGCCGCGATAATTGCTAACGCAAGCCCTAGCCAGCGTACATACTGCATATAGCTTGAAGCATACAGCGTGGTAGAGCTAAAAAATAAATAAGCCTGCCAGAAAATAATAAAGGGAAATACGAATGCTGTCATGCCAAAAAAACTCAGGGAAAAATCGGCTAGCCAAGCACCGACGAGACCACCAGCATTGGTGGTTGTCATTCCAGAGCCGCTGTGTGACCATCCCGCATCCTCATAACTAAATGTTATTAATGAAATTAAATAAAAAAGACCCACGACTAAAAAGCCTAGCAAGGCAATTTCGCGTAAGCCCCGTATTGTCTTTTCTTCCATTACTGCTGCCATTTTTTACACCAAAAGTATTAAATAAAACATAACTGTAGAGCAATCATTACATAAATCACATGAAATAAAAAGTTTTGCTCTCAAAAACCTTATAAGCAGCAAAAATAGAAAGTGCTGGGGTTTTCTAAGGCCGGCATGGCCGTGGGGGCTATAACTGTGGTATTATGCGGATTCTAAAAAACACTAAAATAATAATAATCTTGGAGATTTTTATGTTAAAAACTCGTGCTATTGTTTCTGCTATTGCATTGGCAGGCTCTATCTCTGTTGCGTCCGCTTGGGATGCGCTCCCTACTAAAGCACCTGCACCTGCGAACAACCCAACGACTGCTGAGAAAGTAGAATTAGGGCGTATTTTGTATCACGATCCTAGATTGTCTTCGACAGGGACTGTGTCTTGTGCCTCATGTCATAACACTATGTTAGGCGGTGAAGATAATCGTCCTAACTCTATGGGTGTACATGGGCAAACGGGTGGGCGTAGTGCTCCCACTGTCTGGAATGCAGCTTTCAATGAAGTACAATTCTGGGATGGTCGTGCTGCAAGTCTTGAAGCACAAGCCGCAGGACCTGTGACTAACCCTATCGAAATGGGTATGAAAAGCTGGGACGACGTAGTCGCTCGCCTAGAAAAAATTGAAGGTTATCCAGCACTTTTTAACGCAGCCTTTGGTAATGATGCTATCTCTGAAGATAAAGCAACGAAAGCGATTGCTGCTTATGAGAGAACTTTAATTACTCCAAACAGCCCTTATGATAAATATGCTAAAGGTGATAAAAAAGCCTTAACAGCACAACAAATTCGTGGTTTAAACAAAGCCGTTGAGATAGGTTGTGTGAATTGTCATAGTGGTCCTGCTTTCAACGGTCCTGGTACTTTCCAAAAATTTCCAGTGATCGATAACGCTTACCTAGAAAAACAATATAGTTTAAGTGCTGATAAAGGCTTATATGAAGTGACAGGTAAAAGCGGCGATGAAAATAAGTTTAAAGTACCGACTTTACGTAACGTGGCTTTAACGGCACCTTATTTTCATAATGGTTCAGTGAGTTCATTAGAAAAAGCCGTTAAGATTATGGCTAAAGTACAATTAGGTAAGAAACTTAGTAAAGCAGATACAGAGGATATTGTGGCTTTCTTAAACGCTTTAACAGGCGAATTCCCTAAGCAAACAATGCCAACATTACCAGGTACACCAGGGTCATCATTTGAATATAAATAAGTGACTCGTTAGCTAGTTTTTTATATCGAATCAAAAACGAGCGTAACTTACTTTAAGTAGGTTGCGTTTTTTTTTGTCTCCTAATTATACCCAAATTACTTGAAGGTGCAGAAACTCCACTTTTCGTTACTCCCGCATGCTTTTACCGGGAGTCTAGTGTTTTAGATGGATCCCTGCTAAAAGCATGCGGGGATGACGAGATACTGGCGAAGCATCTTCAAGTGTTGCGGGTATATGGCAGCTAAGGAGCGACAGAAAGGGAGTCCAAAACACGTTTTGGAGAAATTTATAAGCATTAGAGTTTAAAAGAGGTGAGGTATAGAGTGATATGTTAGAAATTTCTACTCAATTGGCTATTCCAGAGGATGAAATCGAATTGACTGCTATTCGTGCACAAGGATCGGGCGGGCAAAATGTTAATAAAGTCTCATCGGCCATTCATTTACGTTTTGATATTAAAGCCTCCTCACTAGAAGACGTTTATAAACAACGCCTTTTGGAGCTAAAAGATAAGCGTATTACTAAGGCGGGAGTGGTGGTGATTAAAGCTCAGCAATTCCGTACTCAAGAAAAAAATCGTGAAGATGCCTTGCAGCGCTTAGCTGTGCTGATTCAAAGTGTTTTAATACAGCAAAAAACCAGACGCGCCACTAAACCCACTAGAGGCTCGCAAAAAAGACGCTTAGAAGCAAAAGGAAGGCGCGGCAAGATTAAAGCCTTACGCGGGCGAGTATCCGACTAATGTAATGACAGTTAAGCTACTTTAGTTTAGGCAAAAGAAGATTTAAATTGGCTAAATGAAATTATTGTGAGTGCTAGACTGAAAAATGATTAAATTAACGCTGAAAGACTCTCATTTTTTTATAGATGCAGTATAATGGCGCGATAGTTTAGTTTTTATTTTTGGGATATGGAGAGTTTAGATGTTTAAAAAAATGGTCTTTTTAGTTAGTTTGCTTATGACTAGTCAAGTAGTGCAAGCAGAAATTAGAATAGGTGTTGTTAATATCCCACTATTAATGCAAAATGCACCCCAAGCAGCAGATGCAAAAAAACGCCTAGAAAGAGAGTTTGCTCCTAAAGATAGACAGTTGGTATCGCAGCAAAAAGCGATTAAACAATTAGAGGAGCGTTTGAGCAGAGATGGTCTTACGATGACAGACAGTAGTAAACGTTCACTAGAACGTGATATTATTTCTAAGCGTAGAGAAGCACAACGCGCTCAACAAGAGTTTAAAGAAGATTTTAGTTTGCGTCGTAACGAAGAGTTAGGGAAAATGCAAAACAGAATTATTGAAGCTGTTAAATCTTTAGCGAGAGAAGGTGGCTATGATTTATTATTGACTGAAGGTGTTATTCACGCAAGCCCTGCGGTTGATGTCACCAGTCAAGTACAATCTAGATTATCAAGTATGCCATAGGCAGGGGCATTTAGTGATACCCGCGTTTTTGGGTATGATTAACCTCGCTCTATAGGCATAAAATATAAGTAAAGTTAAAACATATTAAACAAGTTAAAAGGTTATTACATTGGAAACACTGATTAATATACAACAAATCCAAGAATTTTTACCACACCGTTACCCATTCTTATTAATTGATAAAGTGGTCGAGTGTGAACCCGGTGTTAGATTATTAGGGGTTAAAAACGTCACTTATAACGAGCCTATCTTTCAAGGGCATTTTCCACATGTGGCTATTTTTCCTGGAGTGTTAATTCTTGAGGCTTTAGCACAAGCAACAGGCTTACTGGCATCAGAAACATCACCTGATGAATTAGGTCATGGTATGACTTATTTATTAACAGGTATTAATAAAGCAAAATTTAAACGCCCAGTGGTACCAGGGGATCAAATGATGTTAGAAGCTGTTTTTGAAAGAAGTCGTCAAAATATCTGGTCATTTAACTGTACTGCATCGGTAGATGGTGAATTTGTCGCTAGTGCAAATATTCGTTGTGCTGCTGTAGGCTCTAAGATTGATTGACCCAAAAGCTATTGTTGATGTTAATGCAGAAATTGCAGATGATGTCGAAATTGGTCCTTTTTCCATTATTGGTCCTGAAGTAAAGGTAGGCGCAGGGACAGTGATTGGTCCACATGTGGTGATGAAAGGGCCGGTGACTATTGGTGAGGATAATCATATCTATCAATTTGCATCGATTGGGGAAGATCCTCAAGATAAAAAGTATGCAGATGAAAAAACCAGTCTAGTGATTGGCGATAGAAATGTGATTCGTGAATTTTCGACTATGCACCGTGGTACCTTACAAGATCATGCCATCACGAAAGTGGGTGATGATAATTTGTTTATGGCTTACACCCATGTGGCACATGACTGTGTGATTGGAAACAATATTATTATGGCAAATGGGGCTTCTTTAGCAGGTCATGTACATCTTTGTGATAATGCCATTTTAGGTGGCTTCACTTTAGTGCATCAGTTTACCCAAATTGGTACGTTTAGTTTTGCCGCAATGGGCAGTGCCATTACTCAAGATATTCCTCCTTATGTCATGGTTGGCGGTCGTCCGACCCGTCCACATGGGATTAACTCCGTGGGAATGGAGCGCTCAGGCTGTCATTCAGAAGCGATACGTTTAATTCGCAAAGCCTATAAGATATTATATAAAAACAACCTTAGATTAGAAGATGCAATAGAAGAAATGGAAGACCTTGCAGGTGAGTGTGATGAAATTTCTAATATGGTCAGTTTTTTACGCAATGTATCGCGCGGTATTTTACGCTGATGATGCGGAAGGTTAATTTTGCATAAAATTATTGCAGGGGTCGATGAAGTCGGACGGGGTTGTCTCGTCGGTCCTGTTGTTGCCGCTGCTGTAATTTTAGATCCCAGTCAGCCTATTTCAGGTTTAACAGACTCCAAAAAACTCAGTGCTAAAAAGCGTGAGCAATTAGCATTGCAAATCAAACAACAAGCACTCGCTTGGGCTATTGGGCGCGCAGAGCCTAGTGAAATAGACACCATTAATATTCTCCAGGCCTCATTATTAGCCATGCAGCGTGCTATATATGCTCTAAGTGTGCAACCGACTTGGTTAAAAGTGGATGGTAATCAATATCCAAAGATGGCATGTCTAGGTGAAACGATTATTCAAGGCGATTTAATAGTGCCCGAAATTTCTGCGGCTTCTATTTTGGCAAAGGTGTATAGAGATAATGAAATGTTAGTGTTAGATGCGCTCTATACAGGCTATGACTTTGCCAAGCATAAGGGCTACCCCACTCAATTACACAAAGCAAAGCTGCTAGAGCTAGGAGTCACAGAACAACATAGGCGGTCGTTTGCCCCCGTAAGGAAAGTGTTGGAGGGGAGTTGATATTGCTTGTTCAAGATGAGAATAAGTAAGTAAAGCTGAGTTCAAGCTATTTATCGAGATCCTTTTTTACTAGGCTGATGTATCTGTTAAATTATCAAATATTGGCATAATATAGTGTATGAGCCTACGTCATCAAATTAGTTTACGCATTCTATTAATATCCCTGTGTATTTTAATGCTAGGAGGTGCCATTGCGATTTGGCAGGCACGTAATGCGGTGAGTAATGAAGTGGACTCATCTATTAAGTTAGCCCAACAGCTGATTAAATTAAGTGTGGGAAATACGCAATTTAATGAGGCGGATTGGGTTTATCGGTTGAATAGTTTAGAACAAACACGGCACTTAAATATACAGCTTAGAAAACCTTCGGGAGGGCTGCTTAACTTTAACGCTACTGCTTTGGATGTTGAGCAACAAGAATTGCCTCCGCATTGGTTTATTGCGCTGGTAGTCAGTGATTATCCCAAAGTGGAATATCCCATTAATACCGTTGATCAGCAGTTTTTGACGCTGATTATTCAAGCAAATCCAATGGATGAAATTATCGAAGTCTGGCATGAAACACTGACTTTTTTTAAGACCATCTTACTCTTAGTTTTTCTTACTTTTATCGCTGTTTATTTCACCTTTAATCAAACGTTACAAGCAATACAGGTGATTGTTGAAAACCTAAAAAACATAGAACAAGGTCAGCATCCGCAGAAACTGCCAGATTTTTCTACGCAAGAATATAACCGTATTGCGCAAGCGATTAATCAGATGAATGATGAACTGAGCGCTACGCAACAACAAAATCAGGCGCTTACACAGCATGGCTTTGATATTCAGGAAAAAGAAAGGCAGCGACTTTCACAGGAATTACATGATGAATTTGGACAGTCATTGACTGCGATTAAAGTCATGGCGGTGACAGCAGCTTATGAAACATCAGATACTCAAGCGGTGACCAGTGCGATAGTGGATATTTGCGACCATTTGATGACGGTATTACGTTCTATGATGAAGCAATTGCACCCGATGATTTTAACCGAGCTGGGTTTTAAGGCAAGCCTAGAAGATTTAGTTCATCAATGGGAGAGCCGTACGCCTGAAATTGTTTTTATTTTACAAGTGGATGATTGGGTTGATGGTATGGGCGAAACTGTAGTGATTCAAATGTTTCGTGTGATTCAAGAAAGTTTAACCAATATTATTCGCCATGCGGAGGCAAGTGAAGTGAGTATTCGTTTGACTATAGAGCCTAATGAAAATATGTCTATCCTTAAATTAGTGATTCAAGATAATGGCAAAGGCTGTGATTTAGACACTATTTCCACAGGATTTGGTTTACAAGGAATGGCGGAACGTATCAAATTATTAGGGGGGCAGTTTAAAATGCAATCTCAAGAAGGGGTAGGTATGCAAATTATGGCTGAGATACCGGTATGACTCATCAAGTGAAAATTTTATTAGTAGATGATCATGCTGTCGTACGTGCGGGCTTTAAACTGCTATTAACAGCCGCAGTGCCCAATATTACAATTATTGCAGAAGCAGAACGGGGTGAAGCAGCCTTACAGCTGTATCAAACGCATCAGCCTGATTTAGTCATTATGGATTTATCCATGCCAGGTATTGGGGGCTTGGAAACCATTAAACGCTTGATTCAGCGAGATGAAAAAGTACGTATTTTAGTGTTTAGCGTGCATGATGAACAAGTGTATGTACACCGCGCTTTGAATGCAGGGGCACAAGGCTACATTACTAAAAACAGTGCGCCGCATATTTTACCCAGTGCGATTGAATGTGTTTTACAGGGAAAGCGTTATATAGAGCAAGGTTTAATTAACAGCCAGACCACTGTTGATGATTATGAGCAAATTATCAGTGCCTTTTCAGAACGAGAATTCGATATATTTAATTTATCAGCAAAAGGTTTAAGTAGTCGTCAAATCGCCGATGAGCTGTGTTTAAATTATAAAACAGTGGCGAATTATGTCACTCAAATTAAGAAAAAGTTACATATCTCCAGTATTACTGAATTGGCGCATATCGCGGTCTTGCATGGGATAGTGAGGCATTAAAGTGAAAGTTATTATACTGTATTAGCTTTGTTGCTATGTCCCAAAGGATAAACTTAGAGGCGGGATGAGTACCTCGTCTCGCTCAGAGTTAGCATTATTTTTCGTATGATGTTAAATGATGCGCTAAATTGATACTGGGCTTTTCAATAAAACAATAAACGATGGAACTAAAAATGATAGAAAAAATGATATTGACTATAATATATACACTTAGGTGTAATTCACTCAATATTGCAGGAGCATCGTTTTGAAGCCAATACAATAGCAACATAAAGATAATCGGGTGAAATAAATAGAGTGAATAGCTGATAGTTCCCACCCAAACTATATATTTATTTTTAATTCTCACATAGGATGTCAGTAATAAAAAAATAAAAATCCCTATGATATTGGACAAGCCAAATTGAATAAATTTAAATTCATAAGCTACTAAGCCTTTGATAAAAGAAGCGAAGGGAATGATTAAAATAGCAAGAGTTAAAACTTGAAATAATGATTTTATTGCAACTTCTTTATTTAAAATGATGACTCTTAAATTTGGATTATCATAATACTGCCTAAATAACGCGCCCCAAAACATAATTGACAAATGAAAGGGGAGTAAGGCAACCCCAATATGCTGAGGATAATTTAACGCAAGCTTTCTTATCGGGATGAAAATAATCAAGAGCAGCATTGATATAATAAAAAGCTTAATAGGCTTATCTGATTTTCCTAATAAAAAGAGACACAGCCCCATTAAGTAAAATAATATCTCAGCTTCTAATGTCCAATATACTCCAATAATCATTTCTTGATTAAAAATGAGTGGCAACATTGTTATGTTTGCAATGATTCCATTAATATCCATACTCTCACCTTTTAGGTGAATAACAAAGACTCCTAATATAATTGATAACCAAAAAGCGGGGTATAAACGAAAAAATCGGCGTATCAGAAAGGTTTTTGTGCCATTTATTTTCTCTCCTTTTATACTCTTAAGTAACACAAACCCACTGATAGAGAAAAAAATGATCACTCCAATTCTTCCTGAATTTATATACCATGCTAAGTCATATAAAAATATACCCTTTTCTTTAACCGAAGAAGATAAATGTATATAAACTTCGCTGACATGAAGCCATATAACAAGCAATACAGCAATCCCTCTTAAAGAGTCAATGTGCTTATAACGTGAAATTTGATTCATGAAATTCTTACTCTATTATTACTTGCCAAAAATATTATTAGTCTTATAGTGAGGCTTTAGGAAAAAACTCAAAAATGAGCCTCTCTCCATTGCCTCAAAAAATTTTAATTTTCAACATCATCCTCGCTTTTTTTCTTTATTTCAATGTTTTCCTTTAATCACTTGATTTTCCTGCCTTACAGCTTGCATTTATGACGATTTACCGTAGTATTTTACTTAATTGCCTCCTTAAGCTAAATTGCTTTAGTTTTTTGCTATGTATTTTCTTTCATATATAAAAGATAACACTTCTTAAAACAGGAAAAAATCCTATATTGTTTATCTTCCATTACGTATACAATTCCTGCATCAAAAATCTACGTGATACCTTATTAATGAATAATAAAAAATTGTTGGCGAGTACGATCTCGTCACTACTGCTAATAAGCAATGCCCTAGCGGATGAAACGCTGCTGGAAGAAAGTACAGAAACAGCAGAAATGCTTGTAGAAGACAATACAGAAACAGAAGAAGCAATTGAGTTAGAGACACTCAATATTGTGAATACCACGCCTTTAGGTGCCGGTCTCGCCTTAAACAAAATTCCTGCTAATGTGCAAACTATCACCGCAGAGGACTTAGCAAAAGCCCAGAGCCTCTCATTAGCTGACTATATGAATCAGTATATGGGCAGTGTGACGATTAATGATGCACAAAATAATCCCTTTCAACCTGATATTCAATACCGTGGATTCACCGTTTCCCCTTTAATGGGTTTGCCGCAAGGGCTGTCGGTTTATACCAATGGGATACGTTTTAATGAACCGTTTGGTGATAATGTGCATTGGGATTTAATTCCTAAAGGTGCAATTGAAAGTATGAGTTTACAACCTGGGTCTAATCCTGCGTATGGTTTAAATAGTTTAGGCGGCGCAATTGCGGTGCAAACCAAAACAGGCTTTACTGCACCCGAACATAGTTTAAGTGTCAGCGGTGGTTCTTGGGGACGGCATAATGAAGAAATAAGCAGTGGTTGGAATAATGGTGAGTTTGCTTACTTTTTAGACCTGCAATATTTCCATGAAAACGGCTGGCGGGACAACTCAGAAAGCGGTGTCTTTAATGGTTTAGGAACGTTTAGCTGGCGCGGTGATGATGGGCAGTTAAACTTAACTTTAGCAGGTGCAGATACCAGTTTAAAAGGCAATGGCGCACTTCCTGTCGAACTAGAAGCGATAGATAGAAATGCTGTATTTACCCATCCTGATAAAACCAGTAACCATTTTTTTATGGCAGCTGTGGATGGTAATTGGTGGGTGAATGATGAGGTAGAGCTGACTTCAAATATGTATTACCGTAGTAATCGCGTAGATAGTTTAAATGGCGATGGTAGTGAATTTGAAGAGTGTGATGATGCACCAGGCTATCTGTGTGAAGAAGGCTCAGATGAGATTGTAGAAGATACTTATGGTAACCCAGTTCGAGCCAGTGATGATGTGGAAGGCGGGACGTTAAATACATCAGAAACGGATCAATGGTCTTTTGGCTTTGCCCTACAGTCGGCTTTTAATCAAAGTCTATGGAATCATGAAAATCAGTTTGTGATTGGTTTAAGTTATGATTTAGGTAAGGCGGGCTATAGCGCAGATACTGAGTTAGGTTCTTTAACCGATAATCGCGGAGTTGATGGTTCTGGGGTATTGGCAGATGAATCGCGTGTGCGTTTGGATACCACTACGAATTCATTTGGTTTATATTTTACCGAAGTGTTTAACATTACTGAGGAACTTGCCGTTAATGTCGCGGGGCGTTATAACCATGTAGAAATTGATATGAAGGATCGCTACGGAACTTCTTTAAATGGACAGCATAAATACGACCGCTTTAACCCTGCGGTGGGTTTAACCTATAACTATATGCCTGAAATTAATTTTTATGGGGGCTATAGTGAGTCATCACGAGTGCCGACACCAATGGAATTAAGCTGTGCCGACCCTGATGATCCGTGTAAATTGCCGAATGCGTTTATTGCCGATCCACCGTTAGATCAAGTCGTTGCTAAAACATGGGAAACAGGTTTACGAGGCGATTTTGCGAATGTTTTACGCGGTAATGTACACTGGAATCTAGGTTATTTCAATACCACCAATCACGATGATATTATTTTTCAAAGTGCTGAAGGCGGTAATAGTGCAGGTTATTTTTCCAATGTAGGAAAAACGCAACGACAAGGGGTAGAATTAGGGCTGTCCAGTGCTTTTTTTGAGCGTTGGCGTATGGCTTTAAATTACTCTTTTGTGGATGCCAGATTTTTAACCCCTTATGTCTCGCATAGCCCTAGCCATCCTAGTGCCAATGGTGATGGCGATATTCAGGTCAAACGTGGCGACCATATTCCAGGTATTCCGCAACACAGTGTTAAATTTTCTACTGATGTCGATATTATCGACAGTTGGACTTTTGGTATGAATGTGACTTTTAATGCCGAACAATACATGCGTGGTGATGAAGCGAATTTAGATGAGGCTTTAGAGGGCTATGCGGTGGTTAATTTAATGACTGAATATCGTTTTAATGAGCATTTTACGATTTTTGGACGTTTAGATAACTTATTTAACAAGCGTTACAATAACTTCGGCACCTATGGTGAAACAGGTGATGTATTAGAAGATTATGGTATTGATGAAAAAGATACCCGTTTTGTGGGGGTGAGTGCGCCTAGAGCGGGTTGGGTTGGGTTTAAATTGACTTTGTAGCTTGAGAGATTTTCTTAAATGAGCGAGACGAGGTGAATACCTCGTCTCGCTTAGCTTAAGTCGCTAATGCCGCATACAGGGAAGGGTACATCATTTTTAAATTAAACATTTCTAACTCCAAGCGTTCTTTGCTCATAGGGCGACCGTCAAAAATATGATGATAAAGCGCAGCGTAGCGATTCGCAAACAGCCCACGGTGATGGCTATTCACAAAAAAGGCATCCGCTCCCAATGATAAGTTGCTACGCGCATTAAAAGTAGAGGATGAGCCATCTCCTAGCCCTACACTACGTTCGTTTTGAGTAAAGCCAAGAATATAAGCTTTATTATGCATCGCTTGATATTTGTCGTTGCGGCTAATCATGCCATCATAAAGTTGTAAAATATCCACATCACTCAAATTGAGCTTATTACGTAAAGGGGTTCCCCATTGAGTGAGGTATTTTTCTGCTAAATCTCGTGTAATCTTACCAGGACCATAAAGGCTAGCAGCACCACTTCCTCCATTATCAGACGCATTTCCTACCAATGTTGCATGCTTACCTGGAATAGACATAATAAAGGTTCGAGTGGATGTGGGAGTAGAGGGAAGCACAGGCGTAAAACCGCGAGAGCGTTCATCCGCTGCATAGATGCCGACATAGTTTTGTACGTTGCTATGTAAGCGCACACGGTGCTTATCAAAATTACCCGCGCCTGGAACAGGGTCGCAAGCAAAAATATTCACAGGCACATTAATACCAATATCATGTAAGGCATTGGCAAACATAATGCAACTTACACCACCACGCGACCAGCCAATCGCATTGATAGTCGTGAGTGGCTTATTTTGA
The DNA here is from genome assembly GCA_013138595.1 of Methyloprofundus sp. Lineage (GTDB taxonomy): Bacteria > Pseudomonadota > Gammaproteobacteria > Methylococcales > Methylomonadaceae > Methyloprofundus. The sequence continues at coordinate 236 of WTCM01000142.1, read as the reverse complement.
GTTAAGACTTCAACTTTTTTTTGTTGTAATTCCTGAGGAGAAATACGCGGATGTAAGGGTATTTTTACTTCGTTCGTGCCAAAAAAACGTCCAGGTACTGTTTCAACGCCTACGCCCATTTTGCGTAATAATTTTTCTTCTTTACGCGTATGAGTATCGCGCCCTTCTTGAGTGATGCCGCGTACAATACGTACTGCATGAGCCACATTCTCTTCCCAGCCTGCTCCCGTTGCACC
>WTCM01000146.1 GCA_013138595.1 Methyloprofundus sp. | reverse complement strand
AAATATCACAACTGAATACAAAAAAATGCATCAAAAGCAAACAACACCGCAAAAAACAGACTAATTTTTTATATTATACGTACTTTTAAACCTTTGCTATTAAAGAATATTAGAGGTAGATTAGGGTTAGTTTCCAGCCTCCAACCCTCACGGCAATTAAGTTATAGAATTATTCCCTACCCCGAACTCAGGTTAATTATAATGTGACACTGCATGACAGCTTAGAGTATGCAATAAACGCTCCCCCTCTTTCTTAATTCCTGAGTAAAATACTCAGTTGAAATCACTTAAAAATAAGTATATAAGTATATATTAAAGGAATGATCAAAAAATATTCTAGGAAGGAAAAAATAGGTGCCGATTTTAATATGCCACCGATATTACATCTGGGCTTACTAATCACAAGTGTTAGATACATTTTGAGTCGTAAGCTAAATTATAATAATAATAAATAAGGTTTTAAAAATGGCTGAAGAAAAAGAAAATAGCAAAACATTCTACCTCATCGTTGCAGTATGCGCATTCCTTGTGATTGGGCTTGTTTCAATCTTAAAAGCAAGAGAAACAGAGCATTTGAGTTACAGCGAAAACACATCAGTACAACAAGAAGCTAAGTTGTATGAAGGTGTAAAAGATTACAATAATGTTTTTGAATAATTCTATGCATACTTATTCTGTTGGCATTAGCCAATAGAATAAGTTTTTAAAGTAAGCTTTAACGAAGGGGGCGAGTTTTGTATCACAATACAAAACTTGCTCCCTTTTTTTTAATTTCCTCGTTCCAAACCCTGACTACGCTGAGCTAAAGTCCTCAATAACGCGGGATCATGCTTATATATATCTCGATAAAAAGCAACGCCTGTTTGCGTTACTAAGGCGGTGGTATAAAAAATAAACACGGGAATTTTCTGTACAATACCCACCGTATTCGGTGTTTTTCTAGCTAAGGTGCGCTGTATTCTGCTGTGATCCCATTCTGCTTGTTCTTGCAATACAAACATCGCTAGTTTATTCGGCTCTGCGACACGTATACAGCCATGACTAAAATCACGTTGTGTACGCTTAAATAAAGAACGTGATGCGGTGTCATGTAGATAAACATTGTAGGCATTAGGGAAGATAAATTTAATATGCCCTAGCGCATTACCTTTGCCTGGGCGTTGGCGTAAATGCAATTGCCCACTGTATAGACGTTCAAGGTTGTCAGGTGTCAGCGAAAGTACTTCCGCATGATTAGAAAATTGCTGCACAATTTCCATATTCTTATTGTCTAAATATTGATAATCCGCTTCTAATAAGGGCAATATCTCTCGACGAGCAATATTTTTGGGGATATTCCAATAAGGGTTAAACACTAAATAACTCAGTTCACCCGTAAAAACAGGGGTTTGAAATCGTGTGGATCTGCCTTTACTTTTATCTCTGTTTTTTGCTTTCCCAACAATCACTCTCATCGTTAATAAATCACTTTGCTGATGTTCGGCACTGTATGCCCAAAGCTGAAAAGCGGGAATATTCACTAAAATAAAGGCATCTTCGGGAAGTTTAGGCAGCCAGCGCAAGCGTTCCATAGACAGTTCAATTTGCTGAATACGTTGACTTAAGGGAGTATTGAGAACTTCCAGTGTTTGCTTGCCAATAACACCATCACTTTCTAAATGATATACCGTTTGTAATTGGCGTACCTTGGCTTCAATCTCTTCGCTGTAGAGGCTCTTATGGCTTTCGCTTTGTATGGGAATGGCTGCAGCGATAGGGGTATTCAATACGTCTAAGTAATAGTCTAAATTACCCATCTGCGAAGAAAAATCACCTAAACGTAAGGACTTTTCAAAGCTAAAAGTGAATGTTTGGGATAGCTGTTGTTGCAGTAGTTGATAATGAGCCAACGCTTGTTTCAGCTGTTGATAAGGCATTAATTTAGGCTCTACTTGTTCGGCTAGTGTATTTAACGTCTGGGTCTGAATCGCAAAAGCAATGGAGCCAGCTAGTTCCAATACAGCCTTGGCTGGCAAATGAAAGCGTAATGTTTCAGGGTCAACCCGTCCATAGTGCAAGTCATTTAAATACCGTATAAAGGTTAAACTCAGGGCAATATCAAAACGGCTTAGCTCTACCTGACTGGCTGAGTGTTGTTGTAGGTATCGCCATTGAGTTGCTAAGTATTGATTCGCATAGTCGCTACTTTTAAGCCCTTGCTCTGCGGCACTATGAAACAGAGCTAAAAGTTCTGCAATCGCAGGATTGCTTAATGATGACTGCAACCATAGCAATTGCTGAGGCTGATAAAGCTGCTTAAGTGTGGCTTGTTCCTTAGCAGTATAAGGGCTAGGAATATCAGGATGTGCCGTGGCATTCAGCAGCACCTCAATATGACTAGAAAGACTATTGTCCTCAGTCGCTGGGTTGGCATAGAGCTGATGATTCAATAAAAACAGTAACGCGCCGATCCATAGCCAGCGATAGTTATGCGTCAGATTTTTCACCTTCATGCTCTTCGTCGTCATCATCATTGCCTAAGTCAGAAATTTCTTTTAGCCTAGAAACGGCTTTAAAGTTCAGGCTACCCTCTGGATATGCCCCTTCGCTATCTTTTTTACCTGCTTGTTCATCGGTGAGTATTGCTAATGCTTCATCCACATTGCTTACTGCATAGATCGAAAACTGCCCTTGTTCAACTGCATCAATAATTTCTTGCTTGAGCATTAAATTATGCACATTAGCTTGAGGGATTATACATCCTTGTTCCGCTGAAAAGCCACGAGCCTTACAGAGTTTAAAAAATCCTTCAATTTTTTCATTTACCCCACCAATCGCCTGTACTTCTCCAAATTGATTCATCGAACCTGTAATGGCGAGACTTTGTTTCACGGGGGTTAACGTCAGTGCTGAAATTAAACAACATAATTCAGCCATCGATGCACTATCACCATCAATATGCCCATAGGATTGTTCTAAAGCAATATTCGCAGAAATGGCAAGTGGAAATTCTTGCGCATAACAATTGCCTAAATAGCCTGTTAAAATCATCACCCCTTTAGAGTGGATTGACAAACCTAATTCTGCTTCGCGTTCAACATCCACAATGCCGCGTGAGCCAGGATAAACCGTCACAGTAATACGTGAAGGCGCGCCAAAGGTGCTTCCGCCTACTTCTAATACCGTCAATCCATTAATCTGTCCAATCACACGATCAGAAGTATTGATTAAAATCGTACCTGCAAGCATTTCATCAAGAATATTTTGTGCAATTCTGCCGTTACGATATTCCCGCGCAGCAACGGCTTGTTGTATATGCTGCCCTTCAATCTGTTCTGCTTTACATAAGAAATTGGCTTCGGCAATAATTTCTAAAGCATCATTAATATGTGCGGATAAACGCTGTTGATCTGCAGCAAGGCGGCAACTATGTTCGAGTAAACTGACAATTGCAGATTGAGCTAATGGCTTTGCCCCTGAGTCCTGTGCTTGCTGTATCATCAATTGTGCAAAAGCCTGCATATTACCTGCCGTGCGTGGAATATCATAATCAAAGTCCGCTAGAACACGGAACATTTCATTAAATTCATCGTCTAAGTCATGCAGTAAATAATAGATTTCACGCGAACCGACTAAAATAATTTTAATATTAAACGGAATGACTTCAGGTTTTAAAGTCACCGTATTAATACCCAGCTCTGAATAAGGCGATTCAATTTCGATACGCCCTGCTTGTATCGCACGCTTAAGTGCTTCCCATACAAAGGGAGCCATTAACAATTTATCGGCATCTAAAATTAAATAGCCACCATTTGCCTGATGTAAAGAGCCTGCACAAATACGTTGATAATTAGTGGTTAATGCACCCTGATCACTACTGTATTCAATACGCCCAAAGAGGTTTTGATAGGTGGGGTTAGACTCATAGATAACGGGTGCGCCTGATTTTTCTTTATAGTCAATTAGAATATTCGGCTGATACTGATCTTTTAAGAGTTGCTTTTTCATGCTGTCACTAATCCCCTCTAAGGACTGTGTTTGCACAAATAAGTCTTTGATAGTTTCGTTTAAATCTTTTTTAATCTCGCTAAGATAAGTAATCACATTATCAATATTTTGATAGCGTTCAGTGAGCTCTTTAAATAAAGGCGAGATGGCTAGGCGTATCGTGGCATTATCAAGTTGACGGCTTTCTTCCATCAAGGTACGTCGCCACTGAGGAAGCTCGATTAAGGCATCGCCTAACTGATCTTCTAAGTCTTCTGTGTCTTTATGAAAGGTCTCTCTTTCTACTTGAGGCAGTTGGTTAAACAGCTCTTCATCCAAGACTTTTTCATCACGAATCGGCGCAAATGTAATGGACTCGGTATCTCGAAATAAGGCAATATTTTTTGCTTTAGCGCATTGCTCAATCACATCAATAGCACTGTTATAGCGTTGACTAAAACTACGTTCAATCGCGGTCTTTTTTTGCATATAACTGGGACTTTCAAAAGCACCAGGAAAAGTGGCAATTAAATTATCCAGCAAACGGTTTATATCTTTACAAAACGCTTGTGCTTGCCCCGCAGGTAATTCAATTGCCACAGGTTCGCGATTATTTTCAAAATTTTCGACATAGGCATAAGATGGTGGTGTTTCCTGCTCTCCAGAAATAGGCTCTAAATGATTATTAATCATGGATAAACGCCCTGTACCAGGTTCGCCCATCACAAAAATGTTATAACCTGGATTTTGCATTGCTACGCCAAAGTTTAGCGCAGACTGCGCCCTTTCTTGACCAAGAATAGTCGCCTTCTGGCTTTCCGTTGAATCAGGAAGAGTAGAAAAATCTGCAGGATTAATTTGCAGTTTCAATGATTTAGCAGAAAGTTTTCGCGTGTCAGTCATAGTTTAAAGTCGCAGCAAAGTGAAAAGCTTAATAATTCTAGCATTGATACAGTGCAAAAGGCATCGCTATCTATGCAAGTAGACAAAAGCAGCATAAATCTTACCTAGAGTATAGCGGCTTAGAATATTAGAGAGTACAATCATTCTGGGCTTTACGTATATAAGAATAAGATGCATTATCCTTACTACTACAGCATCCCCTATGTATTAAATGACAAATAAACAATCAATATTAATATTTTTTCAGGAGAGTAGATATGAATGATTTTGGTGATAAGCTCATGAAAGAGGCGAAGTTGTTAGTGGCTGCACGCTCATCCTCATTTAAGCATAAAATGACGGTAAAAGTTTGGTATAAAGGGCGTAAACAAATACAAGGGCTGCCCAAAAAAGCATTCCAAAAAACGATTGGTCTTATCCCTGTTCCTATGGTAGGCGCAGCTGTCAATCTTGCATTTGATCAAGCGATTAATAAGGTACATAGCAAACGGCAGAAATCAAAAACTGAAAAATATAAGAATATGGCGGCCAATGAAAGTAAAGAGTCGTTAAGAAAGTATGCCAAATTTAGTGCTAAAAACTTAAAAGATTTAGCCGATAAAATTGATTCTAATCAGGTAAAATTAAAAGATGCTTCGACAAAATTTAATGCTACTTTTAACAAGTATAAACAGTCTCACCAAGTGTCTGCCCCCACTCAGGAGGAGATATGGAAAGTGGGTATGGCTCTTTATGAACGCGAACGCTATGAAGATAAAGTAGGCGTACTTATTGAGACAACACGTACGTTATTAAATGATATTGAAATCTATTTAGACAAGTGCAGAAGTGAAACAGCCGACTTTGAAAAAGTTTTTGCTGAAGATTTAAATGCTATGGAACCTTTAATTAGACAAGCGACTGAGGATTCAACAAGAGGTAAAGATGGCTATGGGCGCTTAATTTAATGTCATAGCAAAAAAAGCGGTGGCATATTCCCTTGCACCGCCTATTACTATTAAATTCAACAAAACTAAAGACACTGACACACTAAATGTCGATCCCCATAAGCCTCATCAATCCGTCCCACAGGCGGCCAGTATTTATCTTGTTGCTGAAATTTCATAGGAAAAAAGGCTTGCTGTCTGGAATAAGCATGCGACCAATGCTCGGCAATCAGGCTTTTATATGTATGCGGAGCATTACGTAATAGGTTATCCTGCTTATCTGCATTGCCCAACTCTATCTCAGCAATTTCTTGTCTAATCGCAATCAAGGCAACACAAAACCGATCCAATTCAATTTTATTTTCACTTTCAGTCGGTTCTATCATTAAGGTATCATGCACAGGAAAGGCAACAGTGGGTGCATGAAAACCATAATCTATCAGGCGTTTAGCAATATCATTGACGCTAATACCACTGCTTTTTTTAAATCCACTGCAATCTATAATGCATTCGTGTGCCACCCAGCCATTTTTACCCGTGTATAAAATAGGATAATGTGACGCTAATTTTTTAGCAATGTAATTAGCATTTAAAATAGCACATAAGGTTGCTTTTTTTAGCCCTGCCGCGCCCATCATCGCAATATAGGACCACGAAATCGTCAAGATACTTGCTGAGCCCCACGGCGCAGCAGAAATAGTGCCTATACTCGCTTGTTTATTTTTAACTGGATTGACCGCACTCACCACTGGGTGGGTGGGTAAATAATCCACTAAATGCGCTCCCACTCCAATAGGTCCTACGCCTGGCCCACCTCCGCCATGTGGAATACTAAAGGTTTTATGTAAATTAAGATGTGCCACATCTGCGCCTATTTTCCCAGGCTTGCTTAAGCCTAGTAGTGCATTAAAGTTTGCGCCATCTAAATACACTTGTCCGCCCGCCTCATGCACTAATTCACAGACCTCACAGAAGCCTTCTTCAAACACACCATGTGTAGAGGGGTAAGTGATCATAATCGCAGCAAGCTGCTGCGCGTGTTCTGCAAGAATTAACTTAAGCGCGGTCATATTAATATTTCCCTGTTGATCACAAGGAACATTCACCAATTGATAACCCGCCAGTATTGCACTTGCGGGGTTAGTACCATGTGCGGACTCAGGAATTAGGCAAATATTACGCTGTGCTTGCTGACGTGATTGATGGTAACGGCGTATCACTAATAAGCCACTATACTCCCCTTGAGAACCTGCATTGGGCTGTAATGAAAAAGCACTAAAACCGGTTAAATCACAGAGCATATTTTCCAGCTCTTCAAATAACTGATGATAACCTTGTGCCTGATAATACGGCACAAAAGGGTGTAAATTACTGAATTCATAAAATGAAATCGCTTGCATAGAAGTCGCTGAGTTCAACTTCATCGTACAGGAACCTAATGGAATCATCGCACGATCCAAGGCAATATCTTTGGCGGCTAAGCGACGTATATAACGCATCATTTCCGTTTCTGAATGATAAGCATTAAAAACAGGGTGTTGCAAAATAGCATCACCGCGTAATAACCTAGGCTCTATACACTCGCTAATTGCCTGGTCTATCTCTAATAATTCAGGAACTTTTTGTGTAGAGGCTGCAAAAATAAGCCATAGCTCTCGGATTAACTGACGCGAACTGGTTTCATCCAAAGAAATAGCCAAAGTATCTCTATCAATCAGACGTAAATTAATATGTGCCGCCTCAGCTTTTGCTGCAAGCCGTTTCGCTTTTGCGGGCGTTGCAATAATAAGAGTGTCGAAATACTGTTCACTCTGTATTGAGTAGCCCAATTCTTGCAAACCTTGAGCTAATATTTGCGTATAACGATGCACCCGTCCTGCAATCAGTTTTAAGCCTTTTTCACCATGATAAATCGCATAAAAACCCGATAAAATCGCCAGTAAAACTTGCGCAGTGCAAATATTACTGGTCGCTTTTTCGCGGCGAATATGTTGTTCTCGCGTTTGCAGTGCCATACGATAAGCAATATCGCCATGACTATCTTTAGAGGCACCAATAATCCTACCTGGCATTGAGCGTTTATAGATCTCTTTAGTGGCAAAAAAAGCTGCATGAGGGCCACCATAGCCCATTGGTACGCCAAAGCGTTGCGCACTCCCTAGGACTATATCCGCGCCAAAATCAGCAGGGGCTTTAAGTAACACTAAGCTCAGTAAATCACTGGCGATACAAAGTAATGCTTGCTTTTCTTGACTACGCTTAGCTAACTCTTGATAATCATGCACCTCCCCCAACGTATTAGGATATTGCGCAAGCACACCAAAACAAGGCTGTTCATTAAAGTCCTGTAAAATATCTAATAGCAGTATCTCGAAGCCTAGTGACTCGGCATGCGTTTCTAATACCGCAATGGTTTGTGGATGACAATGCTGGTCAACAATATAGGTATTGGAAGCGCTTTTACTTAACCTACGACTCATGTTCATTGCCTCAGCTGCCGCCGTTGCTTCATCTAATAGGGAGGCATTAG
>WTCM01000264.1 GCA_013138595.1 Methyloprofundus sp. | reverse complement strand
CCTCGATGCATTATATGCAAAGGCTGGTTGGGGACTACTATTCTTGATAATCTTGCCATTAAATCACTATACAGTGGGATGGTTTATAAATCAAGTTAGCTGACCCCTTGATTTCGACCCCTTGATTTCTGATTTCTAGCTATGAAAAGTATGATTAAAAATGTAGTTACTACCTTCTACTGGATTATCTAAAAATAAACGTATCTGCTTAAGCTGTTCTTCTTTAGATAGACCTAACCATTTTTTATAGCTTATCTCTTGTAGCTGAACAGTTATTTCTTTTTCCTCAATAAATTTAATCGACTCTATTTCCTCATTAATTGGGTTTCTTTTAAAAGGGGAACCAACCATATGGTTTAAAAACCATATGTCATTATTGGCTGATTTATCAGAAAAATATCGCCAAGCATCTTGACGCATACTGTTAATCCTAAAGTCTTTAAAATCATATTTCTCCTTAAATAATTTATCGAAGATTTCTTCTATACTCATCATTCCTTCAGACTCTTCGCTCAAACAATCTAAAATACCTGCTTCACCAGCCCTTGTGACGAAATAAAAAGCTTTATAGGCAAGTTGAGTTATAGATTCTGGTACTTCATATTCTGTGAATTTTCCGTGCATCGGACATTCCCATTTTTTCTCAAGCAATGTAATCAATTTCATTTTTTCCACTATTTAGTTGCAGGCATAATCATTTCTGGACTTAATACATTATTAACGGGTACTTTATCGGTGTGATATATAACCATATTGGTTGCACCTTCTGCACCACGTTTGCTTGGAAATTTAATAGCATTATAACCTTGCTCTCTAGCCTTTCGCGATAGCTCAATTGACTTGTCATATTTATAACCTTTAATCAGCTTATTTTCTACTTTTTGTTCATATTCTAAGGCTTTATCATACTCCCATGCCTTTGATTTTTTAGGATCTGTCAAGTCAAGGGAATCAAGGGGTCAGCCAACTTGATTTTTCAATCAAGGGGTCAGCCAACTTGATTTTTCTAAACCTTCCCTCGATATTCTTCGCTTTTCCTATCTCCACCATGTGATGTTAACTTAGTGACCCTATCAAGCAATTGAGCAATTTTAGCATGAAAGACATTACTACCATAAACTTCACCCTTTAAGGTTGCTTTTGTGATCTGATTTTGTTGCTGCCGAATATCTAATTGCTCAAATAGAGCTCGATATGCTTGATAACGTTGTTTTTTATCACGCCCTAATTTCATATACATTTCAGGCTCTTTAATAAGCTCGTCTATTTCACCTAAGGCATTATGCCGATAACTTGACCACTTATAATCAGCCACATTATCAACCATAGCGGCTTTAACAGGATTCAGTTCAATATATTTGTATAAGCTAAATAAATAGTGTTCACTATCAACCAAACACGATTTAAAACGCCCCTCCCAAATTGTGCCTGTTTGCTTATAGGTGGCATTATAATATCGAACATATCTATTCGCCATTGCTTGCATAAACTTAGCAAGCTGCTGTTTATCTTTTGGGGTAACAAGTAAATGAAGGTGATTAGTCATAATTACATAGGCATGTAATGCACAACCTGTTTTTGATAAGGCATAAGCAATATCTTCTTTTATGCGCAACAAGTCGTCTTCAGTTCTAAAAATAGCCTGACGATTATTGCCCCGATGCATGATATGCAGAGGCTGATTTGGAATTACAATTCTAGGTAAACGTGCCATAAAGAAACTATATCAAAGTCTTGGGTTAAAATCAAGCTGGCTGACCCCTTGATTCTCTCCTTGATTCTCAAAGCTAATTGGCTTTATGATTCATTCCTTGATTTTCTTTCTTGTTATTTAAGGCGTTCAATTTCATCAGCTAATTCTTGATCCCAATCAAAATCAATACTAAACTTACCTGTTGGTGCTAACTTAAAAGTCGCTCGATTCCACTTATGGAGCTCTCCTTCTTTAGTCATAATAAAATATAAATCTTTAAAATCCTTAAACATCTGAGGAATAGTATCAAGGTCTTTAGTTTTACCTGACAATGTTAAATAAGTAGCCTTTAACTCCATAGCATTTATATAAAACTCTACTTTTAAAGTAGCATTACTCCAATCATCTGAAATAACGTTTACAATATTTTGAGCTATACTTTCATAAACTTCATCAATTATTCTAGTCATTCACTGTTTACCTTTTTATATTTTCAAAATAAGCCACCGTTTTTTCTCCATCAATCCAGTATACTACAAGAAACTCATTTGGTCTTTTAGAGTTCGAGTAAACGGGCATAATACTAACTTTAACTACTGGCACAGGATCTTTTTTCAAAGCTTCAGCCCACGTATTTTCCATTTTCTTCCAAGCACTTCTATTAAGGTTAGAATCCATAGGGACATAATTAATTTGTTCTCCTGCACCATCAAAGATAGAAGCAATTAAATGCCCTCCATCATCTTTCTTAAGACCATCTTTAATACCACCTTCTTTCCCTGACTTACCCTGTTGATGAGTATTACGGTCGTGCTTACTGAGAGTCAATTCTCCTTCAACTCTTGCCACCCGTCCCTGATCATCCGTTTTGTATGTTTTATTACCAACTTTATAATCAGTATTAGGCTCTAATTTTCCATTTAATTCTTTATTCCAACCACCTTTTTGACCCGGTTCAAGCTCAATTTCATTTCTTTTTGGTGGTGGTACATCCCTTTTTCTGGAGACATCAGACTTTCCAGAAACACCATTAGCCTTCCCACTCCCCCCAGTATTATAATAAACATCCTGCCTAGCATCAATACTTTTAGGCTCTTTCGCATAAGCCTCAAGAAAATCATCAATTTCCTTTTTAACCTGCTTAAGTGTCTTACTAGCCGCTGCAGATAATTTATCAGCTCCCCAGTCATACACCACATCCACAACTTTTTTCAATTTCAAAAAAAGCTCATTTAACTCAGCTGCCCAACGAATATCTTTTTTGGCAAGTTTAATTGCCTTCTGAATTGTTTCCAAATACCTAGGAAATTTACCAATCTTTACTATATCGGCAAAAGGAATAATACTCACGGTACTAATAAAGGCATCAAACCAATTGCCACGAGCCAATGATATAAGTGCATTACTTCCATCAGAAAGTGGGCTGGGGTCAATAATGCCTGAAATATCTAAGATAAACTGAATAATATCTAAGGCAATTTCTTCTTTTTCCTCTTCTAAGCGAGCATTATTCTCTGCCTGTGTATCAATACCATTCACAATCCCCGTCTGCCTTACAGGGTTATTAGGGTCTTGTGCGACAGTACACATAGCAGGTCCAGGCTTTCTATTGGCTGCCATCCCTAACCTCCAATCAAAACAGTAGGCAACCCAAACACAATCGTCCCACCATGTGCCGTACTATCTCCCATTCTGGCGGCAGGCATTTTATTAATCAGCACCGTTGCAGAGCCTTTAACAATCACATCAGGCGGCCCAACACAGACCACCATATTGCCTAACTTAGCGGCAGGTAAACAACCAATTAATACCGTTACAGCACCAGGAGGTAATATCGGCCCACCTACATGCGGTACAGGTCCTGTAAACATTGGACAAACATGCATATCTGTTATTCTTGATGCGGGCATTCCCATGATAAGCTCCTAATCACTGTCAATTTTACCGTTGCCACCAGAAGCAATATTGATGCCTTGCTGAGTGAGTAATTGGTATTTTTCTTGAATTTTTTCTGCTTCCCCTAACACACACGCTAACATCACTGCGCCGACCACCGCTTTTGCGTAAAGGTCATCCGCAGGTTTAACTACATTATCCTCGATAGGAGAGATATTATCGCCACTCCAAAATGCAGACATTGCTGCCCAACCCACAGCCGTTTCAAGCCCTGCCGCTTCTGCTGCAGCGGAGGTGGCTTGGCAATTTTCAGGCGTTGGGTCATACACCCACGCTTCTGCTAGCTCAACCGCTTTTTGTTCATCATCACTGCTTTGCTCATTTAAATGATTACGTGCGGCTAAACATGCCCACCATGTCGCTTCTCTTTTGGGTAAAGCGTAGGCTAAAAAGCTAACTAAATCCAGATAGTCTTCTTCTTCAAGCAAGGCTTGCATAAAATTAGCGGGGCTGATCTCTTCGGTTAATAAAGCTTCCCCTTGCTCTTCTAGTTCAAATAAAGCGGTAATCTCACTGGCTTTAGTTTGGGTTATTTTTGTTAAATTCAAGGTAATTCTCCTTTAATTAATCATGGTAACACCGCCTTTCAGCGTTAACAGGGCATCCCCTTTTACCGTGGTCATCGGGCTTTTCATTTCAGCCATTGTCGATCCTTGGATTTTAATCATCATCCCTTTTATGGTGATGCCTGACTGAGTCAACTTAATGCTATTAGCCCCTACTTTTAATTCAATGGAGGTCATTGCCTTAGTCACTTGTTTACCTGCTCCAATCGTTACTAGGTGGTCGCCTAAATTAACTTTTAAGGTATCATCCCCTGACTTTATCGTTGTGGTACGGTCGCCACTATTGACGGTGACAATACGGTCGCCTGTTTTAATCAATAGGGTATCCGTCCCTTGGTCGATAGTCACGGTTCTGTCGTTATATATATCAATCGTTTGGTCGCCACTGTCCTTTTTGTCAAAACCGACTTTTAAACTATCATCATTTTCAACAATTTGGGTACGGTCTTTTTCGGCATGAATATAAAGTTCTTCCTCGCCTTTTTTATCTTCAAAACGAATTTCATTAAAATTTGCATTAGTACCGTCTTTTGAACTGCGACTTTTAATGCCACTTTGGGTTTTATTGGCTGGTAAAGTATAGGGGGGCGTTTGGTCGCCATTGTACACTCGCCCTGTGATGATAGGTCGATCAGGATCACCCTCTAAAAATTCGACTATCACTTCTTGCCCGATACGTGGAATATGTATACCTCCCCATGTCTTCCCTGCCCAAAGCTGCGAAACACGCACCCAACAAGACGAATTTTCATCTTTTTCACCATATCTATCCCAATGAAATTGCAAGGTCACTTGCCCATGCTCATTGGTATAAATCTCATCCCCTGACGGCCCTACCACTAAGGCCGTTTGTGGCCCTTGTACAATAGGTTTAGGGGTAATACGTGGGGAGCGATAGGCGGTATTACTCTCAATCGCGGTAAAAGCATTGCTATACACCGCGCCTGACCCACCGTTTGCCTCATAACTGTCTAACCTGACATGATGATTGACAAAAATGACCAGATATTGACGATTTTGATCGTCTCTAGGGTATTTTTTTAACGTAAACAAGCCCCCTGTCATTAAGCCACGCGCTCGCCCCTGACCTTGTGCTTGTTCATATTGCCATTGTAGTTCTTCGATACGTTTACGTGCGTAATCATCCCCATCATTGCTTTCTACATATTCACCAGGGTAATCAAAGATTTCATGTGCGTCTTCGCTGTGTGAACGACTGACCGTTGAGCTTGCCTTTAAGTCAGCTTTAGGGCGGGCAAAATCATAATCATTGAGTGCGTAATTGCCGGGTTGAATTTGTTTGCTTAAAAACCAGTTAGTAATGCATTTATCATCCTCCCGATTCACTGTGCTATCAGGGGGATAATAAGAGATTTCTTCATAACCTGAAATAGGGCTATGTGAACCAAAGGCATCAGCAAGATTTAAAGTGTGTTTGCCTTGTTCATGGGTAAAGAAGTAGTAAATGCCTTCTTGCTCCATTAAACGGCTGAGAAAATGAAACGCAGTTTCTCGGTATTGCACGCAATATTCCCACTGGCGATAGGTAGCGGTTAATTTATCGTCAATATCGGTAAAGCCTAAGTCGCTACAGACTTCTTTAATAATTTCGGGAACAGTTTTGTTTTGAAAGATACGGCAGTCGGCGGTGCGTGTTAAAAACCATAGCCACGGCTGTATCGTGAGTTGGTAACGTGCATATTCTCCTTCATCAACCGATTGTGAAATATTCGTCACATGCCCATTAAAAAACCGCTTTCCTTCGGGTAAATTTAGACGGATAGAGACATTTTCACCGAGTAAGTCTTCAAAGCTAATATTCTCTTCACTCGCGACTTCAACATTAATGGTAAATAGCCGCCCTAGCTCTTCGGTAATATTTAAATCCATCAGTAATAACACGTCTGTCCCTAGAGGCGTGATAATTTCTATTTCTCGATTTTCTTGAGTGGCTGCCATATTAATAACCTGCTAACTGTTGAAATAAACTTTGTCTATGTTTAAAACGTCCAAAACTTGTTTTGGACTCCTGTTTTTATAAGCTCTCATTATCAACAAACAACTGGGATTACAAGTTTAAAGTATACCTAAAAGATAACATCCCTTGTAGGGATGGTATCTTTCAATATACAGGTGGGCACGTCGTACCTCCTTTGCTCATCCTACAAGGTACTCACTTGACTTATTCAAACTGATAATGAAACTCACTGTCTACGACACTGATATTAATCGCTGAAATAACGTCTCCTGCGATCATTTGCGTTAAAAACTGCTGACTAATAGTCGGTAAAACGGTGTTGGTTAAAATCGCATCGACGACTCTAGCACCACTTTCTAACTCACTACAACGCTCAGCAATCAGCCCAACCACATCATCAGTATAGCCAAAGGGGATACTGTGATTTTCCATCACACGTTTTTCTATACGTCCCAATTGTAACTTAATAATGGTTTGTAACATTTCATCACTCAGTGGGTAATAAGGAATCGTGACTAAACGCCCTAATAACGCCGCTGGAAATATTTTTAATAATGGCTCACGTAGTGCTTTGGCGATACCTTCGGGTTCAGGCATTAAATCGGGATCTTTACAGAGGTTGGTAATTAACTCTGTACCTGCATTCGAGGTGAGTAAAATAATGGTGTTTTTAAAATCAATAAAACGCCCTTCTGCATCTTCCATCCAACCTTTATCAAACACTTGGAAAAATATTTCATGGACATCAGGATGCGCTTTTTCAACTTCATCCAATAAGATCACACTATACGGTCTACGGCGTACCGCTTCGGTTAAAATTCCGCCTTCTCCATAACCGACATAACCTGGAGGTGAACCTTTTAGTGTAGACACCGAGTGTGCTTCTTGGTATTCGCTCATATTAATGGTGATAATATTTTCTTCACCGCCATACAGTGCCTCTGCTAAGGCTAGACCTGTTTCCGTTTTACCCACACCTGAAGTACCACATAAGAGGAAAACACCAATCGGTTTACTGGGGTTATCCATGCTGGCACGCGAGGTTTGTACCCGTTTGGCAATCATATCTAAAGCATGGCGCTGACCAAT
>WTCM01000027.1 GCA_013138595.1 Methyloprofundus sp. | reverse complement strand
AAAGGGAGCTGAACATGAAAACCAAACAGATTTTTTTAATTTCCATTCTAATACTGTGGTTTAATGCGGTTACTGCAGATATTAGCCCCTTAAATATCGATGAAGACAATATTGACTTATTCCTTCCAGTCCCTGAATTTAGTACGGAATATTACCGCTTACGCCGCTCTTATCAGCCCTTCGGCATGGCATCAACACTGGACTTTGAAACCGCGATTGTACAAGCGAGTACTGGCTCAGTACGCATAACACAGCTAAAAATAAATGGCGTTAACCATTGGGCAGACCTTACTATTCAACTTACACCTAAAGACTTAGTACTGAAAGTTATTGGTGCTGGAACTGGCGACCCACCCACGGACTTTCCACGCTGGACAGATAGTTTCCCAGAATTGGAATTAGACTTCAACCTAAGTAGTGCCGATATATTTGGCCCTCCTGCAAGAATCAGATTATTTGATGTGGCTATTAATGAGCGCCTTTATGATATTGATTTTATATTGGATATAGAAACAAACTTTATTTTTTCTAACGTTCATCCAAAAGGTTTTATACTTTATTCCATGACCCCAGATGAGCAACAAATTTTTATTGTATCCAGCCAATCTGACCAACTGTTCGCCTATGTTAATCAAGACTATTTAGATTATTCTAATACGGCCTTTTTAAGCCCTTTAGCATTGCCTTGGAATGGCGAAGATGGTGAGCAAAGCATATTAATCAATTATGCCGCTTCCAGCCAACTACAAACCATGATGGCGACAGATGGCATTTTATTAGGGACGTATACCCCCCCTTACTCTATTCAAATGGCAAGGAGTGCTGCATCAATTAGTCATAAAGCAGAACTAGAGACTGAACTTAATCAATGTATTGATAAAAAAACACAATTGATTGCAGGTTTTAAAGCAGATAATAATTTATCCCAGCAGCTAACCGATATGGTGTTTTCATTAGCAGGACATAGCTCATTAACGGCTTTATCATCGCAAACCACACAGAAAATTGTTGCTGCTATTGCAGATAGCAAAGATGTCGTCTTAGAAATGATGGCAAATGGAAAGGTTGACGAAGCAACATTGGGGGTTTATGTCAGCTCTACATTAATGAAAAGTTTAACCCCTGACGAATATCAGATTTTTATCAAGCAAATATGGGGAAATAATATCCCGGCGAATGTTCAAGCGGCTGCAAAAACAGCAGGGGGAGTCGTTGAAACAGATTACAAGCTAGCTGCACAAGCATTAGCTGAAGGTATCGCGAATCATGCCTTTCCTCTTTATACCACCGCTGCAAAGACAGTGATACAAACGGTTAAATACGCAAAAGATACCTTAGCTGATAACGCATTTCATGAGCTTTATAAAATTTACAAAGGATCAGGCGGGAATTGGGAAGATGTGGTTAATGCATCAGTCTTATCCACTAATAAATATG
The DNA here is from genome assembly GCA_013138595.1 of Methyloprofundus sp. GTDB lineage: Bacteria > Pseudomonadota > Gammaproteobacteria > Methylococcales > Methylomonadaceae > Methyloprofundus. Next base: position 11,287 of record WTCM01000027.1, on the reverse strand, counting down.
CGGATCAAAAAATACGTGAAATTTTAAAATCACAAAACAAAGATTATGATGATAATGCTGTCTCTGAGTATCTTGAAGAAAAAATGCGCGCATTGTATGCACAAGAGCCACAGATGACAGCAGACCGAGAAAAACTACAACAAGTTAAAGCCAGTTATTTAAACTTAAGTACCTCTGAAATAGAAGTGCTCAAAAAAAGGTCAGGTGGAGTCGGCTCCGCAAGTCAGTGTGATTTATTGCAGCAATATTTAGCTTATGTCACTAAAACTGAATTAGACCTTAAAAACTCATCCAGAAATTGCAGTGACCCTAATTTAGCACCGACCCAATCTGATATTGAGTCTCACGCTTTATTTATCACTAAATACAAATTAAGAGAAGGAAATAGAGCAGAGATTAAAGCCGCGTACCAGAAAGATAAATTAAGCTGGTTAAAAAGCAATCGATGCTTGAATTATGTAGAGCCTTCAAGCCAACCACCTGTCGATGACGGTTTTTGGGTGCTTGCAGAAACAATCGCCTTATCAAACTACGATCAATACAAGAACACCTGTTATATCGTCTCTGGGAATATTTCAGCAGGTAGCTACAGCACAACGAGTTCTGTCTCTGATAATGCTTGTAATTGGGACTATTCAGAAAGCGTTACCTTCACAGGTTCATGGACTTCACCACCAGAGACATTAATTCCAGGAGCAGTTTATCCTGCAACTCTCAGCCTAACAAGATCCAACCCTATTGAACAATGGGGGGCGGATGATTATATATTTATGTATATGGATAAATATACAACTGAGTGTGGTTTTGTGACCGCATCAAAAACTTACATCAATACGGAATCAGTTGCTGTCAACTGGAATAAGGCCACCCCTAGTTCAGCCTCATGGTCGGGAACGTATACCGCACCAGAACTGGGTTATGCTGGCTCCTCTGAATCCAAAAAATTTCAAATCAAAGCAGGTGGACGAGGCGGCTGTGTGCGTTATATCTATGAATGGAGTGACTCATATTCCATTTTTTAAATGCCAACATAAGTCATCTAAAAATAGCGACACTCTTACAATATAAATAAGTGCTATTTCAAGAGTGTCGTCAATGCTACCGAGGTTATGAAAGTGCTTTAAGTAAGAATACCAAAATATATTTTGGGCTATATTTTGATAATACTTGTACAGCCTCTAACGCTACTCCAGCCTACAGACTGTGGTACGATAATCTTATTCAGAGAGTTTTTATGAAAAACATCTTAAATACTGAATACAGCTAAGCTCTTCAGCTGAAGTCCAGCCATCATCCAGAATCATAACTAAATACTCTCTAAGTGCGTGATGAGCACCAAAGGCATCTTTAACATGTGCACTAGCGTTTGATTTAATCAAGTTCACATAAATGAGGGCGATGTCATCAGCATCTGTCGAATACTTATCATTTAGTTGGATAAAAATAGCATAAACTTTATCCAGTTCATAACTACACTCCGCTAATAATGCTTTCGCCATACCGTCTTCATCTGTACTTGCCATATTAGTGAAGCGTGGAATAAATACCCTCGCAAAATCGCCATCAACCCCAGCCACTTCAACATACACCTGATCAGCCATTATTGCTCCCAAAGTCCCTCCCACAATAACGCCAACCGCAACACCTATAGGGCCTAACCATATTGCTGTCACTGCTCCAGTTGCCGCACCTCCAGCAAACCCACCTGCAACATTGGTAACTTCTCGCCCTGCTGTTTTAATTTTGTTATCTGCAACTGACACATTATAAATAGCGACACAAGCAGTCAGCAGCCAAAGGCCTTTTCCTATTTTACCGAGACTTGATGCTTTTGCGCTAATTTTTGGATTAGCACGACCCGCACTATCCACAATCCCTCTGTATATTTGATTTTTCTGCACATCAGTCAATTGTACAAAAGGTTTCTTAAAAACTTGCTGGGCATACCTCTCTGTCAATGCATTTAAATCTAGCCCCTTTGCTTTAAGCGCCCTAGCTTTTGCTTTTCCAGTATCACTACTTTTTACACGCGCAAGCTCCATAATTTCATTGCGCATTTTATGTGCTGCCTCGGCAGCTTGTTTAGGAGTAAGTACACCAGATTTATAGGCTGCTGCAAGTTCATTTGACATGGACTTTGTCTGAGCCATATACATAGCGCGAGTATTTGAGTCTTTAATAAGTCGACTACCAAAATTGACAGCTTGTACTTCCATTTCAGTGAAAGCATTCTGCACATCCTTATGAGTAATATAGCTTGTTGTTTTATCCATATTCGCCACCTATTGACTTAGTATAATTAACGGTTAAATAACATTTATTAAAACGCCTTGCATAATGAATCGGATCTGATGTGTATATTCGCCTTATGCTGTAGCTCGGAGATACCGCTATCATGACGTGAAACTGTTGATTCTCCAGAAAATCAACAACCAACTCAAAATCCCCAAGAATTTTTACATTGGATAAAATACCGCTAGTGTAAGCTTGATAGATATCGACTTGATCTAACATGCAATATTGACTATCTAACAACACAATATGCAAGCATTCCTCGTATGGCAAATTATCCGTTAAAAGTACAAGATAGCGATCATCTTTAAGGCGAAAGAATGCTTCGAGAACATGACCTGGCACTTCGGCTATCTTTTTGTTTTCTGCTGTTAATAAGTAACTAGACTCCTCACTTTTGCATTTTTCACTCTTTTCTATTTTGTACCCTTTAAGCTCTAACACTACAATGACCTCTACTATTTTTTATTACAACTCACCACTTACACTTACACTTACATTTCCACCTAACCTTTCTACTAGCAAAAGAATTGTAGCACTCTTTGTAAATGCGGTAAAACCAGGCCTACAAAGAACTATACCTCTAATTTAACTTTTTTCTACCGAGTCTTAGCTCACTGTTTTATTTAAATATCGGCAGCTCTAAGGTATATGTAATACACCCTATGCAGTGAAATAGCCTAAATAAAATATCTGCTACCCCTTTAGATATTGAGCAAGATCCCTATATTTTATTTTTATAAAAACTGTACGCACGACAAGCTTGTTGTACGATACAAAATCAAAGGGTCACAAAACCAAAGAAACAAAACCAAAGGGTCAGGTCTTGCATATTGCATATTTTATGTATTTTGTGCAAAACACAAGACCTGACCCCTAATTTTTTGACCCCTAATTTTTTGACCCCTAATTTTTGCTAATTTTTGTGACCCCTAATTTTTGACCCCTAATTTTCTGACCCCTAATTTTCTAATTTTTTGACCCCTAATTTTTTCTTCAAAAAATTACTGATGACATCATGACTAATACACTCCAAATGTTCAGACAAGTTAGTGCAGGTATAATTAATAGGCGTACAAATCAGATATTCTATGTATTTTTGTTTTGTTATCATGGGGTATAAAATACACCTAAATGCTCAATTTGCGAAAGTCCTAAAAGTGAAACAAAAAATAAGAATACGTGAAAGTTGATACATGACATAACTCCTTGTTATTTTATGGGGATAAAAAAATCATTACTCCAAAGTGTTGAATAAGCTCCATTCCATTTCCAGATCAATGTGTTGGCATTAGCATCGGGCACATAATCTAAGCTTGTTGATATAGCACCTACACCAATAATCATTTGTTCAAATGAAATATTCAAATTCTCTTGCACGACCACAGCAACATCTTCTTTAGCACTAACCTCTACTGTAGACTTAAGCTGCCAATAAAACCCTTCGGGATCGCTTTCCATTCTATAAGGTATTAAAACGGCTTTATAAAAGGTATCAAATAAATTAAGTTCGGGAATCGTAATGACAAGATCACTATTGCTAAGGCGGGGTAGCTGAGCTTCAGTAAAGCCTTCTTTTTGTGGAAAAAATATTGTTCGACCTTTTACTATTTTATCTTGGTAGTGTTCAATCACAAATAATGAATCAGTGGAATCAAGGTTCAGAAAATTATGCTCGACCTCCAAGTCTGGGCTTGAATAAGCAGATTTTTGAATTAACTCTTTCGGAAGACTTCCCGTTAACTGATTATCACTAAGGTATAAGCGATTTAAACCTAACAGCCCTAACTCTTTGGGGATACTACCTGTGAGTTGGTTATCACTAAGATATAAATAATCTAACTCACTTAATTGCCCTAATTCTTTAGGGATATTACCTGTTAACTGATTGCCTCTAATATCTAACTTATTTAATACGCTTTGCTCTCCTAGCCCCGCTAGTTCTTTGGGAATATTACCTGTCAGTTGGTTATTACTAAGGTATAAGTTCCATAATTGACTTAATTCCCCTAGTTGTTTCGGGATAATACCTGTTAGCTGGTTGTCGCTAAGATATAAGTGATGCAACTGACTTAACTGCCCTAATTCCTTAGGAATAATACCTGTTAGCTGGTTGTCGCTAAGATATAAATAACGCAACTGACTTAATTGCCCTAGTTCTTCAGGAATATTGCCTGTCAGTTGGTTATTACTAAGGTATAAATATTCCAACTCACTTAACAGCCTTAGTTCTTCAGGAATATTGCCTGTCAGTTGGTTATTACTAAGGTATAAATATTCCAACTCACTTAACAGCCCTAGTTCTTCAGGAATATTGCCTGTCAGTTGGTTATCACTAAGGTATAAATATTCCAACTCACTTAACAGCCCTAGCTCTTTAGGAATATTGCCTGTCAGTTGATTATCACTAAGGTATAAATATTCCAACTCACTTAACAGCCCTAGTTCTTCAGGAATATTGCCTGTCAGTTGGTTATCGCTAAGGTATAAGCTCTTTAGCTGACTTAACTGCCCTAATTCTTGAGGTATAGTACCTGCGAGTCCGTTACCACTGAGATCCAAATAAGTTAACCGACTTAGATCACCTAGTTCTTTAGGAATAGAGCCAGTCAATTGGTTGCTCCAAAGAGATAAGTTAGTTAACTGACTAAGCTGTCCTAATTCTTTAGGAATACTGCCTGTTAGATTGTTAGCTGTAAGCTTAAGTTCTTTAATCCATCCAAAATGACAAGAGACTCCTTCCCACTCACACTCACTCCCTTTTTCACCCAACCATCTGCTGTTATTATTCCAGCTCCCCCCCTCTGTTGCATGATACAAAGCGACTAAAGCATCATGACGCTTTTCTATTTCGTTAAGTGTCGGCTGATTTCTCGTACAGGCTGTTTGTGGAAAAAAATAGGCTTGCCCCCTATATTGATAGTCATAAATCACAAATAATGAGTCAGGAGAATCAAGAGTAAGACAGTTGTTCTCTACTCGTAAGTAATAGTTCAAATACTTAGCATCTTGAACCCATCCTCTTGGAAAGCTTCCTGAAAGCTGATTGTTGTTTAGGAGCAAATGTGCGCGTTCTGCATCAATATAATCGGCTTTTATTGGTGATAGTAGTAACTCTTGGGGAATACTGCCTGTCAGTTGGTTATGACTAAGATCCAAGATATTTAACCTACCTAGCTGCCCTAATTCTTTAGGGATACTGCCTGTGAGTTGATTATTGCCAAGCCATAGGTAGCGTAACCGATTTAACTGCGCTAACTCTTTAGGTAGGCTTCCTGTGAGTTGGTTATTACTCAAGCTAAGACTATAAACTCGTTTCGAATCACATCGAACTCCAAACCACTCACACTCACTTCCTAGTTCGCCTAACCAGCCCGTGTTATTCTCCCAGTTATCGCCGTCTGTTGCATGATACAGAGCAATTAAAGCATTGCGCTCTGGTTCTATGATATTTGTTGGAAATGCTGCTCTATCAAGCGATAAGTATAAGTCGCCCAACAGGTATCGCTCTTCTAACTCACTAGGGAGGCTAGCTGTTAATTGGTTATTATCAAGAGCCAAGGACGTTAACTTACTTAGCTGCCCTAACTCTTTGGGGATATTGCCTGTTAATTGGTTATCACCAAGTCCTAAGTAAGTTAATTGCCTGAGCTGCCCTAACTCTTTAGGAATACTACCTGTTAGTAGGTTATCACTAAGATTTAACTCAGTTAACTGCTTGAGTTGCCCTAACTCTTTGGGGATACTGCCTGTTAATTCGTTATATTCAAAATCCAAAAAAGTTAACCGACTTAGCTGCCCTAGTTCTTTGGGGATATCGCCTGTGAGATCGTTACTACTCAGGTCTAAGTCAATTAATTGGCTGAGTTGCCCTAATTCTTTGGGGATATCGCCTGTGAGATCGTTACCACTCAGGTCTAAATAAGTTAATTGGCTGAGTTGCCCTAACTCTTTAGGGATACTACCTGTTAATTCGTTACCATAAAGGTCTAAGTAAATTAACTGACTAAGCTGTCCTAGTTCTTTGGGGATATTGCCTGTTAGCCTATTATCACTAAACCTCAATTGAGTTAATTGACTAAGCTGCCCTAGTTCTTTGGGAATAGTCCCTATTAGTCGGTTATCATCAAGGTAAAGCTCCTTGATTCGTCCAAAATCGCAGTAGACTCCTTCCCACTCACACTCAGTGCCTTCTTTACCTAACCATCCCGTGTTATCCGTCCAGTTATCCCCATCTGTCGCATGATACAAAGCAATTAGCGCATCGCGCTCTGCTAAGGGAATTGCCGCGTGTGTCATCGCAGCAAAACCTAAAGTGATACAAAAAATAAAAGCGCGTGATAATGGGTACATAGCAATATCCTTTTTTCTATAGGAATAATAAAAAGTTTACAGCAAAAAAAAGTATAGGGTGTGCTGAGGCACGAAGCACATCCTATGTAGAATTATTTATACTTATTTAGATGAAAAAGCATTTTCCCAAAGCACCGAGTAAACGCCATTCCACTTCCAAGTCAATCTATCAGCATCAGGGACATACTCTAAATTTGTTGATAACACCTCATCACCCACAATTATTTGTTGAAATGAAATATCCAAATTTTCTTGCACGACGGCAGATACATCCTCTCTGGCACTAATCTCTGCGACAAACTCAAGTTGCCAATAAAATCCATCTGGATCATTATCCATTGTATAAGGCGTTAAAATTGCCTGATAAGATTTGTTAAGGTAGTTAAATTCGGGAATAGTAATGGAATAATCGCTCTCATTAAGTAGGGCGAGCTTACTAGCGTAGGTTTGTTGCGGAAAAAATATTGCTCGATGTGAGTAGGGAGCGCGTTTGTAGCTAGTCATCACAAATAATGAATCTGGGGAGTCCAGAGTAAGCAGATTATTAGCGACTTCCAAGTCATAGCCATTGTAGCCATAACCGTAACCATAGCCATCATCATAAGCGTAAGCGTAGTACTCAAAGTCTTGGGCTAATTCTTTGGGGAGGCTTCCTGTTAACTGATTATGACTTAGAGTTAACTCAGTTAACTGACTGAGTTGTCCTAGTTCTTTAGGAATGCTACCTGTCAATTGATTATAGCTAAGGTTCAAGGAGTCTAAGTTACTTCGCTGCCCTAGGGCATTGGGGATATTACCTGTGAGTTGGTTATCACTAAGGTTTAAGGAGTCTAACCAACTGAGTTGCTCTAGCTCTTTAGGAATACTGCCTGTGAGTTGGTTATCACTAAGATCCAAGTGATTTAATTGACTAAGCTGCCCTAGTTCTTTGGAAATATTACCTGTGAGTTGATTATTTCTAAGGTATAAATTCCATAACTGATTTAACTGCCCTAATTCTTTAGGGATATTAGCTGTCAGTTGATTATCATTAAGCACCAAGTGAGTTAGTTGGCTGAGTTGCCCTAATTCTTTGGGAATATTGCCTGTGAGCTGGTTATCACTAAGATCCAAGTGATCTAATTGACTAAGCTGCCCTAATTCTTTGGGAATATTACCTGTGAGTTGATTATCATTAAGCACTAAGTGAGTTAGTTGGCTGAGCTGTCCTAATTCTTTGGGGATATTGCCTGTGAGTTGATTATCATTAAGCACTAAGTCTGTTAGCTGGCTGAGCTGTCCAAGTGCTTGAGGAATATTGCCCGTGAGTTGGTTATCACTCAGTTCTAGGCGTGTTAACTGACTGAGTTGCTCTAGCTCTTGAGGGAGATTACCTGCTAATTGCTTATCAGGCAGAGAAAGTTCCGTAATGCGTCCAAAACTGCAATAAACTCCTGTCCATTCACATTCGCTCCCTTTTTCAGCTAACCACCCCGTATTATCCGCCCAGTTATCTCCGTCTGTCGCATGATATAGAGCAGTTAAAGCCTCATTACGTGCGTCTATGATTGTATCGCTAAGTGCTGGCTGTTTACTCGTACAGCTTGTTTGTGGGGAATATGTTAACCGTTCCTCAAAGGCAGCCTCCCCCTTATCTGCGTAATGCTCTATAACAAACACTGAATCAGGGGAGTCAAGCACTAGACAGTTGTCTTCTACTTTTAACAAATAGTTTAAAAAGCTAACCTCTTGGACTAATTCTCTAGGAAGACTGCCTGACAGTTGGTTGTTATTTAGCAGTAAAATGACTGACTCGTCATCGTATGTAGGTGATAGCAGCCCTAACTCTTTGGGGATCATGCCTGTGAGTTGGTTATGACTAAGGTCTAAGTAACCTAGCTGATTTTCTTGCCCTAACTCTTTGGGGATGCTCCCTGTGAGTTGGTTACTGCTAAGGCTTAAGGAAGATACTTGACTTAACTCTCTGGGAATAGTGCCTGTTAGTTGGTTGTCATTAAGGTTTAAGTGACCGAGTTGACCTAATTCTCTGGGGATACTCCCTGTCAGTTGGTTGTCGCTAAGATTCAAGGAGACTAATTGATTTAACGTTTTGGGGATCATGCCTGTGAGTTGGTTATTGCTAAGATTCAATTCAGATAAGTGACTTAGCAGTCCTAACTCTTTTGGGATACTTCCTGTGAGTTGGTTATCATTAAGACTCCAGTAACGTAACTGACTTAGCCGTCCTAACTCTTTTGGGAGGCTACCCGTTAGTTGATTATTATTAAGATGTAGGTACATTAATTGACCGAGCTGCCCGAGTTCTTTAGGAATATCACCCGTTAGTTGGTTACGCCCTAAATATAACTGATATAACTGACTTAGCTGTCCTAGCTCTTTAGGAATAGTGCCTGTTAGCCCGTTAGAAGATAGGTCAATTTCCTTAACTTGATCCCAACCATTAACCCCATACCAATCACATTCAGTGCCTTCTACACCTAACCAGCCTGTGTTATTGTCCCAGTTATCGCCATCTGTTGCGTGATATAGGGCAATTAAAGCTTCACGCTCTTCTGGAGGAATGGCGTGTGCAATAGCTGCAAAGCCTAAAGTGATACAAAAAACAAAAATACGTGATAATGGGTACATGGCAATATCCTTTTTTCTATAGGGATAATAAAGAGTATACAGCAAAAAAAGGGCTCTTTAGGTTTTAAAGTGGTGGATGATACACTTATAAAACATACAGTTAGGCTGTCACTACTGATACAGCTTAAGAACCAAAGGGTCAGGTCTTGCATATAGACCCTAATTTCCTGACCCCTAATTTCCTGACCCCTAATTTTTTTTTGGACTCCTTACTTAAAATACTGTTACAGGCTCTAGCAAGTATCGCCTTTATGGCTGAGCTAATTGTAAAAATCATGTAAAACCACGCAAATTTTTTTTACAAAACAGCCGCTACAAAAGTATTCTCCACAAGCATAAACTAACCCTGACTTTACTATATCAGGAGTACGACATGCGCCATTTAACTCAATCCCTCAAGCATCGTTTATATCACAACCGCTTTGGCTTATTCACTTTTGGCTGCTTAAGCTTAATCACTGCTGCGGTACTTGCGACCTCGGTCAATATACCCGATTTGATCCCGCCTATTAATCAATCGGGGGCAGTCACGGTGAACGCGCAATTATCGCAAACAAAAGTCGCTCAAGGTGAGCAAAGCACTCTCTATTTGGATGTTAAGCTTAAAGCACCCAGGTTAGAGACAGCTCAAGCCGAACAACGCGCCAGCGATATTATTGTCATTTTGGATCGCAGTGGATCCATGGGTGGCGAGAATAAAATGACTTATGCAAAAGCGGCGATTCGAGATTTATTATCCCGTTTAAATCAACAAGACCGCTTTGCCTTAGTGTCATTTTCTAATCATGCCATTGTACATGCGCCCTTAGCATACGTTGATGCAAGCCGCCGCGAACAGTTATTAAGCACCTTAAATAATATTCAAGTGGGTGGCGGTACTAATATAGGCGATGGCTTAACGCGTACCGTGCAGTTATTACTCACAAATGAACAAAACCGTGCCAGTAAAGTGATTTTATTATCCGATGGACAGGTTAATGAAGGCATTACTGATTTAGCTGGGCTAAGTCATATTGTGGCAAAAATCACCCAACAAGAATCGGTCTTATCCTCTATTGGTATGGGCTTGGATTTTAATGAAACCTTAATGAGTTCACTCGCCGATTATGGTATGGGCAGTTATGCGTATTTGGAAAACTTAGCAGGTCTAGGTGACCTCTTTGCACAGAGCTTAAATGCAACACGAAATATTTATGCGGCTAATAGTCATCTCTCAATCCAGCTTGCTGATGGGGTTACATTAATCGATGCAGGTGGTTACCCCATGAGTAAAAGTAAAGATAATACTTACACCATTAAAACAGGTCAGTTATTGAACAATCGTAGCAAGCAGTTTGTGATGACCTTTCAAGTCAATGCCGCAGAAACAGGCGCATACTCTTTAGGCGCAATGCAACTGACTTATCAAGCCCAAGGCGAACATAAACAAAGTATTGCAGCCGAAAAATTAAACCTAGCGGTGGTTGCAGCACAGCATAGAAAAGATGCTGTCGCTTCTATTGATAAAGCTGTCTACAAGCGTAGTTGGTTAAAAAATAATTTAGGACGAATGCAAAAACAGCTTAGTACTTATGTACGTGATGGTAATAAAGCAAAAGCCGATCAAGTGATGACTGAGTACCGCCAAAAACTTGCTAAAGCCGAAGAGGCAGCCGCAATGCCAATAATGTCGAATGAAGTCGGTGCTGAGTTACAAGAAATGGAAGACAGTATTGCCGAATCTTTTAGAGGTAATACTGTCGAAAAAGAAAAGAAACGTAAACGTGCAGCGAAAAGCTTGCAGATGAACAGTGTGCAATCACAGCGAGCCATTCAATAACAGGGGGACAACATGAATATATTAACAAGAGCATCCCGTCTGCTAAAAGCAGATATACACGGCATTCTGGAGTCCTTAGAGCAGCCAGATATTATCTTACAACAGTCCATACGCGATATGCAGGACGCAATAGATAAAGATCAATCCAACCTATCCAATTTGGAAGCACAACAAGGACAGCTACAACAAAAACAA
>WTCM01000018.1 GCA_013138595.1 Methyloprofundus sp. | reverse complement strand
ATCCATGTGAAAGTAGGGAATTGCCAAGCTCTTAAATCTAAAAACCCAATCTCTGACGAGATTGGGTTTTTTTTTGCTTGGAAAAAAGTCAGATATTTAAAAAACTTGGTAACTGGGTAAGGTGTTTAAGCTATTCTGGTGATTTTCAGGGAAATTTCTCCGCGATTATTACCATATTTATAACTAAGATCATTGGCAAATAGCCATAAAGGTGCGGTTTCTGTGGCGGTAATATCGATGCCATCAGCAGCACCCCCTAAACGAAATAATGAATGATCATTATCTTGGTAGGCTCCTATCAGTTCAAACCAGTTAGCTTCTGGGCAACGACGATTATCTTCAAATCTTTTGACCAATTCTTCTTTTACCCAACCTAGAATTTCAGTCTTCCAACCTGTCACATCACATTCAATGCTGGCATCAAACCAGATGCCTGTTGCTTCAAAACGATATTGCTTATCTTTTTCTAGTTGAATACCTGACCAGTTGTATTTTTTATCTGAATCTACGTTTATATTAAGTGACTCATTTAATTTTAAAGTGGGTAGGGCGCTTGGGTGATAGCTGTCTGTGGCTTGGATTGTTCTACGTGGGTCAGTAAATACATCTTGATTTTGCATGACGGGTGCAGATAGGCTTATTTGACTGTACTTTGCTGCTTTAGCTTTTTCTTCATCAAAGCTTAGCCCGCAATCACGTGCACTATCTAGCATCCAGTTAAGTGCAATATTTGAACGTAAAGGGTTATCGTTGGAGCCGCCAATATCACTATGTACGCCACGAAACCATAATTCAGTAATAGATCCAATTTTATTTTCTGGATTTAAGCGTGTGATATTAAAAGATTCACGACGTTCATCTAGTGCCATTGCGTGGTAGCAGTGATCGACACACTCTGCTATATGCTTGACATCCCAGCCTAGATTTACTTCTTGAAAATCTAAGATATTATTAAAACTAAGCCCAAAAGAAGCTACGACATCCCACAAACCTAGAAAGCGAATTTTTGCGAGCACTTTGCGACCATCAGGGAGGATTATTTGTTCCTCTGCTAGCTTATTAGCAAAATGAACAGCCATCGCCGCACCACGGCTAAAGCCTACAATATCAATGATCTCGTCGCCAGCGGCATAATTTTCACAGAGTCTTTCGTACATTTCGCTTATTCGGGTAAAGCCACCAATACCAAATAATCCGCCCATTACGTGACCTAGAGTTCCCATGCGAATCCCTACGCCTGCTAAATATTCAATATTTTCTGGATTTTCTGGCTGATAAAGTTCTTTAAATTTGACGACATTTGAATCTTTGCCATCCTCGGCTTCATCTTCATTTCCTGTTCCATCAAACGCATAAAGTGCCATGTTAGTTCTCCTGCTGTGGGTAATGTGGTGATTTTACTGCTCGGTGGAGCAGTGTGAATGACTTGAATAATGCACACCACTTAAACTAACTTATACTCTAATGCTAAGCAGTGATCAATACAAATTAGCTGTATAGGCATACTAATTGCTTCATTATTTAGGGTATAAGCCTATAAATTTAATACGGGAGAGTAGTGAAGGGGAAGTTTATATTTTTTATTGGCTGTCTCTTCAATAGTTTTGGGTATTATTGAATAATCGATCCTAAGTCTGCAGAGGTATTGGGCGGCTAGTCTAAAGTAAGCAAAAAAATAACAGCTTTTAAAGAGCTGTTATTTTTGCTGCTAGATTATTCCTATAGCTTTAATTTTCATCCATTAATAATTGCTCATCAATACAGCTGCTACGTGCTTCATGTAATGCCTTACGTTCAGCTAGATAAGCCTCCACTTCTGCCACTGAAATCAGTGCGTTTTCATCGCTGTCTAAGCCTGTAAAACGTTCAATTGCATGGGTTGCTTTATGATCAGAGAACTCTTCAAATGTAATTGATCCACTGCCATCTGAATCGATTAAGTTAAACCGTTCTTCTGCTGATAAGTGAACTTTTAAGCTTAATCCTGTTAAGCTTTCTACACATTCTTTTAGTGCTTCTTCATCAATACTTTCATCCATACTACGATGTTTTCTTGATGAGCGTTTATGACTAAGTTCTTCTTCCGAAAGTAGTTCGTCAGCATCCTTGTCCTGCCGTGAAAAATGTTTATCAGCGCGTTGTAAAGCACGGTTAACAAAGTCCTCTGATGTTACCTCACCATTTTTATCGAAGTCCATTCTATTTAAAATAGACTCGGTATTAGCACCACCTTGAGCATTATGGGTAGAGCGCGCTTGTGTTGTTTGACTAAACATTGCTAACAAACAGGTACTGATCACTAATGATAATATATTTTTTTTAAACGTTGTTTTCATTTTGAATTCCTTTTAATTTACGAACAAAAAAAGTTTGCTCATAAAGGTAAAAGCGAATTTCATGCCAAATACTTATCACCCACAAAGAATACCACTTAAGTTATGAGGGTTAATGTATTAAGCTAAAAGCATCGTGATCTATAAGTGTTAGGTCGCTTATATGATTATCAGCTAGGAGTAATAAGTAATTGTTTTGTCTGTGTTAAATGGGGTTATTCATGCTACTCTATAAGCTCTATAAGTTTTTATAAGCGTTTAGAATATAGCTTATAGAAATAGTTATCCAAAATGTGTTTTGGACTCCAGTTTAGTCATACTTTTACAGCCTCTTGACTGGGAAAGCTTAGGGAATGCTAACTTGCTACGAGCGCAAAGCCTGTTGCGCAAGCGCTTTATTATTAATTGAATCATCTACAATCAAAATATGCCCATCACGGCGGTTAATCGTCATCTTTATCTTCTATTTGAAGCTTTATTGTTAGCTTTTCTGCCAATTTTTGCAAGGTAATATGTGCCGCTTCAAAATCTAGCTCAGCTAAGCCTTGTAATAAGGTACCCCAGTCAGCCGCATATTTAGAGTGATCAAGTTGTGGGCTGATGACTTTTGCTAATTTTTTAGCGCGCAAATTATTATTGCGTAATAAGCTCGATAACTCATTTAGTTCTAGCGATAAACCAGCCATATTAATAAGAGTATCACTTGTTTCAGGGGGGAGGGTATCTTGGTGAGTTATCTTCTCTAACAAATCAATATCTTTTAATAGCCTATTTAAGGCGTGTTCTAATGCTAAAAAGGCTTCATGTTGTTGGCTTGACTGTTGTAATAGCGCTTGTTCCAATGTCTTAGAGGCTAAAAATACTGCGCTCGCCTCTAAGGTACCTGATTCACCTTTTAAATTATGCACGAGTGCCTTAGCGGTTTCTATATCATTCGCTTGCATTGCTTGCGCTATCTTGTCGGCTATGTCGATTTTTTGTTTTTTAAAATTAAGCAGTAAACGTATTAACAGCTCTTGTTTACCACGCATACGTACTAAGGCTTTGGTGATATCAATACTTGCCAGATCAGGTAAATTTAAGACTTCTGTACTTTTAGCAGGGCTATTTTGCTCGTTCACTTGATTATCTTCCTGTTTATTGATCAACCATTTATCTAACAGTGCGAAAAATTTATCTATATCCAAGGGCTTAGTAATATAATCATCCATTTGTGCAGCAAGACACTTTTCTCTATCGCCGCGCATAGCATGAGCCGTCATAGCAACAATTGGAATCTTTTGATACGCTTTATTTAAGCGAATTAAACGCGTTGCTTCCATCCCATCCATTTCTGGCATTTGTAGGTCCATAAAGATTAAATCAAAATCTTGGGACGCTAGTATTTCCAATGCTTCACGTCCATTATTAGCAATACTGACCTGAATATTACGTTCTGACAATAAGGCGCAAGCGACTTCTTGGTTAGTGAGATTGTCTTCAGCAAGTAATACGTGTTTAGTGTGCAGAGAAGGTGTAATAGTGTCAGTATGTTTGCTTTCAGGGAGGCTAGTTTGCACAGAAAATAACTTAATAATGGCATTATATAAAACGGACTGGCTAATCGGTTTAACTAAATAATCATCCCAGCTTTCTGCTTTACCTGCGCTGTTAAAGCCTTCGCTATAAGCGGTGACCATAATAATCGCTGGGATGGGATCTAGCCCTAATTGTTTTTTAATCAATAGACTAGCCTGCATACCATCCATATCGGGCATATTCCAATCCATTAGCACCAGCTTAATAGGCTGTTGCTGTGCTGCATGATGTTTTAATAGCTCAATTCCCTCAGGTGCAGACCCCGCTGTTAAAACCTTAAAGCCAAAACACTCTAGCATATATTGAAAAATACTCTGTGCTAATGGATTATCATCAATCACCAAAACGTGGGTCTTATGAATCACCTCAGGAAAAGTATAAAACAAAGGGCTAGGGCATGCTTCAACGCCAAATTGTGCGGTGAAGATAAAACTACTCCCCTGCCCATAAACACTGCTAACACTGATTTCCCCCTGCATTAACTCGACTAATTGTTTGCAGATGGATAAGCCCAAGCCTGTACCTCCAAATTTTCGTGTGGTCGAGTTATCCGCTTGCGTAAAGGACTGAAATAATTTATTAATATCTTCGGGCTGAATACCTATTCCTGTGTCTTTAATAGTAAATTGTAAGTAAACATCTTGCCCCGTTGATTCTAGCAGCTCTATGGATAATAAAATTTCTCCTTGCTGGGTAAATTTAAGCGCATTATTCATTAAGTTTAATAAAATCTGCCCTAAACGTAAGGGGTCACCAATTAAACTATGAGGAATTTCACGGCTGTTTAGGTACATAATATCAATACCTTTTTCCCCCGCCTTAGTCATCACCATCTCAGCTAAACTATCCAATACATCATCCATTTTAAACGGCACTTTTTCCAGCTCTAACTTAGCCGCTTCAATTTTTGAAAAATCCAGTAAATCATTGATTAAGCTTAATAATATTTTTGCTGATGAATCTGATTTTTTAAGCAAGTCTTGCTGCCGACTATCTAATGAACTGCGTAATAAAATATAGTTCATGCCTATAATCGCATTCAGAGGTGTTCTGATTTCATGGCTCATATTGGCTAAAAAATCACTTTTGGTTTGACTTGCTTGCTCCGCACTGTCTTTAGCTAAGCTTAATTCTTTGCTTATTTTCTGACGTGCTTTAATTTCATAATTCAGCCTACGGATAAAAAAAGTAATGGCTATCCATACAATAAATAATGCGGCAAGTGCAATGGTGCCTTCTAATAACAGTATTTGTTGAATGTCGTGTTTAAGTTTTTGATAAAAAACATCATTTACCGCAAAATTAACAATGCCTAATAGCTCATAGCTATCCAGTGAATACATTGCTGTGGTGACAAAAAAGCAATGTGTACATTGCATATCCCCCGCGGATAAAGTCACTATATCTGAGTTCAGGGTTAATACTTCATCATCCAACTCTAAAGAAATACCTAAAAAATAAGCTTGCTGTAATGTCGGGTCAATAAAAATCAGTGCTTGATCACTTAGTTCATCAAAACTTGCCTGATTAACAGAGCTTTGCGTGGATAAGGTATTGGCAATCATTCTAGCCTGTGCTTCGGCTAAAATTTTCGTATGTGATTGTGCTTCAAGGTATAAGCGTGGTTGAATAACCAAAGACCAATAACCATACATCAGCCCTGTTAAGCCTAGCGCCAGCCCTAAAAATAAGACCGCAACTAAGGCATGCGTTTTAAATTTTCGTTTATTAAGGCGCATAGGATTTTGAAACCTTTAGAAAAAATGGCTTTAGCTGTAGCCCAGAGCGTTTTAGTGTGCTGACATTAACATAAGGTTTGACCCTAGCACCGACACTTAAACCTGCGCTGACACCTTTCTCCACGTCTCCTTCAAAAGGAGAGTAGCTAATAATTTGCTGTTTAATCGCATAATTAATTAATGTTTGCAGCGGTAAGTTTTCTATTTCTTCAACAAAATAGAGCCCTGCATAGTTAATCGTGCTTAATTGTCCTAACTGGTCTACTGATATGCTATCAACACGAATAGGAATGCCTTTGATTCTGCCGCGCTTATCTCCCTTACCTAGGTTTTGTAACATTTCAGTATAAAGAGTGGCTTTTTGTGCGTTATTTTTATAAATAATAGCGAAAGCAAGCTTGCCGTCCGTTGCTCGCTTGGATTGAATTTGAGTGTCTGCCGCAATAATCGCACGAAATAATTTAAGACCTATACGTATTCTAGTAGACTCTTGGTCAGCACTATAAGCAAGCCCATATACTGATGTAAAAATCAGTAGGGATAGCAAAAAAATAATAGGCTGGGCAATACGTTTCATTGATTTAGATAGGTTCGCTCAGAAAAAGAACACAGTAGAATATATTAAGTATAGTCATAGAAGCTTGGTTTATTGTAGCATTATGCCCTGCCATGCTGACCAGTGCTTAGATTAAAGAAAGCAATAAGCTTGCCATATTATTGTGTGGCAAGCTTATTGCATAGATATTATTAAGGTTTTTATGTGCTTAAACAGGCGTTATACTGTCTGAAGTCTATTTTTTAAGCACCCAAATAGCCAATATTATTTTTGTCATATCAAAAAAACAATAACAAATATGTTCAAAAAAACACTCAATTATCTTAGCCCATTGCTGCTGCTCTTTACGCTCAGCCCAGTTGATAGCTTTAGTGCGCCTAGCGAGTCAGAACTGAACGAATTAGAAACGGATCAAGAGTTACTGGATGAATTATTAGGTATTGTGGATGAAAGTACCGATATTGCCACACAAACGCATATGAATACTAATTATGTGCCAGGGACAGTGACGGTATTAGAAGGTAAAGAGTTAGAAGCTTTAGGGGTTAGTACTGCTTGGGATGCGCTCGCTTTTGTGCCTGGTATCTTGCCGACTAAAGATGCGACAGGTGGGCCCTCTGTTGTGGCGCGCGGTTTAAATTTTCCTTTTAGCTCGGGTAATATTAAAATTCTAGTTAACTCCTTAGCGATGACGCAAGAAAGTTCAGGAATTAATAGTAGTATTTTACAAATTCCGATTGAGCAAATTCAACGTATTGAAATAGTCAGAGGTCCTGGGGCTATTTTATATGGCGACAATGCTTTTATGGGGCTAGTTAATATCGTGACCTATAATGATGAGCAGCGTGCATTTGTGCGTTATGAAAACTCCAAAGCTGCGACGGGGGGTGGTATGGGGTTTTATGAAAATGCAGAACATAAGCTAAAAATACATGCGAATGCTTCTGGTTATGGTAATAATCAAGCAGATTCTCCTAAAGCATTTGATGCGGAGGAAGATCGTCAATTTGGTGTTTTTTCCTTAGCATACGAAGGCTTAGATATACAATTTCAAAGTTATCACCGAGAATTTGACCCTATAGATCAAGAGCAAGGCTACTCTAAAGAAGGTAATGATATGGTTAATATCCGCCAAACGATTGCCTATTCATCTAAACTAGTGACCACGGTTAATTTTTCATATCTATACAATAAATTTGAGCGTTCCAAGCAATCCTATAAAGGGGATAAAATGGAAGGCTCGATTGCTTTAAATTGGACGGGGCTGAAAAAACATAATATGAGCCTGAAATTTACTTATACAGGTGAATCCATTGATAGTGCCTTTTTAGGTAGTAATTCAGACCTAGGGGAACTATTACCCGCACAAACTAACACAAACACCAATCAGCCCCAAAGAGTGGCACGGGCTATCATTCCCCCTAATAATAGAGCAACAGCAGCTAAGCTTCTAGGTAATGGTAATCAGCCAGGAAATGGTAATCGGCCAGGAAATGGTAATCCTGAACAGCCAAGTAGAACTGATTTAAGCTTGACGGATATTAAGCGTCAATACTTAAGCTTAAGCTTACAAGACCAATTTGATATAACAGATTACTTAGCTTTAACCGTGGGATTGCGTTATGACTACCGTAAAGATATAGATAAACATATTTTTACACCAAGAGTTTCAGCCGTGTGGCGCGTGACTGATGAACATATCATAAAAGCACAATATGCCGAGGGCTTTAGAGTCCCGACTTTTTTTGAATTATATACGCGGGAAGAAGGCCAGAATGATCTAGGTGAAGAAAAAATTGCCACCTCAGAGGTTAGTTATATTTTTCACCAACCCGAACACACAGGAAAAGTGACCTTTTTTTATTCACAGTTACGTGACATGATTTTTCCAGTACAAGGAGATTTTAGTAATCGCAGTCATGCACAAAGTTGGGGGGTTGAAGTCGAGTGGGAGCAACAAATAACTGAGCGTTTAAGCTGGCTGGCTAATTTTTCTTATGTGGACTCTTGGGATACACGTAATGCGGATGGTGAGAAACAAGAAGATTCTGTTGCAACTAGCTGGTTAAGCAATATCAGTCTATTTTACCGCCCAATTGACCAAGTATTACTGACTGCACACTGGCATTATACGGGAGCGCGTGATAAAGAAACGCTGGATATCCCTGCCAATAACCAGCTAGAATTTACAATTAATACTTTTGATGTATTTACCCAAGGGCTAGATTTTAAATTAGGGGTAAAAAATGTGATAGGTGAAAGTGAGTTCTATATTAATAAAGGGCTAAACAATGATAATGTTATGGATTTTGGACATCAAACCACTGTTTGGACACAGCTTTCTTATCGTTTTTAATGTTTGTGTAGAGTGAAAGTCTATCACTTTTGTGAAAATGATAGACCACACAAAAAGGTACTTTATTCAGTCTATGTTCCATATTAAGGAGGTAGCTCGATAATTACCAAAATAGCTTAACGGCATGGGTTTTGTGTCCTTACGTGATTGAAAAATTAGAGTGTTTTAAAGCTCACCACTTAACGACGACATAGTTTTAGATCATTTTTTCTTTTGTTTACATCGAGCCGCACCAAAACTCCAAATTCCTAAACCCATAAGTACAATTGCTGATGGTTCTGGAACTATATTAGCAGGACCAAGTGTAATTTGGAATGTATCACTCCCTGTTTCAAATAGTTCTAAGTTGTCACCAATATATTGAATATTGACTGAGTTGTTAGTAAAAGAAGTGGTTAAAGAGTCAAAAGTTGTGGCTGATCCAGAAGAGATTACAGAGAAACCAGTCACTTGATTGCTATCATCAAAGAGCATATTTGAGATAGAAATAGTAATGATGTCATAAATATTCGCAAAGCTAGGTGTCAATGTAACAATATTGCTTAAAGGGTCTAGGTCTACTTGCAGCGAGTCATTCCAGTTTCTAGGGTTACTAATTTCATCTAATTCACCCAATTCAAAGCCAGCATTGGGTAATACTTGTTCAGTTCGTTCTAAAACACGCGTGAAACCAACAAGTTTAAGGTCTGATCTGAAGTCAGCCTGAATGATTGAAGCTGACGCATTAGAATAAAAGCTAAAACTAGCAACTGCTAGTAGTATAGGTGAGAGTGCTTTGTTGGTAAAAGTCATTATTAAGTTTCCCCATTAATTATAAATAAATGAGCGATATAATATACTATATCGCATGCATGAACTGGCTAGCTTTTCATCACTAGCGCGAAAAATTTAACATTATTTGTATTTTTTGTCTAGTGCTATAAGTGCTGTGGAAACAATGAGGTAGCTTGATGGATTGTTATTGGGTGTATGCCTTGAATTTTCCAGTAGATCCTTTTAGGCAAGGCAATAAAACGCCCAGCGTCTTTCTCCTTTACGTACTAGCTGTTTTGCTTTATTCATTTTCTTACGGTTGTTGTATAAGAAATTGTTTCGTGTATGCAAAAGATAAATGTAACGGGCGGGATGAATATCCCGCCCAGCATGGTGGCTGAGTTACGCTTTAGATGACTAGGTAAACTAGCCTACGAGTAATACCAATCCCACTAAGTAAATACTCTTAAACTATCACCCCGTCATTCCCGCAGTGTTTTAGCGGGAATCCAGCGCACACATAGATTCCTGCTAA
>WTCM01000036.1 GCA_013138595.1 Methyloprofundus sp. | reverse complement strand
AGATTGTGGTTCGCTGCGCTCACACAATCTAACCTTGTTCGTTATGTTTATTCCCCAGAGCGTAAACCAAGACCTTGAAAATCTGTCGTTGGATCTAGGGCACGTTCGGTTAAAGCATATTTTGTTTTGGAAAAATCCATGCAGACAATATCTATACATTCATCGACCAACATAGCTAGCGTCCGTTTATCTTGTGATGATGCCTTAGCTCCTATATAGATTTTTGTAATTTTACCCGGATGAGTATTTCTATTTTCGCCATCGTGAATAATACGATACTCATTCTCATACGCCCAAGATTCATGTTTTATAGTTAAGGATTTACTTATAGTTGAGTAATACTCTTCAGTCTGAACCACTGATGTTTTTTGCTTGTGTAAAGCCATAAATTCTTGGTCTGTATCAGGCAATGAATCAAGATATTCATTGATTTTTTCAGTAGATTTATACTCAACTTTTCTAGCATTTTGTACAATACAAAGCCTATCGTTAGGAGAACCCCCGAATACTTTTTGCTCTTTTAAGCTAGCAATTTCTTCTTCATTGAAAGGTGTATATTCAATACAAATTCCTTTGTGTGAATCTGCATAGTGAGACCACATTAGTAAATTGTCATGCTCCGCTGCCAAACATAGAATCTTTTTGGTTTCTAAGAAAAACTCTTTCATTTTGTCAGCCTTTATTAGGGCGCAGTCAAACGGATCATTGAAGCTGAATGGTGAACTAAACCAAGAATACTCGTTGATAAACGCATCAAGAGTATTTTTGTTTATCGTCATATATTTGTAGAATTTCAAACTTTACCTCTTTAAACATAACGAGGCTGTAGAAAAACCTCTTTTTCTATAAAACCTCAATTTTCTGATAATTTTAGTTATTTAATATCAACTAGTTAAAAATAGATTTTTTGAGAATAACAGCTACTTTTAGGTTTTCCTACAGCCTGAACGACTAAATCACTTGCCATTTAAAGTGGCACAACTTTTTGCATCGCAAAAATTGTGACGCTTTAAATGGTCAAGTGGATTTTTTGGGTGCGACCTGAGGTCGCGTTTTTAAATCTCCGCATAGGGGTCGCGCATAGGGGTCGGGTCTTGCATTTTGCATTAAAACACCAACAGCAATACCTGACTCTTTGCTACTTTGAGGACACAGCTTTAAGTTTTTAGCTAATATTTAACAATTGTTTACAAATATACCTTAATAAATTAAATATAATATTTTTTGTACGTTAAATACAGATAAACTTAAAACCTAACACTAGGAGTAAAATATGACTATTGTTCAGTGGGATGATCAGTACTCGGTAGGCTTTGATCATATCGATAATGACCATAAAAAATTATTTTCTATTTTAGACTCTTTATACCGCCTTATGGCTGATAATGTCCAAGATGATGAAGTGAATTGTATTATTCAGGAGCTATTAGATTATACAATTTATCACTTTTCCGAAGAAGAACGTTTTATGGCTGATATGCAGTACCCTGATTTATTTCAACACCGACGACGACATAAAGAATTTATTGACCAAATAATCAGCTACCAAAAAGAAGCGGCTATAGAAGGAATGGCCATTTTTGTTGCCGTTAAACTTGCTAATATTGGATCACACTGGCTAAAAGAACATATTTTAGTGATTGATAAACGGTATGAACAATTTATTCACACGCAAAATAACTTAGCCGCCGTTTCATCATAGTTTTCTGTATTTCACCCGAATACTCTGAAATACTCGGTCAAACTCTCTAGGGCTGACCTCTACTATTTATATCAGTCAGCCTTTATTTAGCGCAAAGATAACATCCCTAGCAGGGATGGTATCTTGTCAATTAATGCTTATATTTATCAAAAACCACTTTGAGTTCCTACTGTTAATTGATCGCAAATAACAACTGCACCTGCCCAGATGGGTAGCTAATTTCAAAGTCATTAAGCCCATCACCATCAAGGTCATCTGTCATTGTAATACTGAGTTCACCCGTCGCTTGTTTTTGGATCACCCAATAACCCAGCATGCCTTTATAGCGGTTATTTGCAAAGCTAAAGCTTAACTCTCCCTGTTCATTTAATATAATCTCGGCTGCAAAGGTCTGTAAGCCTTGCATATCGGCAACTGAAGGATAGAATACCTGCTCCCAGCGCATGCCTAGCTCATCTTCAAAAACTTGATAATATAAAGGGTAACGTCCTTCTTCTTGTTGAAAAACACCTAATGTCAATGGCTCATCATCAGCAGGGTTCATCACCCACTGCGGTCTTATGATTGCAGTATTGATAGGATCTATCTCAATACTGATATTACTATTATCATATTGATGTAACTGCTCTTCAGGCAGGCCTAAAAAGGTCATCAAGCCATTTGCATCAAAAACAACGGGAATCACCGTCACAGTAAGCCCATCATAAGTGTTTAGATTAAAAGCAAAACCTTGGTCTGCTGGGGGCTCATTCTGCTTATCCTCATTATCTTGACTCGCTTCGATAATGCCTTCAGCATGTCCTAAGCGTAGGATAGAGATGGTTCTGGCAAGAATAAAAGAGTGCTCATGCTGCTTAAGCTCCATTAAATAGCTCAGCGGGTTTTGAGTCACTTTGCGCTTGCTATTCGCTAAGGCTGGAATACGGTTTATTTTTTGCAATAAACTTTCGCTTTGCTCAGGGCTTATCGTTTGCTGTAAATCTAAGGCGGTTTGCGGTTTACCCTCAGCATCAATATATTCCACGCTAAATAGATTTTTTAATTCAATATTCGCGGGAACTTTTTCAAGCTCGGTAATTTTGACACCTGCTCCTAAATAGAGAATCCCTGATTCTGGGTAAATAATATTGCTTCCTAAAACAATATTTTCCAAACTTACACCCTCCACTAACTCAACATAACGAATACTCGCTTTATCAGTAGGGTGCTCTGGATCTAATAACCCTTGAATGACACCACTGAGTTTGCCTCCTGCTAAATCAACATCACTGCGTAGTTTTACATCTTTCATCTCGCCTGAACTATTGATTTCTGCCGCAAATATTCCACCACTCACCAGCGCATCTGGGCGAATCACAGAGTCGGTAAACTCCGCTAGTTCAGAAATAACCTCTACCTTCCTTATAAATATGCTATTGCTAAAAGCATCATCTTCTTCAATAGTGGTATTATCAAATGTCCTATATGCTGTCCCCCCGTAGGTACTTTGTTCGTCATCATCGAATACCAGTGTAGTGGCACTCGTATTTGTTAAATTACCTGTAGATAGCTCAGATAAAGTGGCTATTATGCTCTCACTCTCTTCCACCAGCCTATCTTCCAAAACGACTAAAGTCAGCGTGGCATTACTGCTGTTATCCTCAATACTAAAGCTTGAAATAGGCACATAATCATCATTCTCTAATGCGCTACCTGTATAAGTCACATGACCTGTAATCGCTGCACCACTGATATTTTCGGGTGTTACGCTAATGATAAAAGTAGCGGCGATTGTTTCACCTCTATTATTTTCAGCACCCTCACGGCCCTGAGCAATGCTGATTGAATAACTATCATCACTGCTTAACTCCGCAGTTGCGCTCGTAGACCCCATTGAACCTAGCGAAGGCTTAGATGCCGTGACAATGATACTTTCTGTTTCCTCCACTAAATTATCCTCATTAATGGTCAAAGTCAGTGTTGTTTCAGAGCTGTTATTTTCAATACTAAAGCTGCTTGCTGCTGCGGAATAATCGGATTCATTTAGGGCTGTGCCACTATAAGCGAGCGTGCCTGTAATAGCACTACCTGAAGCATTACTCGGTGTCACCTTAAGTGTAAAAACAGCAGGCGTTGTGGCACCCGCATTATTTTCTGCTCCATCGGTGGTTTTATGAATAGAAATAACATAATCACCTACATTGACAATATAAGCCGTTGCCGAGGCTATACCAAGACTTCCCTCTGAGGGATTAGAAAGCGTTGCAATGGCTGTTTCAGTCTCTTCAACTAAACTATCATTTATAACTGCTAAGTTTAATTCTGTACTAGATGACTTATCGGCAATACTAAAAGTACTTGCAGCACTCGCATAATCGACTCCATTCGTTGCCGTACCACTGTAATCAATCTGTCCCGTAATAGCAGTTCCTGTGGCATTCTCTGGGCTAACGCTAATCGTAAAACTCGCATCATTTGCCGCTCCTGATTCAGTTTCTGCGCCATCATTGGTTTTGTTAATAGAAATAACATAGCTATCATCACTGCTTAGACTTGCCGTCGCACTTGCTGACTCAATCGCGCCTGTGGAGGGGCTAGAAATCGTTGCGATTAGTGTTTCAGATTCTTCCACTAAGGTATCTTCAGTGACCACTAAGTCTAGTGTCGTACTAGCGGTATTATTCGCAATACTAAAACTCGTCGCGCCTGTTGCGTAATCAGTGCCATTACTTGCTGTCCCCGTGTAAGCAATACTTCCTGTAATCGCGCCGCCCGATGCGTTAGTCGGCGTGACACTAATGGTAAAGCGTGCATCCGTGGGCGAGCCTGAATTATTCTCAGCGCCATCTATATTTTTAACAATGGAAATAGCATAACTATCATCACTGCTTAAGCTTGCCGTCGCACTCGCGGACTCAATCGTGCCTGTGGAGGGGCTAGAAATCGTTGCGATCAGTGTTTCAGGTTCTTCCACTAAAGTATCTTCAGTGACCGCTAAGTCTAGTGTCGTGCTAGCGGTATTATTGGCAATACTAAAGCTCGTCGCGCCTGTTGCGTAATCAGTGCCATTACTTGCTGTCCCAGTATAAGCAATGCTTCCTGTAATCGCGCCGCCCGATGCATTAGTCGGTGTCACGCTAATGGTAAAGCGTGCATCCGTGGGCGAACCTGAATTATTCTCAGCGCCATCTATGTTTTTAATAATGGAAATAGCATAACTATCATCACTGCTTAAATTTGCTGTCGCACTTGCCGTACTAATTAATCCTGTGGAGGGGTTAGAAAGTTGGGCTCTCACCGTTTCCGTTGCCTCCACTAAAGTATCTTCGATAACAGCTAACACTAAGGTAGTGCTGCCAGCATTATTGGCAATACTAAAACGGGTCGCGCCTGTTACGTAATCTGTACCATTACTTGCTGCCCCTGTATAGCCTATGCTACCTGTAATAGCACGACCTGAAACATTTGTAGGTATCACATTAATAGTGAACTGTACGTCGGTGGGCGTACCTATGTTATTTTCAGCGCCATCTGCTTTATGTTCGATTACGATAAAGTAATTATTGCTTGTGCCATTGACTGTCGGAGGAGTGCCATCAGTTTTATAATCAATACTAGCGCCAGAGCCTGTATAAGGAAATATTTTAAAGAAATATTGCGTATTTTCAACTAAGCCAGCCCATGTGGCTGTCCTCGTTCCGCTACTCCCAATCGATATATTTTGTGCCCCACTCCCATCAGCACAATTATTATCATTAGCAACTGGCGTACTATCAATCGGCGTGCTAAAACTTGCTGTAGTGCTACATAAAACCAAATAAGCTTCCGTAGGCACACTGCCAGTGACTTCCCGCCACTCTGTGGTAATTTGATCAACACTATCAATATGAGCCACAAAATTTGTCGGGTACTCTGTGGGTTCAGTACTTGCTCCAGGGGGAGTAACGGTCACTTTTGAGACAATTGCGATACCATCACCAGAACCAGGTGTAAGGTTTTTTGCTACATCATTACTAGACTCCCAAGATGTGGCATCTGATCGATGGATAAAGTCTAGCCAACCTGCTTTAGTCGTGAGTGCAGATGCTGGAGATTTTAATACCCAATTATCGACTTCGAAGCCATGAAAGTTAGAAATACCATAGCCATTGGCAATAATAGGGTTCGTGCCATTATAGACAATTAAGCCTGTTGCGCTGCCTGAGCTATCGGCTGTTCCTATATCAAGATCATTGGACCCAATAGAAAAACCATTTAAAGAGCCAGGAAGCGTATCTAAATTATTATTGAAAACATAAATTGCCCCTGCCTCTATCCCACCCCCTGACGCAAGCCGCTGTATTGTTCCATCAATAGCATTATTAGCGGTTTGATAAATCGTTAAACTATCCCCCGCTAGAGATAAACTCCAGCCCACCAAATTACCACTAAAATCAATCACACTGAGTGTGCCAACACTACTTATTGCTGGTGCTTCAGGAAAAAAAGAAATCAATGTTCCTGCCTCAATGATACTACTAGGCGTGACCCATTTTGCAATATTTTCCAAACTACTAGTACTACCATCAAAGTCATTCACTTCGGCTGCACCGAGCTGACCATGATCTGTTATAAATATAACCGAATTAGCAGGAATATCCGCGAGTGCTAAGAGTAAAAAATTATCAGGATCATCAAGATTCATCCCCACCACAACTAAATCAGCCGAGCCTAATGTTGCGGCTGCTCGTGCCGTTTGCATCGCGCATAAACTAATAATAAATAAACATAATAAAAACTTTATTCGCTGAAAAAAACTGAACATAATCAAATCCTCTGTGGTAGAGTTGGGCTAAATCACCTGCAGTTTGACTATAACGAATAGACTATCAATAATCAAGTCAGCAGAGTATTGACTTAATATATGTTAGCCTTTTTTCTCTCTAAATAATTTAATAAATATAAAAAAACAAAGGCTTTTATTTGCGCTTAACAAATATACATTTTTTATAATAAATTCAATTCAGTAGCCATAAAAATACCCATATACCCTTATTTAAATAGTGTTAAATTGAGCCAAGAATACCAGGTGATTAATAGGGAAAGTTTAAATAAAGGATTTTTTTTAAATATAATCAGTAGTACACATATTTTAGCGCGCAGCACGCTATTATTTATACGCTTTTAGAATTCAAATATAATAATTTATTAATATAAGGAATACTAATATGTCAGAACCTTTTTTAGCAGAAATCCGTTTATTCGGCTTCAACTTTGCACCACGAGGTTGGGCTTTATGTGACGGGCAAATTCTACCGATCAGTCAAAACCCAGCACTTTATTCATTACTTGGTACCAGCTATGGCGGCGATGGGCGCAATAGCTTTGCTTTACCCGATTTACGCGGACGAGCGGCGTTACACTTTGACAACGTACATAGACAAGGGGCTAAAGGAGGTTCAGAAAATCACCAGCTCAACGTCGCTGAAATACCTGCTCATTCCCATGCTATGCAAGCAAGTAGCCAGCAAGCTTCAGCAGATGCGGCTAATAACAACGTTTTAAGCAAGGCAAATATTTACACCACACCCGACAGCAGCATGGTTCAATTGAAAGCCTGCATGTCTCCTACAGGGGGGAGCCGTGCGCATGAAAACAGGCAGCCCTATTTAGCTGTTAATTTTTGTATTGCCTTACAAGGGCAATTTCCCAGTCGTAATTAGAGGAGTATTGTCATGTCAGATTCTTTTACAGGAGAAATTCGTATGTTTGCGGGCAACTTTGCTCCGCGTGGTTGGGCCTTTTGTAATGGGCAACTGCTAAACATCTCACAATATGATGCCTTATTTAGTTTATTAGGTACTAATTATGGCGGGGATGGGCGTAGCTCATTTGGCTTACCTGATATGCGTGGGCGGATCGCTCTTCATGCAGGTTCAGGCCAAGGATTATCCTCCGTGAGTATAGGTCATAAAGGTGGGCAAGAAAGCGTCACTTTAAGTGCTAATGAATTAAGCTCACACAGTCATCGAGTGACAGCGACTAACAAAGAAAGCAATCAAGCCGACCCCACTAACCACGGGCTGAGCCAAGGAGAAATTTATTCCAATGCTAGCCCAAGCACTAATATGAATGCAGCCGCGATTGCCAATACAGGTGGAAACACCTCGCATAATAATCTAATGCCCACCCTGTGTATTCACTATATTATTTCCTTAGAAGGGGTTTACCCTTCACGAAACTAGGAGTCTATTCAAATGTCAGAACCCTTTATTGCAGAAATTCGTATCTTTGCCGGCAACTTTGCACCACGTGGCTGGGCCTTTTGTAATGGTCAGTTATTACCTGTCGCACAAAACAGCACTTTATTTTCCATCATTGGTACCACTTATGGCGGTGATGGGCGGACGACCACCGCCTTACCTAACTTGCAAGGGCGAGTCCCTATGCACGCGGGACATGGGGCAGGCTTAAGCCCACGTCAGTTAGGCCAGCAACTAGGCGAGGAAACAGTGAGCTTAAACGAAACTCAAATCCCTCAACACCAGCACTCATTACAAACAGCGGGCGAACCTGAAATAGAAGTTCCCGCTGACACCACTGTTCTTGCTGCTGAAGGTGCTGAGCATTTTCATGATGCAACGAGCTTAGTAAAACTGCATGCTAGCTCGGTTACAAGTACAGGTGGAGGGCAAGCCCATAATAATATGCAGCCTTATTTATCGCTTAATTATATTATTGCTTTAACAGGCCTATATCCTTCTCGATCTTGAACATGAGTTTAGACTTTAATAAAGACTTATCCCTACGCCCTATAAAGGCTAACGACCTTGCTTTTCTTGCCGACGTTTATGCCAGTACTCGCATTGATGAAGTCGCTTTAATGCCTTGGGCTGAAACCGAAAAAAAAGCATTTTTACAGATGCAATTTGAAGCTCAACACCAGCATTACCAATTACATTATGCGGATGCTAGCTTTGATATTATTGAGTACCAAGGGCTAGCGATTGGGCGTTTTTATGTACACCGTAGCGCTACTGAGATTAGGATAGTCGATATTAGCTTATTAGCCTCTCACCGAGGATTAGGTATAGGTACTTACCTAATGACAAGCTTGTTTGATGAGGCTAAAAACCACGATATAAGTATCAGGATTCATGTTGAATCTATGAATCCTGCCTTACATTTATATGAGCGTTTAGGCTTTCATAGAGTGACTGAAAATGGCCTTTATTTTTTGCTAGAATATAAGCCGCTTAATTAAAAATAGCTTCATAATATACACTATGCTGATCTTGGCTAATAGGCACTAAAAATAGTGCAAATTCGCCCATCTCTTTATGTTGTAAACTATACAAGCCTTGCTCCATACTAATCGAGTTATCCGCTTTAAACAGCAGTGAAAAACCTTGCTGTTGCTCTACTTGCTGTGCCAATAAAACAGCTTCCGTCAAGACTAACTCTAGCTGAAAACTTTCATTTAAGACCTGAAATGTGTGTTCTAAATACTTTTCAAACATAGCATGATTTAATTCATTAATAGCTGTCATAAACAAAATATCCTTTAATATAAAAGCGTTGGCAGATTCACTGTTAATTCTCTTGTAACATTAAAGACCCAGCACTGCATGATTTAGTCTAATTCTAGCAGAATCAACTAAGAAAATTATCGTTACTGTCTATGCTTGATCAAAGCTAGCCAACAAATATCTCCTGAAATCCACGACCAAAATAGTATAAAATAGTCGCATTATAATATCACTCGCCTTAACAGCTAAAACCTTGTTTAAACTACTGAATTTATAGACCCTATTCAGTATTTGGTAAAATTCTTTTATGAATCTATTCAAATTATTTGGCAAAAAATCCTTTCCTCACGGTATACACCCTGATGAATATAAAGCAGAAACTAATGCTAAAGTGACGCGCCGTTTACCGTTTGCGCCTGAAATGATTGTGCCTTTAGCACAGAGTATTGGCAAGCCTGCGAAAGCTATTGTGTTTAGAGGGCAGCATGTCTCGCGGGGCGAAGTGATTGCGGAGGCAGATGGTTTTATGTCTGTGCCTATCCACGCGCCTGTCACAGGAACCGTCAAAGAAATTGATATTGCAGCGACTGCTAAAGGCGGTAAACAGCCTGCTATTATTATTAGTACTTCCTTAAGCTCTGGGCAGCGCGTACATGACTTGGGTGAGCCTCAGGATTATTTAGCCATGTCTCGTGAGGAGATTGTTAAAGCGGTGCAAAACACTGGGATTGTAGGTTTAGGCGGTGCAGCTTTTCCTACCCACGTCAAAATGGCGATTCCACCTGACCGTTCTATCCATACGGTATTAGTGAATGGTTGTGAGTGTGAGCCATTTTTAACCACCGATCACCGCGTGATGCTGGAGAAAATTGATAATTTAATTTTAGGTATTAAGATTGCGATGCGTTGCGTGGATGCGCCTAAAGCAATCATTGGTATCGAAGATAATAAGCTCAATGTATTAACTGCGATTGAGCCATATTTACCTGACGATGGCAGTATTACGATTGAAGCGGTAGAAACCAAATACCCACAAGGCGCGGAAAAAATGCTCGCCTTATCTTTATTGGGGATAGAGATTCCATCCGCTGGTCTACCCTCAGAAGTGGGCTTGGCGGTTTTTAATGTCGCGACTTTAGCTGAGCTAGGCGCATTATTACCCCAACACCGTGGGCTAGTTGAACGTATTATTACCATTACAGGGGATGGCGTTAAAAAGCCTGGCAATTATTTAGCTCCGATAGGTACGCCTGTACGCTTTTTATTAGAGTTTGCTGAGTTTATTGGTGATGAAGCAGAGTTAATTTTAGGTGGGCCAATGATGGGTATGCCCACGCGTTCATTAGATGTACCGATTACTAAAGGCACGGGGGCTTTATTAGTTTTAGATAAACGCGCCACTAAACAGGATGATATTCTGCCCTGTATAAAATGTACGCAATGTTTACAGGCCTGCCCGATTAATTTGAACCCGTCAGAGCTGGGGCAATTAGCCGCTAAACGGCAATACGATGTGATGGAAGAGCAATATCATCTGAATGATTGCTTTGAGTGTGGTTGTTGTAGTTATGTTTGTCCTTCTAATATTCCCTTAGTTCAATACTTTAGAATTGCCAAAACATTAAACCGAGAGAGGCATTTAGAAAATAGTTAAGCGACTAACTTAACGCGGAACAAATACTATAGCTTGGGCAAGCTCTTTTAGACTTGTAGGATGGGCAAAGGGCTTTTTCGTGCCCATCTTTTACGGAGCATTATTGATGGGCACGGGATAAACCCCCTTTGCCCATCCTACGCAGTATAATATTTGCTGTCCCGTGTTAAATAGGTAGCCAATAATTAACATACGAAATATGCACAATACATTTCAGCAACACAAAAAGGAATTTATGATTTTAGCAAAGTTATTTGGCAAGAAAACCTTTCCTAAAGGGATACACCTAGAGGAATATAAAGACGAATCAAACGTAGCGGCAACACGTCGGCTACCCTTCGCGCCTGAAATGATTGTGCCATTAGCACAGCATGTGGGCAAGCCTGCTAAATCCATTGTGTTTAAAGGACAACACATTACTCGTGGAGAAATCATTGCTGAGGCGGATGGCTTTATGTCAGTGCCGATACACGCGCCTGTCACGGGAGTTGTGAAAGAAATTGGGCTAGCCAAAACAGCACAAGGCGGTAAGCAAGCAGCGATTATTATTAGCACGGCCTTAAGCTCGGGGCAGCAGCTGATTGAGTCAGAACAGAGCAATGATTATTTGAGTATGTCTCGTGAAGAGCTGATACAGGCCGTGCAAAATACGGGCGTTGTCGGCTTGGGCGGCGCGGCATTTCCCAGCCATGTCAAAATGAA
Source organism: Methyloprofundus sp. (assembly GCA_013138595.1). GTDB lineage: Bacteria > Pseudomonadota > Gammaproteobacteria > Methylococcales > Methylomonadaceae > Methyloprofundus. The sequence continues at coordinate 12,207 of WTCM01000036.1, read as the reverse complement.
AACGCCTGAAAATTGCGCTATCCATACTGTCTTAGTCAACGGCTGTGAATGTGAACCTTTTCTAACCACCGATCACCGAGTGATGCTGGAGAGAATTGAGCATTTATTGCACGGTATTCGTATCACCATGAAATGTGTGGATGCACCCAAAGCAATTATTGGTATTGAAGATAATAAGCTGGATGTCTTACATGCGATAGAGCCTTATTTGCCTGATGATCAAAGTATTACTATCAAGGCGGTTGCGACTAAGTATCCACAAGGGGCACAAAAAATGCTTGCCTATTCCTTATTGGGTATAGAGATTCCTTCGGGAAGTCGCTCCTCAGAAGTGGGCTTGGCTATTTTTAATGTAGCAACCTTGGCAAAAATTGGATCACTATTACCCTTAGGGCATGGGTTGATAGAGCGTATTATTACCATTACGGGTGATAGCTTAGAAAACCCTGGCAATTATTTAGCGCCTATTGGTACGCCTTTACGCTATATATTAAATCATGCAGGCTTTACAGGAGACGAAGCAAGCTTGATTATCGGCGGCCCAATGATGGGCACACCCGTGCGTTCTTTAGATGTGCCGATTACCAAAGGAACGGGCGGCGTATTGGTTCTGGATGAGCGTTTAACCAAGCATAATGATATATTGCCCTGTATCAAATGTACGCAATGCTTACAGGCATGTCCGATTAATTTAAACCCCTCTGAATTAGGTTTATTAGCTATTAAACGGAAATATGATGTGATGGAAGAGCAATATCATTTGAATGATTGCTTTGAGTGTGGCTGTTGTAGCTATGTTTGCCCGTCCAACATTCCCTTAGTTCAGTATTTTAGAATTGCAAAAACTTTAAACCGCGAAAGGCATTTACAAGATGGCTAAATCAGATTTAAAAATTGATATACGTACTTCACCGTATATTCGCAAAGCTCCCACCGTTGCGCAAATCATGCGTAACGTGGTGTATGCCTTGCTACCACTGGTGGCTTATTCCGTGTATCATTTTGGTATTAGTGCGCTTGCACTTATTTTAGTGACCACTTTTGCCTGTATGGCAACCGAGCATTTCTTTTGCTGGATGTCGCATAAAAAACCCACTATTTTGGATGGCAGTGCAGCGGTAACAGGCTTATTATTATCCATGACTTTACCCCCTGGCTTTCCTTTATGGATGGGCGTGATCGCGGGTTTTGTGGCGATTGCGATGGGTAAAACCTTATTTGGTGGTTTAGGGTATAACTTATTTAATCCTGCTTTAGTCGGACGCGCGTTTATACAAGCCGCTTTTCCTGTGTCAATTACCACGTGGACACCTGCCTTTGCAGTGGATCGTTTTGTCGAATTTATTCCTTCTACTCTAGCCTTGCCTTTTATGAAGCCTTTGCCTACTGCGGACTGGTCGGCACAGGTTGCTATTGATGGCTTTACAGGCGCGACTCCATTAGCTTTAATGAAGTTTCAAGGCATTATTACCGATTCTTATGATTTATTTATCGGCACAGTCGCAGGCTCTACAGGCGAAGCTTCAACCTTGTTAATTTTGCTTTGCGGTGCTTATTTAGTGTATCGAAAAATGCTGGATTGGCGTATTCCTGTCGCGGTGATTATTGGTACCAGTTTAACCGCTGAACTATTTTATTTTATCGACCCTAGCAAATACCCCTCCCCTGCTTTTATGTTGTTATCAGGTGGGCTGATGTTTGCAGCCGTATTTATGGCAAGTGATATGGTCGCCTCACCTGTCACCCCCTTAGGTATTTTTGTCTTTGGTTGTTTAGTGGGCTTTTTAACGGTGATTATTCGTTTATTTGGTGGCTTAACCGAAGCAGTGATGTATGCAATTTTATTTGCCAATGCGGCGACACCGATTATTGAGACTTATACCCAGCCCCGTATTTATGGCGCGCGCGATAAAGTGAAGGATAAAAAATGAGTACTCCAGAAGAACAAAGCATTCCTGAATTCCCGTCTAGTGCCAAATTGATTACGACTTTAGCAACCGTTGCAATGATTTCAGGCTTATTAGTGGTATTAGTGTATGAATATACCAAACCGATTATTGCGGAAAACCAACGCCTAGCCACCGAACGTGCTATTTTTAAAGTCTTACCTACAGCGAAGACACGTTTAACCTATATTGTACAAGATGATAAATTAGTCTTAGCGGATGATAAAGCCGTTGGCGACTTGGTATATGCGGGCTATGATGCGCAAAATAAACTCGTCGGCATTGCTTTAAATGCCGCTGCGCAAGGTTATCAAGATATGGTTAAATTGCTGTATGGCTATGATCCAGAAACAGGCTGCATTACAGGCTTTGATGTGTTAAAAAGTACCGAAACACCAGGCTTTGGGACAAAAATCACGACGGATGCTGGTTTTTTAGCTAATTTTGAATGTTTAGATGCACGAGTTAATGCGGCGCAATCTGGCTTGGCAAATATGATTAAAACTGTGCGTTATGGTACGAAGCAGCAAGACTGGGAAATTGATGCAATTTCAGGATCGACCATTACTTCTAATGCGATTGGGCGTATGCTGAACCAAAGTGGGCAAGCATTGCACCCTGTGATTGCTAAGAATTTAGCGGTGTTGAAGCTAGGAAAAAAATAAAGTCATTATTGAATATGCAAGTAATTCGAAGTTTGTTGTTAATACTTATGCTGCTTGGATTAATATCTACCAATATTCTATCGATTACCAATGCTAAATTTCATGATTTATTATCTGGATTATTATCACAAATCCCTATTACAGACTTTATGTCGAAAAGTAAATCCAAAAAATTTCAGTCATTAACCGCAGAAAATAAACGATTACAAAAACAAAGTAAGGAATTAACAACAGAAAATAAACGCTTACAAAAACAAAATAAAGTATTTAAACAAAAAAATCATATTCGTAAAGTTAAGATAGTTGAAGCTCGTAAAATTTCAAAAATAATTGTTAAAAGAACGGCAAAAAATGTAGCTCTGAATATGACTTCTATTGCAGGAGAAGCTGTACCATATATTGGTATTGCACTTATTCTTAGTGTCACTGCCCATGATATTATTGATGGCTGTCAAACGATAAAAGATACTAATAGATTACTAAATCTACTTGATGTTGATGAACTCAAGTCAAAAGAGAATCAAGTTTGCGGAATGAAAGTACCCACTGAACAACAAGTTAAAGAAACGATTGGTGGAGTAATATATGAAATGCTTAATTAAAAGACGGGTTACAGAAATACAAAACCAATAACAACACCTACTACCAGTAATGCAAGCAAAACACGATCATTCTTATAAGTTATTATTTTCAGAGCCTGAAGTCATTATTGACTTATTACAAGGCTTTGTAGAAGAAGAATGGGTAGCTGAATTAGATTTTAGTAGCCTAGAAAAAGTATCAGGGAGTTATATCAGCGATGATTTACGCGCTCGGGAAGATGATGTTATTTGGCGTGTTAAATATGGCAGTGAGTGGATTTATGTTTATTTATTAATCGAATTCCAGTCCACTATTGATAAATATATGGCTGTTAGGTTGATGACCTATATGGGCTTGCTGTACCAAGACCTGATAAAAAGTAAACAATTATTGCCCGACAAACAGCTACCCCCTATTTTTCCTGTGGTGCTATACAATGGCGATAAACGCTGGAATGCGGCAACGGAACTGAAAGATTTAATTATTCAATTACCAGGTGGCTTGGATCAGTATTTACCATCACTTAAGTATTTGATATTAGATGAAGGTAGTTATTCGCTTAAGCAATTAACACCGTTAAAAAATCTAGTTGCTGCTATTTTTCGTTTAGAGAATTCCAGTACGGACAATGATATTCTTGCTGTTATTACAAATTTAGTGGACTGGCTTACAACACCTGAACAGCTTCGATTAAGGCGCAGCTTTAGTATTTGGATTAATCGGGTGTTACTCGCTAGTAATGAGTTAGGTGAAAAAACACCAGAGATAAATGATTTAGTGGAGATTAAAACAATGTTATCAGACCGTATACCGCAGTGGATTAAAGAGGGCGAAGCTAGAGGAGAAGCTCGTGGTGAAGCTCGTGGTGAAGCCCGAGGAGAAGCGCGCGGTGAAGCTCGAGGAGAGGCTAGAGGAAAAGCACAAGGCATAGTATTAGGTGAAGCAACAACACTCTTAAAGTTAATTCAGCTAAAATTTGGCTCGCTCCCTAAGGACGTAGAGCAACAAGTAAACTCGGCAAGTAAACAACAGTTAGATAATTGGATAGCACAAATATTAACCGCAAATTCTATTCAGGATATGTTTTCCTAAGCATGAGGTAAAAATGACTCAAACAACAAAAAAAGAACCCCCATTAAGCATGGATGTGCTTACCGCAGGTATTTGGAAAGAAAATCCTGTGTTTGTCATGATGCTGGGCTTATGCCCTGTACTCGCGGTGACTAATTCAGTGCTTAACTCTCTGGCTATGGGCATTGCCAGTATTTTTGTATTGGTTTGCTCCAATGCGCTGGTATCAGCACTACGCAATTTTATTCCTAAGCAAGTGCGCATTACTACGTATATTATTATCATTGCCACCTTTGTCACCTTGGTTGATTATATTATTCAGGCGGTAAGTTTAGATTTATACAATAAGCTCGGTGCTTTTATTCAGTTAATTGTGGTCAATTGCTTAATCTTAGGGCGTGCTGAAGCGTATGCGTCAAAGAACTCATTTACTAAATCAGTCGTCAGTGCTTTTGGCATGGGCTTAGGCTTTACCCTTGCCTTAGTGATGCTAGGCGGTGTCAGGGAATTATTGGGTGCGGGGCAACTTTTAGGTTATCAAGTATTCAGCACTAACTTTGAGCCTTGGGTGGTGATGATCTTACCCCCAGGTGGGTTTATTGTTTTAGGTTCTTGGTTATTGCTAATTAACTATATTCAACAACGTAAAACAGGTAAATTAATTAGTCAGGAAGATGCCTCGCATTGTGCGGTGAATCCATCTTAAAAGCCCAAAACGCGTTTTGGACTCCAATTTAACGTTTTTATACAAAATCACTCTCTTTAGCAGCGGATCATAACCATGCAAGTATCAAAAAAAATTATAAAACACGCATTTACTTTACTTTTATTTAGCACACTTAGCCTTTCTTTTAACCCTGCAATGGCAAAATCAGCCGATAAAGCGATGATGGGGGATGTGCAAAAGGCAAGAGAATCCCTTAGACAGAAAGGCGTGGATCACTATAAACATTTAAGACCTGCCGATAAGAGCGAAGAGTTCCGTGGCGTTTATTATGGTTATTTGCCTTGTAGTCATTGTGCAGGTATAAAAATGACTCTATCCCTAAAAAATAAAAAGAATTATTTGCTAGTGACTCAATATGCTCAAGAGTCGATTAAAGAATATTATGAAAAAGGCAAATATATCTGGGATGATATATCGGGTATTCTGACCTTAGTTCCACGCGAAAAGGGTAAAGAGCTGCGCAAATTTTATATTAAAGATGAATTTACAGTGATTCAGCTTACACCTAACGAAAAGCGCATGAAAGGTGACCAAGATGATTTCTCATTAATTAGAGCGGATAAAAACAATGCGCGTGAAGTGCATATACATTAGGCGAAGGTACGCAGTGCGATACCTTATATACTATAGCTACTTTGTAGGATGGGCAGATCGGACGGCATGTCTTTTTAGGCGCGCAGTGAACCCCATCAATCCCACGTAATAATGATGGGTTTCACAAAAAGACGTTCTACCCATCCTACATTTAAAAGTGCGTGAATAATAAAACACGCCTACTTTTCAACAATATGTTTTTTAACCGTACGTCGGTCTAAACATGTAATTCTAGCCACGGCCTCATAACTGCCGTGGCGCTCATAAAGGAAACGGCAGTATTGCTGCAGCAGCTGTTGCGCACTCGTTTCTGCTTCACTGCTACTAAAACCATTCTTCTCCTTTGTGGCACGGCTAGTCTCACTTAAACGGCAATGCCCTGTTAAACAAATCCTACGTATGCATTGCTCTAACTCTCTTACATTCCCTGGCCAGTCGTAATATTCAGGTATATTTCTGCGCATTTGCTTTTCTATCAATGCTGCGAATTTGGGCGCGGGAATATCTGTGACACGTTTAAGTAAGCTATTAATCAAACGGCCTAATTCATCAGGGTTTTCCTGTATACGCTGTTGCAGGCTAGGCACTTCAATGACATCTGAACATAAGCGGTAATAAAGATCATCTCTAAAACTCCCCTGCTCTCTTAGCTTACTAATATCTCTGTTAGTGGCACTAATCACACGCCCTGAAAAACGCAAAATTTCATGGCTGCCCACAGGCGAAAATGAACGCTCTTGAATGACATTTAATAGCTTCACTTGAGTGGGCATATCTATATCACCAATTTCATCAATAAAGACCGCGCCATATTCGCTGCAGCGATCAAATAAACCTTGATGATGCTCTATCGCGCCGGTAAATGCGCCTTTTTTATGCCCAAAAAGCTCGGACTCTAATAAAGAGCTGGGATATTGTGAAAGGTTAATAAATTGAAAGGAACGCGTAAAGCTTTCTTTAAAGCGTCTTTTACTCAGCTCAAAAGGAATAAAGCCAGAACAACCGATAGTATGCGCAATCAGTGTTTTACCTGTCCCTGTCTCGCCTAATAATAAAGTCGAGAAATCTTCCATCTTTCCGCATAAAAAGTCCATATACCAGCGTGGATTAAAGGTAAAAATATTATTCCATAGACGTACACGTAATTCGATAATGGATTGACAGTCACCCGAAATCGCAGAGTTAATAAAATAAAAGCCTCGGTGCAATTGGTAAAACAAAGCAATAAATTTCTCTGTTTCAAGCGCTGAAAATCCTACCGATTGGAAGCTTTGACTTAATTCCACTGCACACGCTAATTCTAGCGGTGTATCACCTAATAAACGTTGCTCTTCAATAAATTGATTAAATTGAGCTTGGAATTTATGAAAAATATAAAACAACCATGAGAATTTCATTATGTCATGGTTTTTACCTTGAAAGTCGCTGATGCGAAACCGAGTAAAAGCCTGTAACTGTTGCTGTAATTGCTGTTGAATTTGATCCCCTCGTAAAGATATTTCCATTGTTTTAGGGCTAATACCTAACAACTGGCAATCTAATACATCTCTTTTTTCGCTAAAAGGATTCACAAAAGCAAGCGTTGCAATTTGAGAGAAAAAATCGTGTTGTTCGGGGCGTAATTTTTGCATAACTGATTTTAATCCATTGTAAGAGAGCTTTTAGGCAGCACTTGCCGCTTCCCAAGCAGGTAATAATAATTCTAAACAATACGACTCAAAGTCATCATTCAATAAATCATCTACATCTTCTTGAGTTTTATACAAGAGATATAATTCAGGCTCATAAGACTTAGCAATCGAGTCAATCAGTTCCGTTTCTGCTTTCGCCAAGGCAGGCGCGCGACTTCTACTGCTGGGGTTATTTAAAGCCGCTTGCTGTTTCACATAAGCAAAGGCGGCTTCGGTAAAAAAAGCATTTGGCTGTTGCTGCCCTGCTTGATAATAAACCAATAGCTGTTCTAATTCATCGCCTTGAATATGCTCAGGTAAAAAACTCAAATATTCATCTTGACTGATAAGATGAGTAATATGCTCACCATTTTGTCGATTCAATATCAAATGCTGCAGCCAAGCCGCCATAAAATCTTTGCCTTTTAACGGCGAGTAGCGATAAATCAAACTGCAATCGGCATACTGATTACCTAATGAACCGATCAAACGCTTCTCAGCCACGGTTAAATCCACGGCAATTGGCTCTATACTTGCCCCCGCTTGTTTGGATTCTATTTTCTCTACAAAACTTTGTATTTCCTGCTCGCGCCGATTAAACTCAGTCACGCCCAGTTCACCCGAGATCCAACGCCCTTCTGCTTTTAACTTATCTAAGGATAAGTCTCTCTCATTTAATTTAGCATCAATCCATTGATGATTTAATACATAGCTATCCATGCCTTCAATCACAAAAGGTTCATGTTCTTGTTCGTCGGCATCGACACCTTCTAAGCGTATATTCAAACTTTGCTGTAAAAAATAACGCTGTGGATGGCGATAAAAACGACATAAATCACTGATTTCAATCACGCTACTTGCTTCGCTCTTTAACTCGCCTTGCCACCATGCTTGCGTATTTTCAGCCTTTTTCATCAAGGCATTCATCGTGGCGTAATCACTATGGCTATAGCTAATGAGTGGGCTATCCGCTTGAAAATAACGCGCACTAAAACTTTGCAATGGGTGTTTGGTGACTAAATCATTTAATTGATAATATTGCTGCATAATATCCAGCAATTCATGGATCACGACCGACGCTGGGATTGTTTCGTTTTCACTGATGGTTTGCCCCATATAGGTCATAATCACTTGCTGCCGTGCGGAGAGTAAAATTTCTAAAAATTGATAGCGATCATCCGCACGACGGGAACGGTCGCCTGCTTGAAAATCTTTGCCTAATAAATCAAAGGTTAAATGATGGTCTATATGTGGAAACTCACCTTCATTCATGCCTAATAAGGCAATCACTTTAAAAGGAATGGTACGCATAGGCAGCATGGAACAAAAAGTCAGTTGTCCGCGTAAAAAGCCGTTTGATGATTTAATTTCTTCGACGCGCTCTTCTAACCAAGCAAGAATAACCGCTAAGGATAAAGGCTCTTGGTGCACTTCTGAAAACTGCTCTTTCAGTTCCAGAAAAATGTCATTCATCTGCTGTTTGTCAACTTGTTGCGCCGAGTCTAGTGCCGCTGCTGGAAACAGTAAATCAGCATATTCCAGTAAGGCCTCGCCCCACTCTTCTAGGCTATAACTTTTGGCGAGTTTGCTACTCGCTCTAAATAATAGCTGGAGAAAACTATATAAGCCGCCTAGGGCTTGTGCTGACATACCTTCGATTTCGGTATAAGGTAGAACGCCTGCAAAAAAATCCTCATCAGAGCCTACCGCATAGCCCATTAATAATCGCTCTAAGCCAGCTAGCCATGTATTTTCAGGAGATTCAGGTAGATTCAGTTGTTGTTTATGTGCCGCAGATTTTCCCCAGCGTATCTGTGTTTCAGCGACCCAGTAGCGAATCAGCTCGACATCGCTTTCACTTAAATCGAAGCAATGATAAACTTCGGATTGACTGAGTAAATCCATCACTTCTTGCCAACCAAAGCGCCCTTGGGTTAAACGAATAAAGCGTAAAAATGCATCAAAGCTATGATTGCTACTGCGTAAACTACGGTCAGCAATCGCGTGCTGAATATCATTAAAGACCGCACTAATAAACGGCGCATATTGTTGAATATCAGGAGCCATCACCACGATTTCACGCAACTCTATACTGGAGTCTGATTCTAAAGCATGTAATAGCTGATCTTTCAGTACTTCGACTTCGCGCATCCGCGAATGACAGGAATGTATGCTGATGGAATGGTCATTTTCAACTTCAGTCATAGCGGTCAGATTATTCAAAATATCATTTTGTAATTGCTGTAAATTACTCAGTGATTCCGCTTCATTTTCTTCAAAACTATCTAGTTCTAAGCTAAAGGCTCGGTCTAAGATCATTTGTTGAAATTCGCGCCCTTGTTGCCCTAAGCTTGCTAATAAAGGGTGTCCATTTTCAAACTCTTCTAAATCGGCACGTTTTTTAGCGACAATATCTGCCCAAAAGGCTTGTGCAGGGTTTAATAAATAAAAATGTACTTCGGTATGCCTCGCTAGCCCTTGGAGAAATTCCATAAATAAGGGCGGCATGGTATTTAAACCGAAGATAGAAATACGCTGGGGTAAATAGTCGCTCAAGCCCCCTTCTTCCGTGGCATTAAATTGGGCAATGGTTTTTAACCACAACGCGCCACGGTGTTGATCGCCCGTTTGTGCGATTAGCTTGTGCCATAAGGCTTGCTGCCACTTTTCGCTGTCATTGCCATAATGTAGCTTTCCTTGCTGCCATTCATTCAATACTGTGGGGCGCATCATTTGATATTGATCAAAAACTTGTGCTAAATGTGTGGCAAGTTGAAAACGTTTTAACTCGCTATTTTCGCCGCGTAGGTAAAGTTTTAAAGGCAGAAAAACAGGCTCGTCTAAATCACGTAATAATAATTCAAAACGCCAAACCATTAACTCACGAGCAAAAATATCTGTGTTGAGTTGCTGATTAATTTTTCTCGCCATTTGGGTAAAAAAACCGCCAGGAAATAAAAAGTCAAAATTAGCAAACACTTGAAATTTAGAAGCAAGTTGCTGAGCAAGCCAGCGCTCCATTCCTTGGCTTTGAATTAAAAAGACTTCTTTGTCAAAAGGAGAATTTAAAGGGGCATTACCGATAATATGCTTAAGATGCTCTAGCAAATTTTCCGTTTTATTGGAGCTGTGTAAGATAAACATGGGATTCCTAGGCGGCAAAATAGTCAATAAGCCTAGATTATATACTGCTCTAGCAAAAATCCTAGAGAATAAACTGTTGCACTTTAGAGCAAAAGTTAAGGTAAAATTCATAGCGATACATTCTCCCCCTATAACCTAGAGATATAAAAATATGAAATGGCGTAACCGAAGAGTCAGTAGCAATATAGAAGATAGACGTGGAACAGGTAGCAGAGGGGGAGGTAAAAAGAAAATCGGTGGAATTGCGGCCATTATTATCACCCTAGCCTCTATGTATTTTGGCATAGATCCTAAAATTGTCCTTGGGCTATTGGGTGCAACGGGAATAGGCACTACCACGACTCAGCAAGCTCCCTATCAACCCAGCCCTGAACAGCAACAGTTAGCAAACTTTACAGGGGTGGTTTTAGCCGATACCGAAGATACTTGGAATACTATCTTTCAGAAAGAAGGGCGGCGTTACCAAGAACCTAAATTAGTTTTATTTACCAATACTGTACGCTCTGCTTGCGGCCATGCAGAAGCGTCTATGGGACCGTTTTATTGCCCAGGCGATCACCAAGTTTATATTGATTTAGGTTTTTTCAAGCAGCTCAAAACACAGCATAATGCACCAGGTGATTTTGCTCAAGCTTATGTGATTGCGCATGAGGTCGGTCACCATGTACAAAACTTATTAGGTATTTCTACTAAAGTGTCACAACTGCAACAAAGAGCAAGTAAAGCAGAGGCAAACCAACTTTCAGTAAGATTGGAATTACAAGCCGATTGCTTTGCAGGGCTTTGGGCAAATCATACCGAAAAAGCAAAGCATATTTTAGAGCAAGGGGATGTAGAAGAAGCGCTTAATGCGGCCAGTCAAATTGGCGATGATCGCTTACAAAAACAAGCGAGAGGTTATGCCTCACCTGAATCATTTACACACGGTAGCTCTGAGCAGCGGGTACATTGGTTTAAAAAAGGCTTAACAGAAGGGACATTAAAAGCGTGTAATACCTTTGGTTAAGGCATAAATAAGGGCTGTAAATAGGGAGTCCAAACGCGTTTTGGGCTATTTTTCATATCGCAGCCCCATCCTCTATAGAAATAATTAAATACTGGAGAATTTTATGAATTCTAAAAAAATTGATTTACAAGAGCAACACTTATCCGCCGCTTGTGAACATATTCAACAGCAATTTGCAACGCATAGCTGGTGGCCTACGGCACAACCTGCCGAGGCAAAACGCGAATTTGAATTAATGAAAGGTAGTGCCACCGCTTTAAATGTCTGGTGTGAAAAATGGCTCAGTGCGGATCAGTGCCAAAAATTAAGTAAGAAGGCTGTCTAACACTGAATTACTGGCTGAAAGGTGTAGGCAAAAAATAGAGCCATTAAAAATCCCTCATGTGGCTTCTAATGTGGAGGAATTTATGACTATTCGTGTGGGTGTTTTTACATGCTTTCCTCAACAAGGCTCTACGCCTAACTTTATTTTTGAACGTGCTGATAAAGCCCTTTATCAAGCTAAAGCATCAGGAAAAAATAAAGTCTGTTTCTTTTAGCTGTAATGCCGTTTTGACTCAAAACCCACCAAAAGCTTGCGCACTCATCTCATTGCGCAAATACTTTAGCACTTGCTTGCCTGAGCTATCTTCCCATTCAGAAAGGTCTAAGGCCTTATCATGCCTTAAAACCGCCCTTTTACTTAATAAGCTTTTTAATTGTCGTTTTTCTTGACTACTAAAACGCCATTGCTCACTGATTTCTGCATAATAACAGACTTCAATAAGCGGAATTTCGCTAGCAATCTGAATGAGTTGCTGTC
>WTCM01000104.1 GCA_013138595.1 Methyloprofundus sp. | reverse complement strand
TAAAGAAAAAGCCTGACAAGGTGGGCCGCCTATTAGCACCCAGTTTTTATCACCCGCTAATTTATTTTTTATTTGTTCAAAAATGATCTTATTATCGGTCTCATCACCTAAAGTTAATTGTAAGGCTTCTTCTCTTGCTATATTAGCTTGCTTCTCAAATTTTTTAAACAGTATTTCTTCGGGGTCTTTGCCTAATTTACCAGCAAGATAATCAAAATATTCATCAGGAATACTTTGATTATTTTGAGTAAACTGTCTGACAAAAGAACGTAACCTAAGTGTTTTCCACGCACTATATTCCATTTCTACTGATAAAGAGATGCGAAAAGGAAAAGTGTCATCTATATTAAATGAAGAAAACCCTTCACCTAGCCCACCTGGTCCTGCAAATAAATCGATTATTTTGATGGGTGTAAGTTGCATTAAAGTAATATTAATTTAAACGAAAAACCACCTATACTACCATGCACTTTTTACGAACGACAGCATAACGACAGCATAACGACTGTCCTAGCACCAATACCTACTTAATTAGCTCACAAAATTAAAAAATATTTTTGCAACGACTTAATGCCTTTTTAGCGTAGATATAAAAGCGTTAACCCACACTAAGGCTTTAAAATATAGTGCTCTTTAACGCCTTTAGCTATTTCCAAACCCCATACCAATCGGTTATATTAAAGTCTTATATTCAAATATAGGGACAGCCAATATGTTTAAAGTAATCCTATTGAGCAGTTTATTATTAACGACTTTTAATATCTATGCCCAACCCTCAGCCCCTCAACTGAACACCAATACCGAAGGGCTGACTGTTTCATTGCAATGGGCTAGTGTGGATAAGGCGGCAGGTTATACATTATTTTATGCGCCTTTCCCTTTTCTGGGGGCTGATAGCATAGATAGTGTCGATATGGGAAAACAAACAAGTTTCTCAATAGATTTATGGCGGGATGCGGCTTTTTATGTGGCGATACAAGCTTATGATGCTAAACGTGAAAGCAGTGACTATTCTAATGTCGGCTTTTTATTTATTCAAGATCGTGGCGAGCAGTATCGAGATTTCTGGCAAAAGACCAGTAAAGAAATTGCGCAAAAATCATTTGTTAGCGATGACTTTCTGTATGCTCAGCTACCTGACATTAGTAACTGTAGCGCAGGCAAGTTAAATACTGCAGCAAAACTGCGCTCACTGGATACGCTTAATGCCACTCGTCAACTACACAATCTTGCCTTATTAACTCAGAGTGATGACGCGGATGAAGAAGTGCAACAAGCTTCATTAATCCAAAAAGCGAATAATTTTTTATCGCATACGCCCGCCAATAGTGCTAATTGCTATAGTCAGGTCGGTTACGATGGTAGTAGCAGTAGCAACTTGCATTTAGCAAGCTCGAATGGCGATCCTGCTGATGATATTATCGGTTTGATTGATGATTCCTCTAATGTTTCCAATATTGCAGGGGCAGGGCATAGACGCGCTTTCTTAAACCCTTTTTTACCGTTTAGTAGTTATGGGCAGGTATATGGTGCATCGGCGGCTAAGGTGTTTGATTTTTCTACTAGCCCTAGCTTAGATAGCCGTAAAATTCCTGATTTTGTCGCTTTTCCTTATTTACGTTATCCCTATGTTTTTTTTAGTGATAAGTCGCATAATAAAATAACTCCGTGGAATTTTACGCTGATTGAAGATAAAACCTCACTCTGGGGAAATCAGCACGCTTACTTTGCTAATAGCATATTAACGGTACAGCAAAAAGACACGGGGCAATTACTAGATATTGCTGACTTGTATACCGATACTAAAGCGTCGGGTGTGCCTAATACTTTAAGCTGGACAGTCGGCAACTGGGAGTATGACACTTGGTATAACGTAACGATTGATAATATTCTTTACCAATCAGGGGAAGTAGGGCGTATTGAGTATGATGTTTATATTGATTATAAAAACATTATTGATATTACGGAGCCTTTAGAGTCAGCCGATCAACAAAGTGATCAGTTGATACAGGGGACTTTGTTTAATGATGGGGATAGTGATAGCTATGAAGTCAAGTTAAAGGGGCATACTCGTTTTACAGGCAGTAGTCAGTTTTCTAATATGGCTTTTTTTATTGCTGTGTATGATATGAACAAACAATTAATCGCTGTAAATGATCAATCTTTTAGCTTGGAGTTAACAGAGGGTGTTTATACTGTTGTGATCTCTAATTGCGGGCAAAATGTTTGTTATACCCAGTCTAAGGACTATAGCGTGCAGATGTAGTAATACCAATATATTCAAGCACAATCTCGTCATTCCTGTTGTCTTTTAGCAGGAATCTATATTTAACGTGGATTCCCGATAAAGCTTGTGTCCACGCTAGCCTCACAGCCATTAAGTTAAGAGAAAAATATAGGATGTGCTGAGGGCACGAAGCGCATCTTTTAGACACTTGATGCGCTTCCTATCGTTAGCACATCCTATAAAAAAGCTTAACTTAGAGGAGTCCAAAACATGTTTTGGCTGTTGTTAAGTTGCCCAAAACGTGTTTTGGACTCCTGTTTTAAAATATTGTTGAACTCGTGTGAAAGGCTGACTTACGCTTGTCACGCTTATGCTGGTGAAGGGTACGCGGTGCGATACCCTACAGAGTGCCCCGTGTTAAGTTGGTATTTGTACTCTCTAAACTATTCTTCGCGCTTAAATTCACCATCAATCACATTGATCTTCTCTTTCGCTTGAGGTCCTTGTGGCGCTGCGCCTGCAGGTGTTAAACGTTTCTCTATAATATATAGTGCAATCTTTCTGCGTGCAGGTGGAATTAAGCAAGCAAAGCCAATCACATCGGTAAAAAATCCAGGGGTTAATAGTAAGATTCCACCGACTAATAAAATAGGCCCTTCGACCATTTCATAAGCAGGCAATTCGCCTTTTTGTAAATTATCTTGCAAACGCTGCCAAGTGGCTAAGCCTTGCTGTCTTAATAAACCCGCACCGACAATGGCGGTTGATACTACTAAGAGTATGGTAGGGAAAACACCGACGATGCCGCCGATCTGTAATAGTAAATAAATCTCTATAAAAGGGATGGTTAAAAAAGCTAAAAAAACAAGTTGTATTGGGCTCATAATAGGACTCTTTATCGTCGGCTGGTTTAAATCTATGTTCTATACAATAAGGACTTTTTTGAAAAAAGCAAATAAGCAGTCACTCGTTAAGAAACTGGGATGAAATAAATAGCATCTGTTGAGGCGAAATAAGCAGTCTGTAGGGTATGCACCGCATACCTTATGCTGGAAAGCGGTACGCGGTGCGATACCCTACTATCGTGTCCTGAGTTAAATAAGCAGTGGATAAATCCACACCTACATTGCGCATAGTATTCTGTGTTAACATTCTTCCTATATTTATAGAAAGGAACTACCTGACTATTGACATTGGATTTCTTTATGTACCCTATTAAAATAATTTTTGCTCTTTTTATTGGCTTTTTGAGTCATACCGCGTTTGCTGTTGACCCTAGTACGCTATTGCCCCCCGCAGAAGCTTTTAAGGTCTCTGCACAGCCCACGGCTGACGGTCATGTGATTATCTCTTGGGATATTGCGGACAATTATTACGTATATCGTAAGAAAATTTCTTTTGTTTCCAGAACTGACTCGATTCGTATTGAGCAAGCGGATTTACCAGCAGGTGAATTAAAGAACGATAAGCTGTTTGGCGATATGATGATTTTACGCCATAAGGTGAATAGCCTATTAACGCTTAAACGTCCTAGTAGTGCGGTGACGTTTAGCTTGATTGTTAAACATCAAGGTTGTTCAGATTCTGGGCTTTGTTATCCGCCACAAAAAACGAAGTTAAAAATCCGCTTAGCTGCGCTGACTGAACCGCCAGTGGTTCAAAAAAGCTTTAACCCACTACAAAAACTCAGTAATAGCTTTAAAGGGCTGGGCTTATTTCAACAAGAATTACTTACCGCCGATCAAGCCTTTCAGTTTTTTGCACAAGTTGATGACGGCGAAAATATCCGTGTAAATTGGAAAATTGCGGATGCCTATTATTTATACCGTGAAAAAATTGATTTACAGTTGATTGATGCGCAAGGGACAACATTACTTAATTATACGGTCCCTAATGGCATCTCAAAATATGATGAAGCCTTTGGTGATGTGGAGATTTTCCATGATAGCCTGAGCTTTAATGTGCCGCTAAGTCGCAGTAATATTGCAGAGCATAATCTGGTGCTTAAAGCCAAATTTCAAGGCTGTGCTGAGCGCGGGGTTTGCTATCCGCCGATGGAAAAAACGGTGCATCTTTTATTGCCAGCAATCAGCACGGCAAGCGTGGCTAAAAATGACTTAGTCGCTACCGCTGCGCCCGAAAAAAAAAACAGCAATGCGTCTGAACAAGACCTTATTATTCAGTCCTTACAGCAGGACTCCTTTGGCTTAACTTTACTGAGCTTTTTAGGCTTTGGCTTATTACTTGCCTTTACACCTTGTGTATTTCCTATGGTTCCGATCTTATCGGGGATTATTGTTGGACAGGGGAAAGATATTACCAACCGCAAAGCTTTTTTACTTTCTTTAAGTTTTGTCTTAGCGTCTGCACTGACTTACACCGTGTTTGGTATTCTTGCCGCACAGTTTGGCAGCAACCTACAAGCCACTTTTCAAGCGCCTTGGATTATCTATTTATTCAGTGGGATTTTTATTGCGCTGGCCATGTCGATGTTTGGTTTTTATGATTTAGCCTTACCGCAAGTCATCCAGTCTCGGCTACATAATGCCAGTGACCAACATCGCGATGGCTCTTTTATTGGCGCGGCCTTAATGGGTATCTTTTCCTCGCTAATTGTCGGGCCTTGTGTTGCCGCACCCTTAGCCGCTGCACTGATGTATATTGGCCAAACAGGCGATATGATTTTAGGCGGTTCAGCGCTGTTTATGATGGGCTTTGGTATGGGCGTGCCTTTATTGATTATTGGCGCGTCTGCAGGCAGTTTATTACCGAAAGCAGGAAATTGGCTGAATGCTAGTAAATCTATCTTTGGCGTGATTATGCTCGCCGTTGCCGTTTGGATGCTAGAACGCGTGATTGCGCCAGAATTAAGCATGTTATTTTGGGCAATGCTGTGTATTATTCCAGCGATTTATTTGCGTGTACTCGATCCCTTACCCGAAGTCGATAGCGGCTGGCATAAATTATGGAAAGGCTTTGGGGTGATTTTATTCGCTTACGGCTTATTAATTTTAATTGGCTTGAGTGCAGGTAATATTAATCCTTTACAGCCTTTAAAAGGGCTTTCTATGGGCGGTGCTGCGGGGACAGCAGAAGAACAAGCACTAGCCTTTAAAAAAGTCACTTCACTCGCTGAATTACAAGCAGAAATTCAAACGGCTAGTCATAATGGGCAGTGGGTGATGTTAGATTTTTATGCGGACTGGTGTATTAGCTGTAAGGAAATGGAGCATTACACTTTAAATAATCCTGATGTAAAACAGTTCTTAGAAAAGTTTGTTGTTTTACAGGCGGATATTACGAAAAACAATGACGATGATAAGGCTTTGTTAAAACACTTTCATTTAATTGGTCCGCCTGCTATTTTGTTTTTTGGCCTAAATCAACAAGAAAAAACCAGTGCTAGAGTGATTGGTTTTCAAGGCCCTAAAACCTTTATGAAGCATTTAAAAGGCTTGAGTAGCCTATAACTCGGTGTTCCAGTTTTTTTAACTTGATTTTGTAAAGCCATTATGACTTAAAGGGCTAGCGAAAAATACAGGGTACTTTGAAAAATTAATGTTCGATATAGGATGTGCTGAGGCACGAAGCGCATCTTTCACGCGCCTGATGCGCTTCGTGCCTCAGCACATCCTATGCTTTTATATTTCAGAAAAGCAATAATAAAAAACTGGAACATCGAGTATAAATAATCCTTTCTAAATTCAATGATTGGCTTACAAAGATAAGCATAGCTTGGTTTTTTTATATAAATTACAGTGTTTTCAAAAAAATTAATTTTTGTATCATATTCAGCTAATTCTAAAGAGAGAAAAATGAAAAAATTAATAGTCTACAATGTTATTAGCATAGCAGTAGGTTTAAGCTTTTCTAGTGTTGTACTCGCACAAGCTAACTTACCTTTTCCCAAAACACCCTCGGCAAGTAAAGTAGGTATAAGCCTGCAAGAATCAGAACATCACTGGCGACAAGCAGCGAATCA
>WTCM01000125.1 GCA_013138595.1 Methyloprofundus sp. | reverse complement strand
AATGGCCGTTTTTTAGAGGCTTAGTCAGCAATATTCAAATGGCTTTATTTAAGACCGATTTAAAAATTGGTCAAGGTTACAGCTCTATCAGCACCGATAAAGCGTTAGCTAAAAAAATATATGACATGATTGCTGAGGAGCATACAAAAACCGTTGCATGTAATCTTGAGATTAGTGGTAACCAGTCCTTAATGGCTGATACGCCACAAATTGCACTGTCATTAAATAGAAGAGAACCTTATTTAATGCCCTTGAATAATATACAAATTTCTATCTTAAAGAAATATAAGGATGAAACTAAAACCGAAGCAGAAAGAGAGGTTTGGCTTAGCCCTTTATTAGATAGTATCAATGCGATTGCAGCGGGGATGCGTAATACGGGGTAATTGTTGGTTTAAAAACTTAATACGGGGCATCAGTAGGTGCAGATTTATCTGCACTGTGTGGCTAAAGCCGTCGCTACGAAGAGTGCCAATGAGTACGTGTCCTGTTTTAAGTTTGTAGCCAACGCAGCAGAGAAGGTTAAGGTGAATCACGCCAAAATATTGAGTTATAAAATAGATACAATGATAAAATTAAAATCGTTATAAATTGCTGTGAGGTCATTATGAAAGCAACGATTGAAAAAGATGGTGAGGGTTATTTAGCTAAGATTACTGGACACCCACATTTATTTGCTTTTGCCTATTCAGAAGCGGAAGCTATTGCAGAGCTGAAAAATGTTGTTGAAATGATTATGGATTTTCATCTTGAACAAGTCAATAATGAGCGATTAATTAGAAACGAGTTGGATTCTATGCAAGCAAAATATGCCGTTCAAGTATAGGGAATTTGAAAGAAGGCTACTCAAGATGGGGGTATCAGATTGTCCGTCAAAAAGGCTCGCATGTTATTTTTTCTGATGGAAAAAATACGTTTCCAGTTCCAAATCATGGATCAAAAGATATTTCACTTGGAGTCGAAAAGCAGTTATTAAAAATATTGGATTTGACTATTACTGAGTTTAGAAATATCAAATAAAAACTGTACTTTTCTTTTTAATTTTGTTCTTTCAAGCTGACTCCTTTAGTTTTCAAACTAGTTGAAGCAATGATTTCCAGTATAATAAAATGCAAATTGCAAGGCTTGAATGCGACTCAAGCAATGAGCCTTCTATTTGAGGGAACGTTGCCTGAGTTTGCTTTGTGACTTTATTCAATCCATCAAATACGCTGAGTAGTTACCGATTTTTTAAGATAAAAAAAACAAATTTTTGAAAACCTCACGCTTTTAATCACACCTAGTCTTACGAGTTGATTTCTATTTAAACTCCTCAACAAAATATCCCCAATTATCAGCAGTATCTTTTGCTGAAATCATTCCAGCCACTGTTTGGCATATTAGCCGCAGCAAACTCATCGGAACAACGAGCGCTAACTTTCGCAAAGGAAATATTAATTGGTTTTAGGTTAATTAAAGAAGCTAACTTATTAAGTTTAGTTGATAATTCATTCATCCAAGGGTCACTTGAATCACCAAACCATTTTTGACTTATACCTCTAACTCCCCAAGGGTCTTTAGCATTTTGGGCTTGACCTACTCGTAGAGAAGCTTTTCTCAAAGTTGCAATAATCTCTGGCTGAAGCTCTCGTATTAAAGCAAGATCAGATGGGCCAAGTCCATTAGTATTAAAGCTCATTTTTTTAATAATAGATTTTGCTAACTGTTTGTTGATCTCTCTGTGCCTAGGATCTGCTTGGGATATTTTTGTTTGTTCGTTGGTATACCAGTCGTGCTTGCCACCATGCCTTGATAAATGACAACCAAGTGACTCAAGTTTCTTTATTAAATCTCGCCTTTTCATCAGGCAACCATCAAAGTATCTATTTTTCGACTATAAGGAACTTTATCGGCTTCTAGATCTTGCCATAGGTCGATTAAGTTTTCTTTAAGCTCTTCTAGGCTTTCACCTTGAGTTTCATAATCTGGGTATTGATTGATAAAGCCTATATAAAACACGCCATCTTTCCAGTGTGTGAAGTTAATTTTCATATTGTCTACTCGCTTTTTTATTAGGAATTAAAGGGGCAAGTCTTGCATTTTTCAAAAATGCAAAATAAACACCTAAACTCTGAAAAATATAATATCTATCCTCGATTTTCGATTATACCTTTGTTAAAGCAAAACAGACTCAAGCTATTGATCTATATTTAATTTCATTGATTCGTAGCGAGTATTAGATCCAAACTCAATAAAAAAGCAAAATTAGCTACCTTTTAAAAAGGAAATCACTCTGACCAATACCAACTAACCACATTGTATCGATAGCCAATTAACTCTTGAGAATTTAGCATTTTCACCCAATGCTCAGAACCTATGGATGAAGGATCAAACAAAACACAACGGTTATATAACGGTGCGATACTGACTGGCTTATCATCCTTACCTATAAAGACTAGCTCACCACCAGAATTGAGGTTCCAGTCTTTATTTAAATACAGGAGCATGCAAATTTCTCTTCCGGGAGAATCGTCAGCATGTTGTTTGACAAAGTCTTTAGCGCCCAGACGAAAAAAGTTAGTATTAATCTCTGGGCTAGCGACATTCATATCAGTGATTGTGACATTAAAAATGCGCGATAACACCGCCATAAACTCTTTACTACGCAAAAAGCCCAATAAATCTTGCGCGATACTGCTGTTAGCGCAACCAGCTTGGTTTTGCCATATTTCACGCTGTACAAAGCGCTCTTCAATATGAGTGGTTTGCCACTGTTCCTTATCGACGTATAAAGCCGAATAAGTGTGTTTTTGTGTTTGCCAACGATGTTCTTGATGCAAAAGGCTCACTACTTGCTTAAGCTTTTCTTCATTAAATAAGTGATCAATGACAATATGATTTGGGGTAGCGCGCAATAAAGATTCTCGATAAGTACCTAGCTCAGTTGCGTTTATTTTGTTGTCATTTAACCACATGGATATTGCTCTCTTAAATAAGATTAACCAATGGGCTCATAAACTAATACCACTTACTTAAGAGTTTATTATCCATCTATTTCAAATAGATAAAGTAACTTATAACAGTTAAAACTTGCTTTATAATCAGCTATCGTTAAATTACCACATAAAACCAAGCTGATTGAAGAGCTTAACCTTGTCCTATCTTGCAAAACAAATTTTATCACATCAAATTCGTCAATTTAAAAATTCAATTTTTCAATTATCTCAGCTTCCTTTTTCGGGTATTTTACCTATGGATGCATTGAACTTAATGATTGAACATTCAGCAAACGATTATAAGCAGTCAGCCATTTAATTTAGGCCATCGGTAAAGCGACTAAAACACCGAACAGGCTCTTTAGCCATACCGGGATCAACCGCTAATTCCAGAAAAATAATGGAACCAGGCATTCCATTTTATATTCAAAATGCCAATATCCTACCTCTCCTCATATCTTGAGAAAAGTAATGTTTTTTGATTGAATATAGGTATTTTTGATGTTAGCATGAAAGCTCAGCTTTTTTAGGTTTATCACCCCAGTATGAGCTCTTTTAGTTTATACCCCCTTATCATTTAGAATGGAGAGTAGACATAATGAACCAATTAAAATGCAATAATATCCAAGCAGGCGATGTAATGCTGAAGATTTATGATGGCTCGATCTTCAGCAGAGTAATCTCACTGGGACAAATGGGACAGGTCAATTCAAAGGTTGTTCATGCAGGGCTCATGTTCGACTCAAACTATATCATCGAGGCTCAGGGCTCGGGCATCAGTGCCAATGATATACGCGTTCAAAATAAACAGGTTGCCTACATCATGTACCGTCCCATAAATTCTTTTATGGCTAAGGGCGCAGGTACTTGTGCAAAGATGCTGTTCGACATTCAGCACCAACATGGCAGCATCAAATATAACCTTCTAGGTACAATCATGACTCGTTTCGGTAGATCAGGTAAAGCAAAGACTCCACAAGATATGGATGAATTATTGGATAACGTGCTAGCGGGCAAACAGAGTCGTATGTTCTGTTCCCAATTCGTGGTCTATGTCTATCAGTTTGTAGCTGAACAATGTGGTATCTCAGCGAATCAGGTCTTCGGTATTTCAGATGACAAAGCCTCACCATCGGCACTTGCATCAATTCTCCAGTACAACCCTGCATTTCAGGAAGTGGGCTACATGATATCAAATGAGCGTTAGCTCGTAATTTACTAGCCTAAGCTCAATGCAATTTTTTTAACCCTTTAAAACCAATTAAGCAACGCCATTTAGTCGGTCAATGCTTATAGGCTTATACTTTAATTAGCAATACGTGCAATATTATTTTATTAAAATGCTTCCAATTCTGTCGCTAAAGTACTTACAATGCAGATAACACTTTATTGCTAATACTTTAGCTGATGCCTATCAAAGAACCATTAACCTTAATATAAAGTGTTTATAACACAATAGCTTGATCTATAAATGTAATATTAATAGGGGAATAATATGACTTATAAGTTCGAAGGCGATATAACAAAATTAGACCTAAATACCGATCATTATAATGATCAAAATGCTTTATTTTTTGCCGATTGCGCACGACTAGCATACGAACCTGAATCGACCATTCAACAAGTGATGCAAAATCAGCTAGGCTTTAAGAATTTTCATTTTTTTACTAACAAAAATTTAGACAAAAAAACAAGTACTGAAGCCTTTATTGCAAGTAATGAAGAAATGATTATTGTTGCCTTTCGAGGTACTCAAGAGCTAGCTGATTTTCTTAGAGATGCTGCCTTTAGGCTAGAAGATGGTCCAGCCGGTCAAGTTCACCGAGGCTTCAAGCGTGGTCTAAAGGAAGTCTGGGATAATGCAGATGTCAGTATGAAGTCATATATTGAGCAATGCCAAGATAATAATCAATCCATTTGGTTTTGTGGACATAGCTTGGGTGCTGCTTTAGCAACACTGGCAGCAGCAAACTATGTACTGCAAGATAATGTTAGCAATGCTTCATCCATAAAAGGTATTTATACCATAGGTCAACCTCGTGTAGGTAACTCTACATTTGCCGCAGGTTTTGATGCTATCTTAGCCACAAAATGTTTCCGCATTGTCAATAATAGCGACGCAGTACCTATGTTGCCCCCGCTCGGTTTCTTACTCAAATACAGGCATGTAGGTCAATTATGTTATATAGATAGTGATGGCGGCTTACAGCTTACACGAAGTTGGTGGCATAAAATTCTAGATATCCTAAAAGGCATTCATGAAGACCTTGGAATAGTCGGCTTTGATGGGCTTAAAAATCATAAATCTGCAGAATATATTGCTGCATTGCAAAAAATAAAAGAGGTCTCTTTTACCTCTAAATAAGCAATGTAAAACTGAGGCCAGAGTAAGATTTAATATGATTTGTAACCTTACTCTGCCCCCTCTAATTAAATAATCACTTCGCTGCGCTTCTTTTCCCTGATTTTCAGCAGCAGAGGATTAATCCTTAGGTATAACGCAATACCCCCCACTTTTCCACTTTGTTGAGCGTGCCGCTTGTTACAAGGACTGCACGAGACGTGACTATATCGGCCAAATTAATGATAGGTACGACTAATCGCCCCTTTCTATCACCCTCTGCGTGCAAAATCTCGTTTGAACCGAAGCTGTTTGCGGCCACACAAACATCCCCATCAAACCCCATCATAATAACGGTTTTATCCTTAACATGCTCTTGAAATTCTTGCTGCTGCCCACCCATATGACCTTTCTTTTCGATTATTGTAGTGGGATTACATGCTGTAACGGCAGTGAGAAGTTCTCCGCATACGATTTGAGTATTTTGTAGGAGAACGCAAAGAGGAGCATTAGCTTTAGCTAGAGCGCCTAGTACGGAGTTGAGATGCGCTGTATGGGAGATGCCCTCGACTAATTCATCCATTGCTGGTACATGGCTGCCCATGTGGATCAGTACGCCAACCACCGTTGTTTTGTTTTCATAAATATAATGTTCTAGTGACTTGCCTATAAAAGCATTTGACTCGGATGCGATCTCTTTCTCATAGAGAAACGGCGCATCATTACCAAACCCCTTTTTTTTAGCTAACTTGTTAGCGCCTTCTCTACCAGAAAAATCTTCATTCCAGTGTGTGGGCAGATTCTGATTACGTCTGAATTTTGCCGCGTTCAGTTTTTTAAGATTACTACCTCCTTGAAGCTGAATGATTGGCAGCTGTGGATAAGTTTCTCTTAGGTAAAGCAATGCTTCCCAATACTTTTGTTGCTTAGCCATAACAATTGCTCTGAGTGCTGCCGCTACTTGCTCTGCTGTTCCTGCCTGAGCGCCCAGAATAGCCATAAGGGACTTTAATGAGCTCCTTTTTAGCGTGAAATGGGTATTGGCCTTATTGACCTTGGTCATAAAGATACCTAAATCTTTCTTTGGATAACTCGCCATAATTGCCTCAGTATTTTATATGAGCGTAATTGCCCAGATGAGAGAGAATAGTCGTTGAGTAGTTATACGATGAATGGATGACAGTGTCAATATCAGTTGAGCTGCCCCCCCCCCCAAGAAAAAACCAGCCCCTAACATCGCACCTAAATCACAGCTAATTCAAACCAGTACCCTTTTAAAAGTAGCAAATAGGATGGATAGAGCACCTTTTTGCGACTTGTGAGAGCTCCAAGAGAAACCCATCATTACATGCCGGAAATGATGGGTTTCACTGCGCGCCTAAAAAGACATGTCGTCCGTTCTACCCACCCTACAGGATATTTTTGCTCGCAAAAAGATGTGTAGATCCCTATGCCTTGTAGGGGTGGTATCTTTTATTTCAAACTTAGCAAAGTATAAAACTTTTCCCTGCCACTCGGCTGATAAGGAAATATCCCTAGCAACGACATCTCAGTTGCTTGTTTAATCGTTTCGATATTCTCATCACGCATTAACATATATTGCTTCTTACCTGCCTGTTGGGCGCTTAAAAATGAGAAACAGTCGACATAATTTAAAATTCTGCCCACGTTTTTTGACCCTATTTTTTGAGTTCGTGCGGCATGTGTACTTAGTTAATAGCCGTTTATTTTTTATAATCTTGAGTTAAATACTCAGTTGAAAATATTAGTAAATAATTGTATAAGTAAATACAGATGGACGGAAAAACAACGAAAAACTAAACCTACTGGAAAGTAGGGACAGAAAGTTACGGATCCCTAATGGATAGCCGAACTACCGAAAGTGACCTATGGATAGGTCAATAGAGGTTATTTGGTTGGTTTGCACATTATTAGCTAAACAAACCAAACTTACCCCCATTTTTTTTGTATATAAAGTTAATAACCTAGGAGAAATATCATGTTATTTTCTACATATAAAAAAAGTACTAAGAGCCTAAGTGTTATTGGCATCGTACTAGTTACAATGGTTGCAGTCGCAAGCATCGTAGATTTTAGTACCCCTGACACACTATCTGAGAACAATTTGGCAAACAAAACTAAGCTTGTCCGTATGGGCAATGGCTGGCTTGTCTCTGCCTATGGTGATGCAACCGTTGGGTCTCAAATTGTCTATGATACCAAGGCCGACGGCGTGCGACTCTCACGAGATATTTTTGTCCGAGTGTGTCACCCCGCCAATAATATTAGCCAGTGTAGTGCAGCAGGCGACTGGAGTACACCGCTCAATATCTCTAATACAGCTCACGTAGCGAGCATTTTAACAAAGTGGGATGAAAGCAACGTTTTCAACGGAGAGACGATTGCAAGACCCTTTTTCGGGGACTCTGAAAAACCCAATATCTTCGTTGCTGGTAACTTTGCGGTAGTCACTTGGGTAGGCAAGTATTGTCCAGGCGACAAACAAAGAATAATCAGCTATTCCGCACGTGAAGGTCTTAGCGTACCCTTTTCCTGTCTTTATACCTCATATACCAATAATGTAGCAGGCTATACTGATGAGGCGGGAACATATCATGATCCAATTTGGAATACGCAACAAATCACTGACGGAAGTAGAGATGCCAAATCAGACTTTAATAAAGGTCTCAGTATTGATGGCAAAGGGAAATGGACTTTTTCTTGGCAAGAAGATCCGCATGGATTGCAACTTGGCAGTGGCTCAGGACCGGGCGAAGGAGCCTCGGGAGCAACTGTGACTCATGGTACGGATGTTTGGTATACCTATACGGAAGATCTTATGGGATCCCCTCTAGCCGCGCCAGTCAGAATCTCTGATAACTATACGATTGATGGTGCGGGTGGTAACACCAGCCCTATTTATCATCCTGATGACCCTGAGAATGAAATACAAATGCTGGAACGTGGTAATACCGGTGCATCAAGACCCAATCTGATGCTTGTCGGCGGAAGCCCTATTCCAACAGCGGTGATTGCTTATGAAGAGAGTAAAGGAGCAGACAGGCTTGATTCGGGCAAGTTTGTTCGTTATCATCAGTTTGCTTTCAATGCACCTCCTGCTTCTAACGGTTTGCATGAAAATGGAGAACCGGGTTGTATTATCAGTGATCCACTTGAAAACAGCCGTCGGGTGCGCTTTGTAGGCCAGTCTTTTCCATCGACTAATGGCTTAAGAATGGGCGTTTTTTGGAGACAAGGCATGCCCACTGAAGGTGGACCTGCAGATATTATGGTTCGCGTTGGCAATAAAACGGCAGCTGCAGGATCGACGGGGCTTAGACCAGAAGATATGGAGCCTGCTGTGGATAGCGCCTGTAGAGAATCAAACTATTTAGTCGCCAGAGAGCTTAACAATGTACCCGCAAGTAACATTAGTAGCAATACTATTCCGTGGACTCCAGTAAATTCGGAGGAAGCCTCTATATTTCCTCTAAATGATCTAGCAGATACATCATCATTCAATCCTTATGAAGATTCCAAAGCACATCGTGCAGCCATTATCGGAGATGACTTCTACATTGGTTATTCCTATACAAAAGACTGGGCGGTTGCAACCGTGATAGATTTGGATAACTATAACTTTTGGATGAGACGTTATAACGCAGCACTTGGAGGTACTTGGACTGACGCAGTAAATCTCTCTAACATTAGCGATGTAAAAACGCATGTCAAAGAACCACGTTTGGTGAAAACTCCAGGTAGTGGTATGGGCTGTAATATACTTAACCCTGCAAGCTCTGTATATCCTGAAAACTGTCAGGATAAAAATACCTTGATCGTCGCTTGGGGAACAGAATCAAATGTCTATGGACACATAGGAGATTCTGAAGAGTTTGATGTCTACTACACGCGTACTAGAGATAAAGGTGTCACTTTTGAAGCGCCTATTGTTGTTCCATTTATTGAAATAAACAATAGATTTGAATCTCAATTGCGACCTTCACCGGCTGGTAATATCATCTGGACTGTTTGGAATGAAGCAGAAAATGCAAACTATGGAGGTGATGAGCTGGTTAACACGGGTACACATGCGATGCTAAGCGTATCAGATGAGAGTGATCCATCTGCGGCAATACCAACACCGCCTGCTGGAGGCGAAACACCACCACTTCCTCCATCAGCTGATAACTATGACCTGTTGATCGAATCATTGGAAATGGATATTGATGCTCCTGTTATTGTGGATGGTATCTATTTTGTACCACCCAAAACGAATAACATACCCGCTCGTGTGACCATTAAAAATGCGGGTCCCCTAACAGTTTCTGGAGAAGTTATTGTTAAAACTATTCAGGGAGGTGGCTTCAGCTATTTATTTACTTTTGCAGAAGGTCTGGAGAGTGGAGAGACTGCAGTATTTGATTTTACTTGGAACTCTAGGAATAAAAAATCCTATATATGGCAGGCAACAGTATCCCCTATCGAGAATGATAACGATATCGATAACAACACCATGAGAGTGGAGACCATTATAGTCAGGTAAGACTTACATATTGTATGTATATCATGCAAGGGGTGGTGCAAATGATCACTCCTTGCCGCTAAGGATATATTACGGTTCCCATTTAGATAAAGCGGCTACCAATTTAAGGTGGGGCAGTGAGCGTATCAATTGTAGGTGTGGATTTATCCGCACTGCATGATGGTTCGTGCAACGCTAAAAAGTGCAGATGAATC
>WTCM01000028.1 GCA_013138595.1 Methyloprofundus sp. | reverse complement strand
ATTACCGGCAGGCTATTTAGTGCAATGGGGAGGGGAATTTGAAAACCAACAACGTGCCGCAGCTCGCTTAGCATTAGTAGTACCTGTGTCATTATTATTAATTTTCTTATTATTATTTACCACTTTTGGTTCGGTGCGTCAGGCAGTGTTAGTGTTTTCCAATATTCCACTGGCGATGATCGGTGGCGTATTTGCCTTATGGTTATCAGGTGAATATTTATCGGTTCCCGCCTCTATTGGCTTTATTGCCTTATTAGGTGTCGCTGTACCGAATAGTGTGGTGTTATTAAGTTATTTTAATCAGCTACGCGCCACAGGTATGTCGATGGCAGAAGTGATTATTGTCGGAACTGAGCGGCGCTTACGCCCTGTATTGATGACCGCTAGCTTGACGGCTTTTGGTTTATTACCTATGCTTTATGCGACAGGACCAGGCTCAGAAATTCAGCGGCCTTTGGCGATTGTAGTGATTGGTGGCTTAGTCTCATCGACTTTTTTAACCTTAATTTTATTACCTATTTTATATAAAAACTTTGGTGAAGCAGGTAAGGAGCAAGTATGAGTGGACAAGAGTATTTAGTCACAATAAATGTGCCACCCATTTTAGAAGAAGCTGTGGTAGACTGTCTGCTATCAATAGAGTCTGCTGATGGTTTTAGTAGTGTCGCCGTGAATGCGCATACTAGCGAGCATGAAGGCTTGTCTTTAGCAGAGCAAGTGGCAGGGCGGAAAAAACAAATACGTTTTCAAATGTATGTGCCAGAAGATCAGTTAAGTGTTCTAATAGACCAGTTAAAGCGTTGCTTTTCAGGGTCTGGGATGCGTTACTGGGTTTTACCTGTACTAGAAAGCGGACATATTTAAAAGATGGGTTTTAGGCTAATAGTTTTTTAAGAGTTTTAGCTAAAAACTTAGTTCTTATTAATTCTCTTGCTATTGTTTATAGCAAGAGATAGCTTAAATGGTTAAATTATGGTTCTTTTTTTAAAAAATATTCCTTTACAAACAAAGTACAGTGACATTGTGGCTTTTATAGAGCCTGCAATGAAGAGAAAATTGTTTTTTGGTAAAAAAGGGGTAATTGAAAATATCAGGTTCTTGCATGTTAAGGATCCTTCGACAAATATTGCAGAAGTGCATGGGCTAGTCACGATTGTGCCTAATGGTCTGGCAAAAACAGTGATAAAGCGCTTAAATAAGAAAAAATTTAAGAGCAAGTATATTGAAGTGCGTGAGTATTATCAGCGAGATAGTGATGCTGAACTTAAGGGTGAGGGAGATAACCGTAGGCGTAATCATATGGAAGTCATGATAGAGCTTTCAGAGGATGAGGATTAAGGGCTTTCTATAAAAGCTTTAGGTCACACACATTTAACACGGGACACTATAGTAGGGTATCGCACTGCGTACCTTTTGCTAGCATAGGGTATGCAGTGCGATACCCTACAACGGCTTGTCCCGTCTTAAGTTGGTAGCCAAGTTTTACATAAATTTTAATAAGATATAATAGGACAATAGTGTGAATAAAAAAAATTATCAGAAGCTTTTATTAGTAAGTCTAATCGCGACGCTTAGTGCTTGTGCTTCAAACTCAGGTACAAAGTCAGCAGCCGCTGAAGCACAGTCTCAAGCAGAACAACAAATTGTAGGCAATATCCCTGCTGGTAGCCCTTTTTCTAAGTTGAAAATTGGTATGTCACTGCAGCAAGTACATGACACGATTGGTGAACCTACTGATAGACATAACTATACAACGGGCAAGGCATTTATCCCGTATTACTTCGGCTCTGATACCTCGCGTTTAGAAGAACTATACAAGGCTCAAGGCAGTCTTACTTTTACAGGCTCAGGAGTTGGCGGCACCAATTTTAAGCTGTATAAAATTGTGTATGATGCTAATGAAACTGGTTATAATAAATAATTATTAAGGAGTAGGGATTATTAAATTCTCGCTCTTAAGTTCCACCTATTAGAAAATATAAAGAGAGAATATCGTGTCAAAAGAAAACACGCGACGTGAGTTTTTGCGTTGTGCATTAGGCGTATCAGCAGCCATCGTACTGCCCCAAACTAGTCATGCTTTTAGTCAGCCTCAGCTAGCATTTAAAGATTTAAAATTACATAACTTGCATACCGAGGAGAAAATTTCCTTAAGCTATTTTGAGCAAGGGCACTATATTCCAAAGGCTTTGCAAGATATTAATTATTTATTACGCGACCATAGAACGGGCGATGTGTGTGTGATGGATCCTAAATTAATCGATTTATTATTCGATTTAAAAAATGTATTAGCGGTAGCAGATAAACCTTTACAGATTATTTCAGGGTATCGCTCAGCTAAAACCAATGCAGCACTACATAAAAAATCCAAGGGTGTCGCGACTAAAAGCTTGCATATGCAAGGTAAAGCAATTGATATTCGTATTGAGGGTGTGAGTGCTGATGATATTAGAGCCGCTGCGATTAGTTTAGAGCGTGGAGGCGTAGGTTATTACCCCAGTTCAAACTTTGTACATATTGATACGGGGAATGTGAGATCTTGGGGCTAAAGCCTAGAAAAAAGTAGTTTTGAGCGAGGCGGGGTATTCACCCCGTTTCTAGTTGTCTATAAAAAAGGCAATAAAAAACCCGCATAAAGCGGGCTTCTAGGATTGTAACTTTATTATTTTTATTATTAAATGCGTACCATTCCTTTTATAAACTTATTTTATTATTTTTATTTGTAAAGTTTATTGCTTACCTCTATCTCCTTGTTATTAGATACTTAATTCCCTCAAGTGATGCAAATTTTACATCATCAAAATGTGCTCTGTCTATCAAAAAAAATGATTTTATCTGAATAATAGTTTCGACTCGAAAACATTAATAAATAACAAGGGCTTAACTTTATGCCTTTTTTTAAATAAGGTTTTTATAGGGGTGGTGACTGCCGTATAAAATGATTTTTTGTGAACGTTATAACTCATTTTTAGTCTTCTGCTAATTTGACAGCTGTACCGTACGCTAATATTTCTGAAGCATTCGCCATAATATTACTGGTGGTAAAACGTACATTAATAATGGCATCGGCATTACGTTTTTTAGCTTCATCAACCATACGAGCGATAGCCACATCTCGTGCGTCAGCAAGCATTTCAGTGTAGCCAGCGATTTCCCCGCCGACAAGACCTTTTAAGCCAGCCATAAGGTCGCGACCAATATGTTTTGATTGCACCACATTGCCTGCGACAATGCCTAGGTTTTCAGTAATGCGTTTTGCGGGTATGTCGGGAGTCGTTGAAAATTGCATGGTTTTTTCCTTTGGTTGGTTGTTGAAAATATTATTTATTAAGCGTGATGCTGGTTTTAGTCAAGCTAATGCGACGTTCCTTATACAATGTACCAATCGCATGTTTAAAGACTTTTTTACTCACGCCAAAAGCGGCATTAATCGCTTCGGGTGAACTTTTATCGGATAGCTCTAAAAAACCTTCGTTATCCTCAAGACGTTGAATGATTTGTTCTGTGACAGGGACCACATGTGTGTAGCCTGATTTATTTAAACTTAAGTCAATTTTACTATCATCACGAATTTTTTTAATATAGCCTTGTAGTTTCTGGCCTTCACGTAAGGTTTGAAACACTTCATTATGATATAAAATCCCCCAAAAGCTTTCATTGACAACGGCTTTGTAACCTAAGTCTGTTTTACCCGCAATAATTAAAGCGACTTCGTCACCTTCACGTAAGTAACGCGCTTCATCAGTCAGGTAGTGATTTAGGTAAGTCGTTGCCGCAAGTCGGTTTTGATCATCGAGGTAAACTTTGACTAAGCAATGGCGGTTTTCTTCTAATTCATAGTCCTGCTCGGAAAAAGGAACCAGTAAGTCCTTGCCAAGCCCCCAGTCTAGGAACGCACCTGCAGCCCCAATAGAAACCACTTTTAGCCAAGCAATCCCTTCCATTTGCACTAAAGGTTTTTTGCGTGTTGCGAGTAATTCACCTTTTGAGCCAGTATAAATAAAAACCAGCAGAGAGTCGCCGGCTTTAGCGTCTTTAGGCGCTTGCTTATCGGTGAGTAGAATTTCGCCCTCACTCCCATCGTCAAGATAAAGTTGCAAGCCGTTATAAGATTTAATCGTTAAGGTATTAAAGCGCCCGATGTCAGTCATAGTGAGAATTTATATAGTGTAAATAGGATAAGGCATTATACTGTAGCGAAGAGTTAGGAGCGAAACTTGTAACTTCTCGTTATTGACTAGCAAATGATTGTCATTCCTGAGCCCTTACCCAGTCAAGCGTCACGGCAATTAAGTTAAGGAAGAATATAGGATGTGTTGAGGCACGAAACGCATCTTTTAGGCTGATTTGTAAGCGACACGTTTTTTAATTTTATCGTGTTAAATGTATTAAATATAGGCTAGCCTGCTTTTAATTTTCTTGATAAAGGTTAGAATAATAGCTTACTATTTTAGTATGGCTTTAATAATAGCTTTTTAGTGAAGCTTGCTTTGAGCTAAAAAAGCATTAACGGAGTTGCCCTTTATGCAAGTAGATTATCAGCTTTCTTTTGTGATTATTTCTATTGCAATTGCTATCTTTAGTGCTTGTATCTCCTTGTTTATTCTCGATGGAGTTAGCACGACTTCTATGCGTATTAAGCAACTGCGGGTTATTTCAGCAGGGCTTGTATTTGCCACAGGGACTTGGTCTATGCACTTTGTGGGTATGCTAGCGGTACAACTGCCTATGCCTCTTGCGTATTCTCCTAGCTTGACCTTTGCTTCCTATCTATTTTCTGTTATCGGCTCTATTGCCGCTATGGCCTTAATTAGCGTTAAAAATAAAACACTCGCTTATCAATTAAGCGCATCAGTGTTATTGACTGTGGCAATTAGTGTGATGCATTATACGGGCATGGCCTCTATGCGTATGCAGCCCGCTATTCGCTATGAAATGCCGTGGGTATTTTTATCTGTTTTCATTGCTTTTATCGCTGCTTATATTGGCTTGTATGTTGTCAATATTTGGGAACGTAATACTAAAAAACAACGCTGGGTCTTTTACAGTGCAGGGCTTGTCTTCGGTGTTGCAGTCAGTGCAATGCATTATACAGGGATGGAGGCGGCTAATTTTTCGGCACACAGTGTCTCTTTTGCTCTGACTGACAGTAGCACTATGGGCGAGGACGACTTAGTGTATGCGGTTGTCAGTCTGAGCTGTTTAGTGATGTTATTGTTATTATTTTCTTCATTAAGTGGCGGAAAGTTTATTCTCCATAAAATTTTTCTGATTATCGGTATCGCTGAATTAACGGTTATGCTGGTTTTACCTGTATTAGTGCCCGAAGGTAGCTCAAAATTAATCGTGGCTTTTCTGGATGTGTGTTTACTGCTGTTATTTGTCTTTCCTATTGCGTGGCGCGTGAGAGTGAATAGTTTAGATTTATTAGATAATAAAGCACTGATAGAGAGAAATTTTGAAGCCCAAGAAGCGACTAATCATTTATTGTCCTTGCCTTTACACCAATTATCAATGGGCGAGTTTTTAAATAAGGCCTTGCGTATTATTCAAGAAGTGCCTTGGTTGAGAACGCTACCGCAAGGTGCCATTTTTTTAAATGATATGGGCGCTAATAGTCTAACGATGGTTGCAGAGTATAATTTAGCCCCACAAATTAGTCAGCGTTGTGCCAAGGTGAAACATGGTGAATGTTTATGTGGTGTGGCTGCTGCAACACAGAGCATACAGTATCACAACCACTTAGATGATGCGCATACAGTACACTTTGACGGTATGAAAGATCATGGGCATTACAATATGCCACTTGTGTATGAAGATATTTTGCATGGCGTATTATGTTTGTATTTAACACCTGGGCAGATTATTAATGAGAATGAAGTACGTATTTTAGATAGCTTTGCAGTCACGATTGCTGAGCTAATAGGGCATAAAAAAGCCTTAGAAAATAATCAACTAGCCCAAACTGTTTTTGAGCACAATTTAACCTGTTTAATTATTACCGATGCTGAGCAGAAAATTCTCAATGTTAATCCAGGTTTTAGTAAAGTGACGGGTTATACGGAAGAAGAGGCATTAGGTAATACATTAGCGATTCTAAAATCTGGCAAGCATGATGGAGAATTTTATAAAGCTATGTGGCAAGGCTTAATTGAGGAAGATAGCTGGGAAGGAGAAATTTGGAATAAGCGTAAAAATGGAGAGATGTACCCACAGTGGACCCGTATTTCAGTGGTGCGCGATAGCCAAGGGAGTATTAAAAATTATATTGCCTCTTTTGATGATATTTCACAAAGGAAAAAAGCCGAAGAGTATATTAATCAATTAGCTTATTATGATCACTTGACTGGCTTGCCTAATCGCAGTTTATTTTATGAACGTTTAGATCATGCCATTGATGAGGCGCAGCAAGATAATAGTAAATTAGCTTTACTTTTTATTGATTTAGATAGGTTTAAAGAAGTTAATGATACTCTGGGGCATGATGCAGGGGATAGTTTATTAAAGGAAGTCGCTGAGCGTACTTTTTCTTGCTTAAGGGCTAGCGATACTTTGGCGCGTTTGGGAGGCGATGAATTCGTCGTTATTGTGGCAGGGATGGAAGGTGGGATAGAACAAGTAAAATCTGTTATACAAAGAATTAGTATGCAGATTTTACAGCAGTTACGGGAACCTTATGAATACCAAGGACAGGTGATACATAGTGGTGGCAGTATTGGTGTGGTTGTTTTTCCAGATCATGCTGATAATAGACAGGCTTTAATACAGCAAGCTGATATGGCGATGTATGAGGCAAAAGCAGCGGGGCGTAATACCTTTCGGTTTTTTTCTCAGGACATGATGGACCGTGTTAATCGACGTAGTCAAATTTCTATGCGTTTAAGAGATGTGCTTAAAGCGGAATCGGATGAGTTATCCTTGCTTTATCAACCTTTAATTGACGTACAAACGAGAGAAGCGATTGGTGTAGAGACGTTATTACGCTGGCATTCTCAGACGCTAGGGGATGTCCCTATTTTAGAGTTGATTTCTCTTGCGGAAGAAATGGGGCTTATTGAAGCAATAGGGGAGTGGGTTTTAGAGCAAGCTTGCTTGCAGTTTAAGCAATGGGAGGAGGGGGGAATAGTTGATTTAGAGTATATTTCAGTGAATATTTCTATCCACCAACTTTTTAATGCAAACTTTGCGCAAAGAGCAAAAGAGATTTGTTTAAATGCCTCAATAGCGACAAAGCGTATAGAGTTTGAAGTGACGGAAAGTGGTTTGGCGCAATACCCAGAGTGTATTACGGTATTACATGAGTTAAGTGCTTACGGATTTAAACTTGCCATTGATGATTTTGGAACGGACTCGTCTTCACTTTCAGGCTTAAAAGCATTTAATATTGATACTTTAAAAATAGACCGTTCTTTAGTCAGTCAGGTGACGGTGAGTCAAGATGGTGCGGCGATTGTGCAAGCGATTATAAGCTTAGGCAGTGCTTTAGGTTTAAATTCTATTGCGGAAGGTGTAGAAACTCTAGAGCAGTTTGAGCTATTGAAAAGCTATGGTTGTACGCGTTGTCAAGGGTACTATTTTGGCAAGCCAGTGAGTGCGGAAGAGATTGTAGCAGTGTATTTACTTTAGCATGCGCAAGAGTAAAAACTGAATGCTTCCTAGAGCCGCTAGACACTTAACAAAACGAGCGGATTAAAAACCATAACCCTCCTGCTACGAAGTGTAGTAAAATTGCCCCATATTTTTTAAAGGGTTTATATCATGATTGGTACAATTGAAAGTTACACTGAGGACACTCAAACAGGCGTTATAAAAAGTGAGGAGCAATTCTTCGAATTTCATATTAAAGAATGGAGTGAGCCTGTCGCACCTATTATTGATGCTGAAGTCTTATTTGAAGGGGAAGAAGGCATTGCTACGATGGTCACATTGATCGGCAGTTACCTTGAGCATGAAGAGCCTGTTAAGTCGCGTAAAATAGCGATAGCATTAGCCCTATTTCCATTAACAGGTGCTTTTGGTGGGCAGCGTTGGTATTTGGGGTACACTAAAGTCGCTATCTTTCAAACGATCTTTACCATCGTGACGATAGGGTTTGGGCTACTATGGCCTATGGTTGATGGATTTTTACTGTATTCAGGTGCCTTAAGTGTCGATAAGCAAGGGCGACCTTTAAAGTAAATATCAATCAGGGAATTCGTAACAATGACCCTACCCAAGTGTTATGACTTGCGTAGGATGGGTAGAGCGTCTTTTTGCGAAACCCATCATTTTTATGAGTCTATTACCTTAGTTTAATTGCCGTAACTCTTTCGCACCCTCCATATTCCCCCGCATTATGCTCGCTTCCTTTGCCTTAGCCTTACAGTTTTTAACGCGGCTGCCTTTAAATATCAACATCAAAATTTCTGATCAACGCATTGCACAGTCAGTGCTATTTTATCCATTGGTCGGCTTAATTATTGGAATTCTATTAGTTTTACTTAATCAGTTATGTTTGAGTGAACAGCCTACTGGGCTGAGTGCAGCGATTATTTTAAGTGTTTGGGTCTTATTAACAGGGGGCTTGCATTTAGATGGTTTAGCTGACTGTAGTGATGCTTGGGCAGGTGGTTTAGGCGATAAGCAACGTACCTTGGCAATTATGAAAGATCCCGCTGCAGGTCCTATTGCGGTGATTATATTAATACTGGTACTGCTTTTAAAGTGGGCAGCGATTCAAGCTTTATTACAACACACAGCATTGCTCGCTTTATTAAGTGCTCCTTTTATCGCGCGTTTAAGTATTTTGATCTTAATGTTAAGCACACCTTATGTGAGAGAAAATGGCTTAGGCAGTGCGATGCAGCAGAATTTATCTAAACCGTTAGCTAGGCTTATTGTCTGTCTTTCACTAGTGCTGTTTGTATGGCTGAGCAATGTTTATAGCTTAATTGCCGTATTAAGCGTGATTGCTTTAATTCGTTATTTAGCCTTGCAGCGTATACACGGCGTGACAGGTGATGTATATGGCGCTAGCGTGGAAATTGTAGAAACTGTGGTCTTAATTAGTTGGGTCTTAAGCAATGGATAAGCATAAATTTACAGAATCAGAAATAATCGGTGTTTATCGTGCGATTGCTGAACGCAGGGATATGCGACATTTTATTGAGCGCGAAATTGCGCCAGAAACGCTGGCTAAATTATTACGCGCAGGGCATCAAGCGGGCAGTGTCGGTTTAATGCAGCCATGGCGATTTATTCGTATCAGTGATGTGGCTTTACGGCATACGATTCATCAGCAAGTTGAAGCTGAACGGCAGTTGACGGCACAAGCATTGGGTGAACGCCAAGATGACTTTATGAAGCTGAAAGTTGAGGGTATTTTAGAATGTGCCGAATTAATAGTGGTTGCATTGCCTGATAAGCGTGAGCAGCATATTTTTGGGCGGCGTACTTTGCCCGAAATGGATATTGCTTCAGCAGCTTGTGCGATACAAAATATATGGTTAGCAGCACGTGCAGAAGGCTTAGGAATGGGCTGGGTATCGTTATTTGACCCCGAAAAATTAGCCGTGTTATTAAACATGCCGAAGGGCAGTCAGCCGATTGCCATTTTGTGCTTAGGGCATGTAGAGGAATTTTATTCCAAGCCGATGCTGGAGTTAGAAAACTGGGCAGAAGCGCGCCCTTTATCCGAATTTCTGAGTGAGAATTCTTGGGATTAAAAGGGGCGAGATAAAAATAGGTGTATTGCCTCACGGCAATTAAGTTGAGGCGAGAAACATAGGATGTGTTGAGGGACGAAACGCATCTTTTGATGCTTGGTGCGTTTCCTGTTGAGACTGTGAAAGTATTATCAAACTGGAGTCCAAAACGCGTTTTGGGCGGATTTTTACCTAGTTTAGTCGCTTGAAAAATGCTATGAAATAAAATAATCAACTACTGATAGAAAATTAACTCAATCAAAACATGCCCAAAACTTGTTTTGGACTCCTTACTTAAAATACTTTCACAGTCTCTATCGTCAATACACCCTATACCAAAGACTTAGTTGTTAGCTAAAGTAACTTATCTTTTCAAGAACAAGAAAACAAAGGTACATTTTAACGTCATTTTTCCATCTTCTAAGCTAAGCACACGACAGTCTTCCATTTTTGAACGACCAGGTGTTTTTTGCTTTTTGATTACGCCATC
>WTCM01000168.1 GCA_013138595.1 Methyloprofundus sp. | reverse complement strand
CATGAAACTTATTTTTCTTATATTTCTATGTCCCGAATTAAATTGTTAACAAAACAAGCCCAACTCAGCCGCATTGATCTATTACAAGTCATTAGCCAAAAACAGCCAGACGCTGCGGATTATATTGCCCAACAGCTAGGTTTAGAGAAAATCCCTGAACAGCCAATTGTAGACAATACAATAGCAAAAGATCAGCCACGCGAGCCTAGAGAAAAACTTCCCCAAGCTGAACCAGAAGCTCTTAACCCCACAGACAGGCCCAAAACAGTTTTTTGGTTACTCCACAGTCGAGAAACAAAACAACAGAACCCCGAGACACAAACACTCACAACCACCCCGCCTAGCGACTGGCAAAATCGCCCTAAAACTAGCCCTCAACATCAACCGCTACTCGATAAAAAAGCCTTACTAGAAAAATTACAACGCTATCTTTTTCAACCCCAGCAAAGCCATAAAGTTGATGTTGCAAAAATCGTCAGGACTTTAAGCAAAGCGCAACACTTACAACAGATTCCCCGACGCAAGCTCAAAAGTGAACAAATCCATTTACATATTATTGACGACCGTAGTCGTCATTTAACTTGCTATTGGCAAGACCATCATCATGCGAGTGTGGTGATGCTGGAGCATTATGTACAAGCGCGTTGTAGCCTCTCGGTATTGATAGAAGGGGCTCCCCGTCCCCAGCAAATAACCGAGCAAGGCTTAGCCGACTGGCAAGTCACTGAGGGCAGTCGCGTGGTTATTTTAAGTGACTTAGGCAGTTTAAAGGCTTATCCACAGCGCGCAATAAATCAATGGCTAACACTGGGGCGTGAATTACAGCGTCAGCAATGCCAAGTATTCGTGTTATTGCCCTGTGCCATACAAGGGCTAGACCCACGCTTTAAAGTTTTGTTTCAACTCTTGAGTTGGGAACATGCCGCGCTTGCACTTCCGCTAACAGTCGAGCAAGGCAAAGCACAAGTCCAGCAATTATTAACCGTCCTGGCACCTGCGATTCGTATTGAACCCTCCTTATTACGTGCCATGCGTTTAGCAATGCAAGTACACGGAGAACAATGGCAGATAGCCGCCGCAGTAGAAGCGCGATTATGGCAACACGAAGCAATTCAAGAGCCGCATAGTGTCGCAGCATCATGGGCGATCAATACACGGCAAACTTATCTGCAAGCGTTTGAGGGCTTAAGCGAGGCAGAGAAAACCACCGCACTGAATACCCTACGTGAATGGCGCGCCCCGCTATCGGAAAAAATTTGGTATGAAGAAATGATTAGTTTAACGGAACACACTCAGCAACTGCCTTGTATTCAAGAAGATACAGCGCAAGCTTATGAATATTTTGCAGCATTGGAACAAACCTTTCAGAATGATGAGGATTTAGATAGTGTGCCGCAAACACAAGCGTGGTTTCGGCGTTTATATCAACGCTTGCCCAAGCAAATAGTCAAAGATTCCGCTTGCTTACAACGTATTACTGATCGAGTCTACAAAGACCAACCCGATTTTGATCGCCAATGGATAGACCCGCAAGTGCTGCCCAAAAGCCCAAATAGCCTCCAGCAAGCGGTACTGTATCAACAAGGCAATCGTATACGCTTACAAGTTTATCAGCCGTTTAATTTACCCAGCTATGCTTATAGCCCCTTAGCATTGATTAAGCTACGCCGTGAACAAGTGCAGCTATTAAGTAATCAAAGCCTATTAGGCAGCTTAACACTGGATGATAGCCTAGCGATTGAGCTACCCACTGAACAGCCGTTGACGATTAAAAGTGATGAAGAAACGCTACACTTACAGACCCAACAAAGGCTAGCATCGCTAGAAATGGGGCGTGATCGCTATGGTTTATATGCCGAACTTGATTTATTTGGCATCACCCAGCGGTTTCGTTATATCGAAGCAGGGACGTTTATGATGGGATCGCCTAGTAATGAGGCTGGGCGATATGAGGATGAAGACTATCATCAAGTGACCTTAAATCAAGGCTATTGGCTTGCTGATACAGCATGTACGCAAGCTTTATGGGATGCCGTGATGGGGGATAATCCTGCTGAATTTACGGGAGACTCCCAAAACCCTGTGGAAACGGTGAGCTGGCTAGATGTTCAGAATTTTTTACAAAAGTTAAATGAAAAATATACAGGTTTACAGGCGCAATTGCCTAGTGAAGCACAATGGGAGTATGCTTGTCGTGCTGGGACGGTTACACCTTTTTCTTGGGGTGAAAATATTACGCCTGAGCAAGTGAATTATGATGGAACTGAGCCTTATGCTGGAGCTGAAAAAGGTGAGGTCAGAGAAAAAACCGTTGTGGTGAAATCTTTTGCAGCAAACCAGTGGGGTTTGTATGAAATGCACGGTAATGTTTGGGAGTGGTGTTTAGATGAATGGAATGAAAATCTAGGAACAGAGCCTGTATCAGATCCTGTTAATTTTAGTGTAAAGTCAGAGAGTGATGAAGGTGTCTCCCGCGTGTTGCGTGGCGGCTCTTGGATCGGTAGCGGCAGGGATTGCCGTTCTGCTGTGCGTTTCGACTTCTCAGCTGACTTCCGTCGCAGGGACTTCGGGTTCCGTTTTTCCCTAGGTCACCAGCTACCGCCCAGCACAGTATCGCGGAGTGCAGAAAACAGTTCAGCTAGTGAGCAGCTTGAGCATGACCCAGCACGTCGCGGAGCAGTGCAGGGGCATGATCAGGCTGGGAGCGGGGTTAGCTCTCGTTCCCATGCTCCGCGTGGGAATGCCTAGCTCGACGCTCTGCGTCGTGGAACGCATAGCGTTCCTGTGTATATTCCAAGGTTATTGCTAGCAGGGAAATCATGGCGGATCTAAGGTGCATGGAATGCACCCTACGGGGTTGCATTGATTTTATCGTTCCTCACGCTCAGGCGTGGGAATGCAGCCAGTGACGCTCTGCGTCACGAAACGCTGGAGCATTTCAGTATGAATTCCCACGGAGACCGTGGGAACTATAAAACAGCACAGTATCACAGAGTGCGATACCCTACGATAATGTCCCGTGTTAAATGGCTAGCTAAAAATCTTATCCAACCTACGCAAAAAAATAAGGATAAAACATGAATCACCCCAACTACCTCGATCTCCCCCCTCAATTCCCCCCTGACTATGCTTGTGCATGGGGAGAGGATCGATATGGCTTATGGTTTGAGCTGCTGATTAAAACTATTGTGCAACGGTTTCGCTGGATACCCGCTGGAGAATTTACCATGGGATCGCCTACAGATGAAAAAGAACGTGAATTTTGGGGCGGCAAAGAAACACAACATCTTGTCGCTTTAAGTCAAGATTATTGGTTAGCGGATACGGCATGTACTCAAGCTCTATCGGAAATGGTGATGGGTGATAATCCTGCTGAGTTTACTGACGATATTCAAAGTCCTGTGGAAACTGTCAGTTGGGATGATATTCAAGCATTTTTACAGCAACTCAATCAACAATACCCTGAATTACAAGCGCAACTGCCTAGTGAAGCGCAATGGGAATATGCTTGTCGAGCGGGGACGGTTACGCCTTTTTCTTTCGGTGATAATATCACGCCTGAGCAAGTGAATTATGATGGTAATTACCCCTATGCTGATGCTGAAAAAGGCGAGTTCAGAGAGAAAACAATTGCCGTGAAATCTTTACCAGCAAATCAGTGGGGTTTATATGCAATGCACGGCAATGTTTGGGAGTGGTGTCAAGATGAGTGGCGCGATGATTTAGGGACAGCAGCGGTAGAATACTCCGTCAGTCGCAGTACAAAGCAAGGGGGTGATGAAGGTGTCTCCCGCGTGTTGCGTGGCGGCTCATGGCGCAACGACGGCAGGAATTGCCGTTCTGCTTTGCGTTACTTCAACTCTGCTGGCCTCCGTTACAGGTACTACGGGTTCCGTTTTTCCCTAGGTCATT
>WTCM01000105.1 GCA_013138595.1 Methyloprofundus sp. | reverse complement strand
ATTAAAAGCAGCCATCGTTGACTGGGTGTAACAAAACAGAATTAAAAAGAAGCTATAGCGCATAATTATTCCTTAAATTTACCTGACTTAAGCTGTGTAGCTCAACTTCATCAAATAGCCTGAAATTTTTAATTTTAAAATTAGAAATCATACTTAAAAAAACCTATATAAAAATATCACAACTGAATACAAAAAAATGCATCAAAAGCAAACAACATCGTTAAAAACAGACTACTTTTTTATATTATACGTAATTTTAAACCTTTGCTATTAAAGAATAGTAAGCATAGATTAGAGCTAATTTACAACCTACAACCCATCTCCTTACACACAAGTATCATAATAACCTAAAATCAATAAGTTATAGAATTGTATGTTTTTTATACAATTTCCTACAGCCCCTTATTTTACTGACTTCTCCATTTTGGGGAGGTTTCCGTAAGTAATTGATTTTTAGTTATTAAAAAGATGTGTGTAAGGAGATGCCTCGTAGGGTATGCTTGAATATAGATAATTAACTCACTTTTTCATTGGCTGAATAAGGATGGGGATATAGATACTTATAGAGATTTTTGCCTAAAAATTAAAGGTGACTAGCTTACCCCTTTTTAAGCCCCCTGATGACTCTGCGGCAAACTCAGCGAAATTAAACTCGCTAATAAAATAAACCCTGCTGAAATCAATAGGCATGCCATAAAGCCAAACGATTGATACACCCAACCTGATAAAATCGTGCCGACTAATCGCCCTAGGGCATTTGCCATATAGTAAAAACCTATGTCCAATGACACGCCTTGTTCGTCGGCATAGGCAACGATTAAATATGAATGTACGGCTGAGTTAATGGCAAAAAAAGCACCAAAGCTAAATAACCCGATAATTAAAACCTTTTCTAGCGGTAAACCTTGTTGCATCAAACCCGCCATCACTAAAGGAATGATTGCTAATAAAAAAGCCCAACTCACCGCGCTTTTTCTAGCTGGAACCTTGCCGCTACGAATACCAGTTATCACGGGTGCAAAAGATTGAACAATACCATAAGCAATGACCCAACTGGCTAACATCGTACCGACTTCGGTAGCGCTCCAGTTTAAA
The DNA here is from genome assembly GCA_013138595.1 of Methyloprofundus sp. Classification (GTDB taxonomy): domain Bacteria; phylum Pseudomonadota; class Gammaproteobacteria; order Methylococcales; family Methylomonadaceae; genus Methyloprofundus. The sequence goes on along the minus strand of WTCM01000105.1, from coordinate 9,789 downwards.
TGCTCTTGTAGAAACACTGGTAAGGCAATCACAAACCAAACATCGCGTGCGCCAAATAAAAAGAAACGCGCGGCTGAAAGTCGGTTAACAGCGGCGCTTTTGGAAAAAATATCGGTAAATTTAGGCTTAAATCTTGCCTTGCCTAAATCTTTTTTTAATAATATAAAACTTAAGACTAATACACCGAGCAAAGCCGCTGCCATTATGGCAATTGCGAGTCTAAAGCCAAAAACAGCCAATAATAAAGAGCCTAGAAAAAAGCCAACTCCTTTTAAAGTGTTTTTCGATCCTGTGAGCAGTGACACCCATTGATATAGCTTGCCCTGAGCTTCTTTAGGGACTAACAGTTTAATACTGCTTTTCGCACTCATTTTATTTAAGTCTTTTGCGACCCCCGAAATAGCTTGGGCAAGCATCACATAGACCACGGTTAAATAAGAGGGGGGCAACATTAACATCGCTAGGGCAATAATTTGTAAGGCTAAACCCACATGCAGGGTGGTATTTAAACCCCAGTGTGCGGCAACCCAGCCGCCTAATAAATTGGTGACTACCCCACACATTTCATACAATAGGAATAAACTGGCAATTTCCAAGGGGCTATAGCCTAGTTGATGAAAGTATAAAATCACCAACATTCTGAGTGCGCCATCGGTCAGGGTAAAAGCCCAATAACTAAGCGTAATGATAATATATTGCTGGACTGCTGAGTTCATCATGGGTGTATTTACAGCATAATCGCGAGCTTTTTAGTCAGTTCCATCATTCTGTGTACATAGCCTATTTCATTATCGTACCAAGCCAGTAATTTCACTTGTGTGCCATTAATGACCATCGTGGAGAGTGCATCAATGGTGCTGGAATGCGTGTCATTGGTATAATCTGCTGATACCAGTGGCAGGGTTTCATAGCCTAAAATACCGTTTAACTCCCCTTCTGCGGCGGCTTTTAAAACTGTATTCACTTCTTCGACGGTCACGCTTTGTTCTACTTCAAAAACACAATCTGTTAAAGAGGCATTTGCTAAAGGTACACGTACTGCTATGCCATTTAATTTGCCTTTTAATTCTGGAAAAATTTCTGTAATAGCGGTTGCCGAACCTGTGGTGGTGGGAATTAAAGATAAGCCACTGGCTCTGGCTCTACGCAAATCAGGGTGGTATTCATCTAAAATACTTTGGGTATTGGTGATATCGTGAATAGTCGTCATAGAGCCGTGTTTAATCACAAAATTCTCATGAATCACTTTCACTACAGGGGCAATACAGTTAGTGGTACAAGAGGCCGCTGTGACTATATCATGCAGCTCAGGCTGGTAAAGATCATCATTCACACCCATGACAATATTTAAAGTGCCGTCTTTAACAGGTGCAGACACCACAACTTTTTTAACGCCCTGCTCTAAGTAAGCGGCAAGCACTTCTTTCGCTTTAAACTTGCCCGTACACTCAACCACTATATCAACACCTAGTGCTTGCCACGGTGTGGCTTCAATGGCTTTATTTTGCGAGTAAGAAATAGTCTGCCCGTTAATGATTAGATTTTTTTCATCACTATCGACACGATGCGACCAACGCCCATGCACCGAGTCAAAATTCAATAAATGCGCAGCGGCGGCAGCATCTCCTGATATTTCATTAATATGTACGATTTCAAATTCAGGCCAATCCCAAGCCGCACGAAAGGCTAAACGTCCCATACGGCCAAAACCGTTAATTGCTACTTTTATTGTCATAATTTACAAATATTTTTTACTTATGTTGTACAAACTTAACGCGACCCACTATTCAGCATCATAGCCTTGGCAATGATACACATAACCTTGCATCGTTTGATTAGTCTTCACTCTTGTTATGTTTTTATTTTTATTAAATTCTTGCTGTATATAAACCACATCACCGCCCATTGCATACGCTTTATTTTTCAAAATATTAGCAGTGTTTTTCAGGATTCTTTCGTCTTTCATAAATTCACCTGACACAATGCCACCATCCGATGCCGTCGCTTGCCCTAAAAATCGGCAACTGTCTTTTACAGGCAGTTCATAGACAATTGCGACAATATCAGCCCCTTTTTGGGTGGGGATTGCACAACTCATCAGTGCGAGGATCAGTAATATTAACGGATTTGACCGCTTTAAAAATATATTTTGACTCATTTAGCTCACCAATTTGATAGGATAATCTATCATACGCCCATCCACTGTAACCAAGCTCATTTCTTCAACGCTTGCTTGCGCAATAAGCAAACGATCAAAAGGGTCACGGTGATGCTGTGGCAAATGAGCTAAGGCATAAATATGAACTAATTTAATGGGCAATAATTGCAAGTCATTATCCTGCTGTTGCGTTTCTATCATGGCTTGCAATGGTTCATCCAGCATTAATTTTCCTAGCTGATGTTTAATTTGTATTTCCCACGGCGAAACATGACTTAGAAAAAGGCGGTTATTACGGTCTTCACAATGACTTAAAATATTAGCAGATAATTTTTCAGGCTGTTCATTCAGCCATAGAAAAATATGCGTATCCAACAGTAGATTCACTCTTCTTTACCTAGCCAAAAATCATCGCCTAATTCATCATCAAAAGAATCTGAAATTTTAATTTTTCCTCGGTACTGTCCAAACACACGCTTTTTTACCTGAAAAGGAGGAGCAGTATTTTCATACATCACAATGACTTTTACACTGCTTGCATTAATATCATCAGGTAATTTTAAATGGATTTCGTGCTGTTTGCTTATTTCTGCTGTAAATTCTATTGCTTGCATAATATTATTTTATTGAAAAGTACACAAAAAATCACCTATTTCACAGAGCTATAATAAGTACTCTAATACCGCTTGCAAATCAGGATTTTCCACAAAAACATCCGCTTGTTCGCGTACAATCTCTCTTGCAACAACACCCCCAAAACCCACACAATAAGCGCCTGCTTTTTTTGCTTCCATATCGGTATTACCATCTCCCACAATCGCCATTTTTAAATTATTCGGGTTCAATGCTTTACATACCTCTGCTTTTCCACCATTTCTAGCTAAAGGAGATTGTTCATTGAATTCTAAATAATCCCCATTACTGGCGAATAAAACATCCACTGCATGTACATTAGCAGCGGGCACATTTAGCTTTGCTGCTAAAGGTAAAATCGCTTGTTTTAAGCCACCACTAATAATATGTACCTGCTTCCCTTGTGCATGTAATTGCTGAAACACTTCTGCAACCCCTTGCACCATTTTTTCTATATACAAATCTGCCGCCCAATCAATTGCTGCACGGTCAGGTTTAATTAAATTTAAACGCTGTGCATACACAGACTCTAAGGACACTTCGCCATTCATCGCCGCATTAGTCAATGCCGCCATTTCTGCGCCACAGCCTGCACGCTCCGCTAATTCATCAATCCCTTCTATTTCACTTAAGGTACTGTCACAATCAAAACAAATAATATCGAAACTCATCTTTTCCTCATTTTTTTAAAAACTTAACTACAACTCTATCTGTATCGCCGATTCCACAGCCGCTAATTCACAAAGCTCTTGTAATAACGCTGCTTCAATTTTTTCCGACACACTAATGACTGCAATCGCATTCCCTTCCTCATCGGCAATCCCCACTTGCATACGCAAAATATTAATATTCGCATGCCCCAGTACGGTACTGATTGCCGCAATCACACCCGGCTTATCAATATGCTTGGTCACTAATAAAACACCTTCTGGAATCACTTCTATTTCATAGCCGTTGATATAAACAATACGCGGATGTTTATCGCCTAATAAAGTACCTGCTAAGCTAATTTCTTCATCACCACAATAGATTTTGACTTCCACTAACGCTAAATAACCTGAAATCTTATCCGTTTTAGATTCTGTTAAGCTAATACCTTGACGTTTGGCAATATTTTCCGCATTCACGCTATTCACAGGCGTGGACACATGGCTTTCTAATAAGCCGACTAAAGCTGCCGTAGAAACCGAACGCGCTTCGGCATCTGCTGCTTTACCTAGCAAAGAGACTTTAACCCGCTCAATGGGCTGTGTCGCTAATCCAGCAAGCACTTTACCCAAGCTAGTCGCTATCTCCATATAAGGCTGAGATTTACGTAAGTCATCAGCCGATAAACGCGGTAAATTCAACGCATTCACGGCTTCCCCTGTTTTTAGAAAAGTCACTGCTTGACGGGCAATTTCCACACTTACAGCCACTTGCGCTTCGCGAGTTGATGCACCTAAATGCGGCGTAAATACAATATTATCCAGCTCTAATAAGGGTGAATCTTTAGGTGGCTCATTTTCATAAACATCCAGTGCTGCACCTGCAATTTCGCCATTTTTTAAAGCATGGTATAAAGCCGTTTCATCAATTAAGCCACCGCGCGCGCAATTAATAATCATTGCTGTGTTTTTCATTGCTGCAAGCTGTTCAGCTCCAATCACACCGCGTGTTTGTTCCAGTAAAGGACAGTGTAGCGTTAAATAGTCCGCTTGTTTCACCAGCACGTCTAAATCAACCCTTTCTGCGCCACACTCGGCAAAAATATCAGGTGCTACAAAAGGATCATAAGCAATCACACGCATATTTAAGCCTGCTGCTCGCTTTGCCACAATCCGTCCTATCGTGCCAAAGCCTAGAATAGCAAGGGTTTTATTAGAAATTTCTGCCCCGACCAGTTGCGAACGCTCCCATTTACCCTCACGAATAGATTTATCTGCTTTCGGTAAATTACGACTTAAGGAAAACATATGTGCTAACGCTAATTCAGCGGTTGTAGTGGCATTTGCATCAGGGGTATTCATCACGATCACCCCCTGCTCTGTGGCCGCTGGAATATCCACATTATCCACCCCGATTCCTGCACGTCCCACTAATTTTAAATTTTTAGCGGCTTGTAATACCTCATCGGTAACTTTGGTATCACTGCGAATCAATAAAGCATCATAATCAGCAATCGTTGCACATAACTGCTCAGGAGTCATACCTGTTTCTATATGAACCTGTATACCTTCTTGCTCATTTAAAAAATTAATCCCTGCATCGGCTAATTTATCGGAAATAAGAATCTTTTTCATACTTAATACCTGCCCTCTGACTGTTGAGTACTTACGCTAATTAAACGCTACAGCTTACCAGTTTTGCTATAATCATAAAACTGCTAAATTGTTTACTTCTCCCTAATGTCCGAATACAGCAAATCCTTTTTTTCTTTAAATTCATGGAAACAACGTCTAGTCTTTTGGCTAGGTGCCATTATTATTGGCTTATTAATATCGACCATGACCCTCTTAAGTGAGGACGTGTCCGAGCTTTACCGCGAGCTTTCTTTACAATACCCTTGGTTTAACTTTGTGGTTGCGCCGTTTGGTTTAGCACTCACTGCATGGATTACAGTACGATTTTTCCCAGGTAGCCAAGGCAGTGGTATTCCACAAGTTAAAATAGCCATTGAATTACCGCATACGATGGTCGAGCGCTCTAGCTTGGTCTCCTTTAGAATTGCGATAGGGAAAACCTTTTTACCGATTATGGGTTTATTATCAGGTGCGTCGGTGGGCTTTGGCGGCCCTGCCACTCATGTAGGCGCATCCTTAATGGCTTCACTCGGTAAAGTTTTTAAGTTCCCTGCTCATTATATGGAAAGAGGTTTATTGCTGGCAGGTAGTGCCGCTGGCTTTGCTGCGATGTTTAGCGCGCCACTAGGCGGGATTATGTTTGCTATTGAAGAAATGGGGCGTACTTTAGAAGAACGTGTCAGTACCTTAGTGTTAACGGCCATTATTTTTGCAGGTATCACTGCTTATTCTATTTTAAATCACACCATTTATTTTACCGATAATGAGCTAAGTTTGCCTTGGGGAGAGGGCTGGTGGGCGATTCCCTTATGCGGTATTGTCGGCGGTTTATTAGGCGCGATTTTCAGTAAAATCGTGGTCACAGGTCAAGCCTATATTAAAAAGAAAAAATTCCGCATGGTACCTACAGCGTTTGTCTGTGGCTGTGTGATTGCTGTCTTAGGCTATTTCTCTCAAGGGGAAAGTTTTGGCACAGGTTATCAACTGGCCAAAAATATTTTACAAGATAAGGCATCGATTGATCCCTTTTTTCCATTGTATAAAATGTTTGCGACTATCGCTACATTTTTCAGTGGTATTCCTAGCGGAATTTTTGTGCCTTCTATTGCCACAGGTGCAGGATTAGGCGCTAATTTAGCCGCTTGGTTTCCGATTGCCCCCACGTCCGTGATGATCTTACTCACTATTACGGCCTATTTCTCAGGTATGCTACAATCGCCGCTGACCTCATTTGTGGTGGTCTTAGAAATGACCCATAGCCATGATCTCTCCATTCCTCTTATGGCAGCTGCTTTCCTGGCCTCTGCAACGTCCAAACTGATTAATCCAGATCCTTTATATAGAGCTTTATGCAATGCCTATCAAATTAAACGCAACGAAGAAGTGACAAAAGATGACCTACAAAAACAAGCCGATCAAAAATAAAATTCTATTGCTTATATTAGCCCCTGCGCTTGTTTTGTTACTGAGCTATCTCCTGCCATTAAAACCGACACTCACCACGCCTGATGTCAGCTTTAAGACCCTCAAAAATGAAACGCTGGATTTAAAAGCTTTAAAAGGCAAGGCCGTTTTAATTACTTTCTGGGCGAGTAATTGCCCGAATTGCATTAAAGAAATTGCTGATTTCAAACATTTATACCAAGCCTACCAGCCACGTGGTTTAGAAATTATTGCCATTGCGATGAGTTATGACCGTCCTAATTATGTCGTCAATACCCGTCAGCAATACCAAATTCCGTATCCTATTGTATTGGATTTAAAAGGTGATTTAGCTAAGGCATTTGGCGGGGTCAGTTTAATCCCTACAACCTTTTTGATTAACCCACAGGGTGATATAGCTTTTCAAACACTGGGTACTTTTGATTATGATGCGATGCAAGCGCGTATTGAAGCGATGCTGCCTATTGAAATGTAGGTCGGATAAGATTTTTTATTGCGCAGCATTAAAAAACGTGGCTACACATTTAACACGGGACACTATAGTAGGGTATCGCACCGCGTACCGCCAGCATAGGGTACGCAGTACGATACCCTACAACGGCTTGTCCCGTCTTTTGTGGTAGCCAAAAACGTCATCCGACATGCCTGATGATCCAGAATGTCAGATGACGTTTCTACGCTATATTATGGCTCAGCTAACGAGGCTGTAAAAGTATTATCAAACTGGAGTCCAAAACGCGTTTTGGGTCACTATGATCTAGTTTTGTTGCTTGAAAAAATTGATAGAATCAAACAAGCAATTACTTACAGCTCATTAACTGAAGCAAGACACGCCCAAAACTTATTTTGGATTCCTTACTTAAAATACTTACACAATCTCTAACGCTATTCCAAACCCATTTGAGCATCATCTTGCTCAGTCGTTTGCACAGGCTCGACAGTTTCTTCATCATGAGCAGCCACTGCAATAGGGACTGGCTCTTGATAAATATGCAAATCTTGTTGTGGATAAGGGATTGATAAACCTTCTGCATCAAAACGCACTTTAACACTGTGCATAATATCCCAATATACACCCCAGTAATCCGCTGTTTTAACCCACGGGCGGCAAATAAAGTTGACCGAAGAGTCTGCTAATTCATGTAGTTTAATGGTAGGTGCTGGATTGTTTAAAACCAATGGATGCTCTGTCACAATATCATTTAAGACTTTTAAAGCATGATCAATATCATCACCATAGCCGATACCAAAGGTAAGGTCTATACGTCGTTCATTACTCGCAGAAGCATTCGTAATCGTACCGCCCCATATATCATTATTAGGCACGATCATACGTTTATTATCGAAGGTTGTGATGGTGGTAGACACTAAATTAAGTGAACTCACGACACCTGAAACCCCAGCCACATCGACTGCATCGCCTACATCAAAAGGACGGTACAACATAATCATAATACCACTAGCAAAATTACTCAGTGTACCTTGTAGTGCAAAAGCGACTACAAAACCAGCGGCTCCAATCACTGCTAATAAGGGTGCTATATCTACTTCTAATGCTGAAAGCCCTAAAATAATACCAATAATCATCACAATGCGGTGCACCATACCAACAAGAAAATTGGTTAATAATTGTGATTGCTTAGCCGAAAAGCGTAACGCTTTACGCGTCATATTACTTAAGAAACCTGCTAATAACCAAAAAACAAAGATAATCACTAAGAAAGTGACAATATTGGTTAGCCAACGCTTGCCACCATCTTTAGAAAGCATCCAGCCTTTTAGGCTATTAAGTGAACTAGAGGCATCAGAAGTATCTAACTTAATTCCGCCGACCGCATCACTATAGCGACGGTAACTTAGCACATCTTCTTTTTCTACACCGCCTTCACCTAAACCTACTTTTTGGTTAATACGGTCTAAGATAATATTAAGTCGATCAATTTCACTTGTACGTGTTGCACGTAACTTGGTTAATTTCTCCATTGCTGCTGTTTTAGCAGCGGCATTCCCTTTCTCTTCTAAAGATTTAACCCGTAATTTTTCCTCGGCAACTTTATGTGCTGACGTTTTAATTAAGGCTAACCAACCATCCGCTTCTGCTTTTAATTCATCAACGGTTAAAGGAGCCATCATAATATCTAATACTTCGGGAGATATTTTGGCATTGCTACTGGTGAGTGGGGCTTGGGCAAAAGCAGGGATTGAATTTAACAACAGCAAGGCTGAAAAAATCAGAGTAAAAGACTTAAACGAAGAAAACACGGTAAAACTCCTAAAGGTTAAAAAATTGACTGAATACTAAGCTCAGGCGAGCCTTCATATTGATTGAATATTATATCAAGAATGATACTTTCTAACACCAAAATTATAGAGATTTATAATCAATAAAACTATCCACTTTACGCGTCAATAAAATTTAAAGTGACGGGAACAAGCTTAGACAGTTTTTGATAGCCTTTTCCCTACTATAATGGTAAAAAGTATGACACTCTCACGACTGAAATATATAAAACTATGAAAACTTTATCGCTTATTAAGAATATCAGCATGAGCCTTTGCCTCTGCTTACCTCTGCTCTCTCAAGCACAAAATGTGGAAAAAAGTGCGAATGATATTGAGTACCCTAAAAATCTAACTAATTGGCGTGTGATAGGCACTTCAAACCGTACGGATAATAATACCCAACGTGTGATTTTAGGCAATGCACTTGCGATTAAAGCAGCCCGTAGTCAAAACGCAAACATTAATTGGCCCAAAGGGGCCATTCTCGCTAAACTCGTCTGGAAAAATGACACACTTAAAACATGGCAAGCCGCTACTGTACCAGGTGAGTTTGTACATGCAGAAATAATGCTTAGAGACAGTCAAAAATACGCCAGCACATCAGGCTGGGGCTATGCACGCTGGACAGGTTTAGATTTAAAACCTCATAGCCAAGACAGCAAAGCGGCAGAAGCTTGTAATAGCTGTCACCAAGCGGCTAAAATTACCGATTATGTATTTACCATTCCTGCAAAATTACCTTAATTAAAATCTAAAAAATATGATTTCAACTTATCTGTTAGACATCATTATTTTATTATTAGCGGCGGTGGTCGCGGTGCCTTTTTTTCAGGCAATTAAACTAGGAGCAGTGCCTGGCTTCTTAATTGCAGGAATGATCGTTGGTCCTTCGGGGTTTGGCTTGATTGATAATATTAATGAGATTGCTCATCTTGCTGATATTGGCGTGGTACTGTTACTGTTTGTCATTGGCATAGAACTTAAACCTTC
>WTCM01000256.1 GCA_013138595.1 Methyloprofundus sp. | reverse complement strand
TCTGGAAAATCAGTGGCGCAAAAATTCGCGACTGCAAAATTCACCGAGTCTGTCAATCCGCGTTTTTGGGCATGTCGATTGGCATATAAGGCTTGTTTTTCGCTTAAGGTAATCCCAGTGACTTTATTGTTATATTCATTTGCTATCCACAGGCTACTTCCCCCTAAACCACAACCTGCATCTAAAATATGATCAGAGGGTTTAATCTGTGCACTTTCATATAACACTCGGTTGGTATTTAATAAGGCTTGATGATGTTTATAGGGAGTCGCGGCATCCCAATAACCATAATGCAGCGCAAGGTTCTGACGATTACACCAAGCAAATAAATAATCATTATGACAGTCTTCATAATATTGCACGGTATCCTCTAATAAGGTATCACTCGCATCAACACTCTGCTCTTTGTTATGGTAATCCTTATTCGGCTCTAAATAATATGATTTCACGATAGTCCTTATTTGATAGCAGTAAACACACAATATTCAGCATATCGTTTAACGAACATGTCGTATTGCGCTAAACCCGCATAATAGTTAGCCGTTTGAGCTTTTGAGCGTAAGCCTAGCCATTGGCTTATTTTTTGTACAGGATAAAGACGTTGGGTGATTTTATGCATATATTCAGCGGATTGAATCGTTTGCTCATGGATATAATCTAATTCAATTTGCTGAAAGCCTTGCTCCACTAATAGATTTTCAAACTCATCGCAATAACATAAATTAGGCACTGCCCAGCCATTAAAAAAGTCGAGCATGGTTTGCCATTGTTCAGCATTAAATTCACGCTGCATCATAAAGGCATCACAATAAACCAAGCGACCGCCTTTTTTTAATACACGGTAAGCTTCTTTTAAAAAGGCCCCTTTATATTGGGTATGGCAAACACTCTCAGCCGCCCAGACCACATCAAAAGTTTCATCTGCAAAGGGGGTTTGGCAAAAATCAGTTTTCACAAAATCAACTAAGTCAGCCACTTTATTTTTTTTCGCTTGTTTACTGGCATAAGCCACTTGTTTACCGCTAATCGTTACACCTGTCGCACGATTGCCATATTTTTTAGCCATCCAAATAGAGCTGCCGCCGATACCACAGCCCGCATCCCACACATAATCACTTGGTTTTATATCAACTTTATCGTAAAGCAATTGATTTTTATTAATAAGTGCCTGATGCTGCTTATAAGGCTGGGCTGAATCCCAATAACCATAATGAAAGGCTAAATTTTCACTGTTACACCACGCAAATAAATAATCGTTATGACAATCTTCAAAATGTTGTGCGGTATCATCAACCAGCATTCGGTCTGTTAAAGTTTCTATTTTAGATAAACTATCATTACGATAATCTTGGTTAGGTTTTAACTTATAAGTAGTGGTCATAAAATTAAGTAAAAGATTGCATTTGTTGGCGAATAAATTGGCGATATGCCTCTAGGTCTTCTAAAAAAGCACAATTAATTAAAAAAGGTAAGACGGCAACGGGTTTTTGAAAGGCTAATTTGAATAAATAGCCCCAAAAATCTAGGCGTGCTTCTGAAATAAAGCCATAACGCCCAAAAATAGACAGTAAAAAATAAAGACTACGTTTATTTAAAGGGGCTAGTCGGCGTTTTTTTTCTGCTGGGCTTAGCTCTTTCCACGCGCCATTTTGCACAATAGTGACAGCTAGACAATGTGTGTAAAGTCGCTTTAAATAGGCTTCGGGCTCGTAGAGTTGCCAGTTAGCATCGATATATTCGCTAATAATCTGTTCCGCAGGACGAGACGGCTTAAAATTCATCGGTTTGGTTGCCATGCCATCTCCCGTATCACTTAATAAACGTTGCTCTTGCTCTAATCTATCCCATAAGGCAGTGGTGGGTAAAGCTTGTAGTATGCCAAAATTGGCAATGGGAATGTGAGTGATTTCTAAAAACTGCCGAATACGTTCGCCCGCGCCTTGTTTTTCACCATCAAAACCTATAATCATACCTGCTATCAGGGTAAAGCCCGTTTTATAAAGTGTATCAATTGATTCAGTGATAGGAATATGCGTATTTTGGCTTTTTTTGGTTAAGAGTAGGCTTTCTTCATCGGGGGTTTCAATGCCTACAAATAGCCCTTTAAAATTACACTCAATCATTAAATCCATTAATTCCTGTTCCAATGCTAAATCTAATGATGCCTCGGTGATTAAGGCAAAGGGATACTGTTTATCAAGCATCCATTGCTTCAACAGTAATAAAAAGCTTTTGACTTGTCGCTTATTGCCAATAAAATTATCATCAATAACCGAGACCACACCCCGCCAACCTAAATTATAAATCAAGTCGAATTCAGCCATCATTTGCTCAGGTGTTTTGACCCGTGGTTTACGTCCATACAGGGTAATAATATCGCAAAATTCACATAAAAAAGGACATCCGCGTGAATATTGAATCGATAAACTAGAGTAATCCTTAAAATCAATTAAGTCATAACGCGGTAAAGGGGTTTTCGTTACATCTGGTTTTTGTGAGCTTTGATAAATGCCTTGCAGGTCACCATTTTCTAAGCCCTGTAAAAATAAGGGAATGGTTATTTCCCCTTCATTTAAAACTAAATAATCCGCACCACTACTTGCCGCTTCTTCGGGTAAAGCCGTAGGGTAAGGACCACCGATAACAACCGTTTTATGATGGCGTTTTGCTTGCTTAATGTGCTGATGAAAATCTTGTTTTTGTGGAATCATCGCAGAAATAAGTACAATCTCTGCCCAAAGCCAATCATCATCAGTGACTTCTCGAATATTCGCATCGACTAGTTTTATCTCCCATGTGGAAGGCAATAAAGCCGCCACGGTCATTAAACCCACAGGTGGGTAAGAAGATTTTTTATCCAGCCTAGTCATCGTTTTTTTAAACGATAAAATGTGCGGCGGTAAAATAGGGTAAATTAATAATGCTCGCATATGAATTTAGTTTATAGTTTTGTGATTCAATACCTTAGGATTATTTTTGGATAAAGCTTAAAAGCTATCAATAAAATATAGCGAATCCTTTATTTTATCCTATAGATGTAAAAGCAAATACTATACCAAAGCCTATCTTAGACTAAAACTGGACATAAAATTTCCACTTCATAAGGCTTTATACTGCCCGCCTTATTATTCCCACACGAAAAATCAATTAAGCAAGCTTTCTATAAGCACTCTATAAGCTCCCTATAAGTTCTGCTTATATGACTCTTATAGGGTTCTACGTCATGTATACTTACAAGATAACATCCCTTGTAGGGGGTGGTATCTTAATCACCTCTCGGTTGACTCACCTTAAATTTTAAATAACGGCTGTAAAGCCCCCGTATCCGTCACTGCCCTCGACTCCACTAACTGCTTATTCTGAAAAGCCGTCCACAAACTTTCTCCCTGCCATAAATCACTATTATTGCTATATAACACGGCATTTAAAGCGAGTATTTCATCGGATAATACACTATCGCATTGCTGCGCTATTTTACTCAAACTAGACACATTGAATTGCTCACGCCCCCATTTCACTAAAGCATCTTTAGCCGCTAATGAATCATTATTCGCACAAGCACGCTTTAATACCTTATCAATCGCAAAACTTTTTGGCTTAATAGGCGTTGTTTGTTCTGGTATCACCTTAGAGTTTTTAGCAAGGAAATAAGCCAAAGTGGCAAACCATAATGTTGCAAATAATAGCGTCAACCAAAACCATAATGAGTTTTCTTTTGTTGCAACAGTCGTCACTGGCACGGTGGGCTGTGTTAGTGTCGGACTTGTTTCTGCAGGCGTTAAAACAGACGTATTAGGCGCAGCTACCGCAGTCACGACACGCTCAGGAATGCGAGCTATTTCCATTTTTTGAGTTGTCACATTCCACCACGGCACTTCGATAGCTGGCAAAGTAAAGCGACCTGCTTGATTGGGTATTATCGCTATTTTTTCTTCTCTTAAGGCAACCATACCTGTTGCTTTGCCATTATCTTTTAAGACCGCTTGGTCAGGATATGCCTTTAAATTCGCGGGCATTTTATTCGTCTGCAATTCAGGTAATGCACTCGCAGGTGCACCTTGCACAAATAAACTCACAGTACGTGTAATCGGTTCTCCTACAATGAGTTCCGTGGCATTATCTTGCCATTGCTCTTGTAAAATCACCTGTGTGGCTGGCAACCAAAGGCTATCCCCTGCCTCGGCTGGCTTGGCTTGTACATCTAGTTTTATCCCCGCTGAAAGCACCCGTTTAACACGCGTTCTTTGACGATTGAACATACTATTATTACGTCGCTGCCCACCACCGACAATCACACTAGCGGTAAGTTCCAGTGGGGCAATCGTCATTAACTCACTTTTTTGTGGAAAAATTGCATATTTTCGCTCAGTGACCACATAACTTTCCCCTTGATATTGCGTATTATAATTTTTATCTTCGCCTAGTTTTTCAATCACCGCATTTTGTAACGTCGGTTCAGAAAGCGAGGCTTGCGCAATATTGACTTTACGGTAAAATTTTAAGGTATAAATCACTTGTTGTTGAATATAAGGCGCGATATTATCCACCTCCACATCTAAAAATAAGTCTTCATTGCGTTGACTCACCACCTGTACTTCATTCACCGTTAAGCTCGTAAATTGGCTACTATCACGACCAAAGTTAATCGCAGGAATGACTAATTTTCCCGTACGTTTTGCCATCACATTTAAAACCCACTGGATAGACTGGCTATAGTCACCATTGACAATTTGTGTGGATTGCTGCTGTGATTGATTTACAATCGTAAAATCTTTTTCTAGCGCAGAAAAGTCAGGCGCGCTATCAGGGTCACTTGTTGCTGTAAAGGTAAGCTGTAAGGACTCATTCAGACTGACAGGGTTACGATCAAGACTGACGCTGATTTGTGCTGCAAATAGCGAAGATGAGATAAGCGTGAAGATAAAAAAAACAATTAATGCAGGGGTTTTAGACATAAAAGGCGCAAATGTTAACAAAATAATAGGCTACAACAAAACACGGGGCACGCAGTATAGCGGCAGTATTCGTAGGTGCGGCTTTAGCCGCACAGTGCAGATAAATCTGCACCGTGTGACTATTATGTCCCGTGTTAAGTTGGTAGCCAGATAATGCGTATATTTTACCCAGTAATGTTTTTTAAGTACAAAACTTATTCTTGCGCAATACCTCCGTCGGTGCAACACTAAGCCATAATTAAGATCAAACCACTAAAATAATGGAGCGAATATGAAAGTGTTAGCCTTTGCAGCCAGCAATAGTCAAAAATCAATTAACAAACAATTAGTCACTTATGCCGCGAGTTTACTCAATAGTACCGAGACTGAAGTGCTTGATTTAAATGATTATGAATTACCTTTATATAGCGTCGATAAAGAAGCAGAATTAGGTTCACCGCAGTTAGCTCAAGATTTTTTTGCCAAGATTACGGCATGTGACGCGTTGATTATTTCTTTTGCAGAACATAACGGTTCCTATACAGCCGCGTATAAAAACCTATTTGACTGGTGCTCTCGTATTGATCAAAAAATTTACCAACATAAACCTGTTGTCTTACTTGCAACGTCACCAGGACCCGGTGGCGCAGCGAATGTCCTAGCAATGGCGGTTAAGTCGGCACCTTTTTTTAATGGTGAGTTAAAAGGTAGTTTATCCATTCCCAGTTTTTATCAGAACTTTGATGCAGAGGCGGGCGAGATCAATAATGAGGAAATTAAGCAGCAATTAACCGCTGTTATCGCCGAGTTGAGTGATTAATTTGTAAGCTGGGTAGAAGTGCCACAAAAAATGGAACCGCATGTAGGGTGCTATCCATGCACCTCTTAGAGCCGTCAAGATTTACCTGCTAGCTACGCGGGGTATATTGAGAGCTACGAAACGCATCTTTTAAGCACTTGATGCGTTTCCTATCGTCAACACATCCTATCCTCTAAAAAGGCACATCATCATAGCCATCATTATTTTGTGGGTAGCTTTGTTGAGCGGGCGCTGCGGCTGGCTGTTGTTGCTGAGCGGGTTGCTGATAGCCTTGCTGTTGTGGTGCTTGTTGCTCGTTGCGCTTGCCGACTAAATCAATCACATTAGCATTCAGTTCTAGGCTAGTTTTTGTCGTGCCATCTTGCGCTTGGTATTCTGATTGACTTAATTCACCAGAGACAAAGACTTGTTGCCCTTTTTTTAAATAATTTTGTAACTGCCCTTCTGCACGTTTTCCCCATACGGCAACACGAATCCATAATGTTTTCTGTCTATCACCAAAACCTATATTATTAGCAACGGTGACATTTAGCACTGTTTGTCCGCTGGGAGTGTTTCTAACCTCAGCATCTCTGCCGACAGTACCTGTAAAACTAAAAACATTACTCATCTGATTTTCCTATTATTTTGATTACTTTACGGCTGAAATATGCCGTCTCTCTGACAAACTTAGGGAGCAAATTATACACTAGGATTTAATAAATTTTTGCTAAAAATAAAGTGATTATTATCATTGCACTGTAGGATGGGTAGATCGGAGTAGCTGTCTTTTTAGCTACGCAGTGAAACCCATCAATCCTGCGTCATAATGATCGAATTCTCACGAGTCATAAAAAGACGCTCTACCCATGCTGCGTTTAATACATTGATTCTATTTAAAAAATATCTTAACTTAATGGCCGTGACGAATGACGATTTTTTATAAACGACTTATTTTTAAGACTTCTTCCATCGCTGAAAGCAGCCTAACAACTCTACACAGTAGATATGACAAGCTTATGACTAATTGAGTAATAATAGGAAACAATAAATTAACATTAAGGAGTATTGTAAATAAATTCAATCACACTATAATTCACTTGTGGTTTAGAAACACCACATACTTTTAATATTATTGAGGAATTTACAATGAACGATTTATACAAAGATATACTGACTGGATTAGTTTTTATGACGGGCGTACTAGGCTTTATTTCAGGTGCTTTTATTTTATCATCAGCACTATTTGCGGTTGCGGCCATTGCAAGCAATGTGAATACCACACGTAAACAAGCATTAATAGGTACGAACGCATGATGCTAAAATCTGTTCTCGAACAGATTAAACACCGAATTTAAAAACGCTTATCGCTAGCAATAGCTTAAGCGTTTTTTTATGCCTGTTAGAAAGTTAGACTCCTTGTCCTCTAATTTTTAGCACTTGCAAGCCTTCCTCAAACGACAAGGTAAAAAACCTAATTCACCCCGCCTTCTGCAAGATGCTTAGGCTCTAATATTTTTTCTAATTCTGTACGTGGAATATCGGTCATATCTTCAGCCACATCAATAATCGGTCTGCCTTGTTTATAAGCTGCCTTGGCAATCTCTGCTGCTTTGGCGTAACCGATAATAGGGTTTAAAGCCGTCACTAAAATAGGGTTTCGCGTCAGTGCTTGCTGTAAATTATCCACTCGTACAGAAAAATCTACAATTGCGCTATCAGCGAGCACTAGACTGGTCTGGCTGATAATATCAATGCTTTGTAAAATATTATAAGCAATCACGGGTAGCATCACATTCAGCTGAAAACTACCCGACTGCCCTGCAATGGTAATCGTGGCATCATTGCCTATTACTTGCGCCGCGACCATTGCTGTTGCCTCTGGAATCACAGGATTCACTTTACCCGGCATAATACTACTCCCTGGTTGTAAGGCGGTCAGTTCAATTTCCCCTAAACCTGCTAACGGGCCACTATTCATCCAGCGTAAATCATTGGCGATTTTCATTAAGCTCACGGCAATGGTTTTTAATTGCCCCGAAAGCTCTACCATTGCATCCTGACAACTCAAGCTCTCAAAAAAAGAATCATTAGGGCTAAAGGCTATCTCTGTTGTTGTGCTGATAGTCGCGGCAAATTTTTGTGCAAAATCAGGGTGTGCATTAATGCCTGTGCCTACTGCTGTCCCGCCTTGCGCTAATTTTTGTACTCTAGGTAGCGCACTCTTAATCCGCGCGATACCATTACGAATTTGTAAAGCCCATGCGCCTAACTCTTGCTCTAAGGTCATCGGCATCGCATCCATCAAATGTGTGCGCCCTGTTTTGGTATAGTCCTTACATGCACTTGCTTTGCTTTCAATGGTTTCTGCTAAATGCTCTAAAGCAGGCAGTAGCTGGCGCTGGCATTCTATCGCACTGCTGATATGAATCGCAGTAGGAATCACATCATTACTGCTTTGCCCCATATTCACATGGTCGTTTGCGCCCACCGCTTCAGGGCTGATTTTGCTCGCAAGATGCGCGAGCACCTCATTGACATTCATATTGGTACTCGTGCCTGAGCCTGTTTGAAACACATCAATCGGAAACTGCTCTGCATGTTCGCCTTGAATGAGTTGTTCAGCCGCTTGCACAATCGCTGCGCCACGGGCGGAATCTAATAAGCCTAAATCCATATTCACTTTAGCCGCTGTTTGCTTGATTAGGGCAAGTGTTTGGATAAAAGCAGGCGGCATGGTTAAGCCACTGATCGGAAAATTATTAATTGCACGTTGCGTTTGTGCGCCATATAAGGCATCACTAGGCACTTGTAGCTCGCCCATGCTGTCTTTTTCAGTTCTATATTGAAGGGTCATTTTGCTGTTTTTTTAAAGGTGAATAA
Organism: Methyloprofundus sp.; assembly: GCA_013138595.1. Taxonomy (GTDB): domain Bacteria; phylum Pseudomonadota; class Gammaproteobacteria; order Methylococcales; family Methylomonadaceae; genus Methyloprofundus. The sequence goes on along the minus strand of WTCM01000256.1, from coordinate 2,900 downwards.
CAGGTGGAAGAAAACCGCCCAAAACGCGTTTTGGACTCCATTTTTAGCTTACAGGTTTAACACGGGGCGCGCAGTCTGTAGGGTATGCACCGCATACCTCATACTGGCGAAAGGTACGCGGTGCGATACCCTACTGTCATGCCCCGTATTAAGTTAGTCATATTTTCAATATCTTAGCCAATACCAAAAGCGTCCTATCACTTCATGGATAATATAAGTACTATTATGCAGTGCTTTGCTAGAGGGTAAGAAGTCAAATACTGTGGCTAGCCCATAAGAGCCAATAAAAGCAGTGGGCGCAGGTAATACCTCAAAGCCTTGCAGCTGAAACTGTGTAGCAGCACGCCGCATGTGGAAAGCATGCGTGACTAAAATAATGCGTTTAATACCGACAGCGCTCAAAAGCTGGTGAGTGTAATAAGCATTTTCAGCGGTATTACGGCTTCTATCTTCTTGCCAAGTCACTTTTTGATTAAATTCATTCTGCAACACCTCGGTCATAATGTCAGCTTCTGAGGATGCCGCTTGACTTAGTACCTTACCTCCTGTGACCAATACAGGCAGCTGAGTTTGTTTCGCGAGCAATGCAGCATAACGTACTCGGACTAAACTAATCGCTTTTAACGTCACTTTTGGAGAGTATTCAGGGGCTGGGTCTTTTAAGCCGCCGCCTAAAACCACGATAGCATCTGCTGCGAATATCTCTATCTCTTCATTATTTAAGGCGGGGTGTATTTCTTGAGTATTAGCAAGGAATTCTGCCACAATAGGTAAGCTAAGCAGTAGTAGTAAAGCCAGTGAACTGCCTATTAATATCATTGCAAACGGCTTATGAGTTGATAAGAAAAAAAGCCCTGCGATGCTTAATAGCAATAAGCTAGCCAGTGGAAGTAATAAGGCTTTAACTATATATATAATATAAATATCCATGCGAGGGATTTTAGCATTATGCGACAAACCATAGCTAGCGAGACTGTGAAAGTATTATCTACGAGCATAAACTAACGCTGACTTTGCTATATCAAGAGTATGGTATGGACAGTTAGGCATATTCGGAACACGTAGTCGGTACGGTGTAAAATAAGTAGAACCTAAATTTTGACAATAGACTGTTTAATGATTTTTTCTGTTTTAGTGTTTAAGTAACCCCGTAATAGAACCGCTGTCACAGCCCCACTCACATTATCACTGCTATTATGTTTAATATGTAACTGAGTATCAAAATCCTCGCCTAATGTAACGCGCTGAACTTGATACATTGGAAATGCAATTATAAAGCGAGAAAATAATAGTTCAAATAGCTGAATAATACGGGGGGTATCGGGGTTACTCGCATTAACCACTTCATTTTTTGCATATTCCCATAAATTGCCAATATTTTTTTCTTGAATACCACATGCAATTAAGCCGCTAACCGTGGTACTTTTAAAAATACCACTTAATGATCCTTGAGTCGCCGCCGATAAATCACTATAAATATTTTGCACGTTAACATCATCAGAAAATTGCTCTCGATACCAATTAAGCTTTTTATCCGCCTCATTCAACTGCAAGCGAGTCTCTTTATTCTCAGCCTTTAAACGCTCAAGTGCCTCTTCTTTATCCTGCATTTTTTCTGTTAATGCTGATAACTGCTGGTTTAACTCTGTCGTTTCAGAATGCCCCGTTGAAATTTCTTTATCCTTGCCCGATATAAGGTTCTTTAAGCGTTCAATCATACCTGTCATATCTTTAACATCCTCTTTAAGGGTTTTATTTTCCAAATTTAAGGCTTGATTTTCTTGCTGTAGTGCGACAATATCCACCCTTTCAGCACTAGGCGCATCAATCAATAATGCTTTTATTTTCTCTTGTACTTGAGGCTCATCAAGCAACTCTAAAAACGTTTCAAGCTTCATGCTAAACCCCTCTTTTTATATCGCGTGTTTTTTTCTTAAAAAAATCTTGTATACTTTGCCCCTCTCCAGCCGCGATAAACTCAGGCTCGCTCGCTTGCAAAGTAACTGATAAATCAGGCTCCGCTTTAATATAATCTAACGCCAACTCTGGGTAAGTCATTAAATAATAACGCTCGGCTTTACGACTTGATACCAAGTCATTCAGTACCTCATTTTCTGAAGTGAATTTTTCCGCAATCACAATACTGGCATCAAGTTCAAAATATTTATCATCCGTAAGCACTATAAGGGCAAGCTGCTCACCCACTTCATACTCTATTTTTTCTTTAAATAATCGCCAAAAGTCCGATAAAGGAAATGCAAAATCACCTTTATTTCTTATTGCCTCAAGCTCCCCATCAATAATACGGCTTACCCTGACACTGCTATTAATCGCTTGAATTAAATATTCATTCATTCCTGCTAATCCTTTAAATTCATTACTTTATCTTCAATTTGTTCAATCGTTAATTCTGGCTCTAATTTTTGATAAGCGGACACAAGTGCATCACTGTGCCTCTCACTTTCATCAATACTCAGCGCATCATTCAAATAAAGCTCATAATCCTCTGTTTTTAAGTCTTTATCCTTATAAGACTTAATCGTTTCCACGATTTGATCGGCTTCTAGCTCTTGCTTTGCAACTTCCGCCATAAACTCAGGTGTCACCACGGTCTCTAATTTCTCATTAATCCCTTTTAATGTGATTGCCGCAGCAATAGAAGAACGTGCTAACAAATCCTTTTCATCAAGTTGATTAAATTTTTCTTTATCAATAATGACATTGTGACGCAGGTGATCTATATACTCATTGATTGAATCAAAGTTTTCAGGCTTTTCCTCACTCATCATTGCTTTTTCACCCAACTCTTCAAGGTTCTCACTTGGGTTTAAAATACCCAATAAAATACCCACCGATTTAATTGATTCCCCCACCTTTCCAGCAAGTTCCGCCCCTAAACT